>NZ_AODQ01000056.1 GCF_000348925.1 Cesiribacter andamanensis AMV16 | reverse complement strand
CATCCTGTTTTACAATGCCATTATCTCACATGCCCGCCTGCTACCGCCCGATGGGCTGTTTCGCTACCTGGGCCTGATGCTCACTACGGCGGGGGTACTGGTGATTCGCCAGGCCTTTCGGGTTTATTCCCTGCAGGAATTTGTGGGCCTTAAGCCGCAGGAGGGCGGCAAAGCGCTGGGCAACCGCCTGCGCACCGATGGCATCCTGAAGCGGGTACGCCACCCCCTCTATGCCGGCAACCTGCTGGTACTGCTGGGCTTCTGGCTCTACATCCCTACCTGGGCCAACCTGATCACCGTTGGCATGGCCATCGGCTATATTTTTATTGGTATCCGGCTGGAAGAGCGGGATCTGGAGCGGCAGTATGGCGAGCTGTACCGGCAGTATAAGCGGCAGGTGCCCATGCTGATTCCCCGCTTTGGCAGAAGGGGAGGGATATAAAAAATGCTCCTGCGGGCAGGAGCATTTCTGATAATAAAGGGATATGATAGGCCTGCTAATCTTCCAGAAACTGGCCCAGCACCGAGCTGCTGCCTTTTTTGCTGTTCTGGCCGGTAGGCATCAGGGCCTGTATGAGCTTGCGCACCGGCATGCTCTGCAGCCACACCTTGCCGGTACCGCGCAGGGTAGCCAGAAAGATGCCCTCGCCGCCAAAGATCATGCTCTTCAGATCGCCGGCCCGCTGAATGTCATAGTCGATGGTAGACTCAAAGCCTACGATACAGCCTGTATCTACGCGCAGGGTATCGTTGTTGAGCTGCCGCTCAATGATGGTGCCGCCAGCATGGATAAAAGCCAGGCCATCGCCCTGCAACTTTTGCAGAATAAAACCCTCACCCCCAAAAAAGCCGCTGCCCATGCGCTTGTTTAGCGCAATGGAGATCTTGGTGCCCAGGGCAGCGCACAGAAAGGCATCTTTTTGGACCAGCAGCTCGTTTCGGCTCATCTGGCTCAGCTGCACCGGCATGATGGTGCCCGGGTAGGGGGCCGAAAAGCCCACCCTGGCCTTGCCGGCCGTGCCCCGGCCGCCCTGGTTGGTAAAGTGGGTCATGAAGAGCGACTCGCCCATAAGCAGGCGGGAGCCGGCCTGAAAGAGCTTGCCCAGAATGCTGGAGTTGGCATCGGATCCATCGCCCATTTTGGTCTGGAACTGAATGCCCTCTTCCATGTACAGCATGGCGCCGGCTTCGGCTACTACGGTTTCGCCCGGATCGAGCTCAACTTCTACCACCTGAATGCTTTCACCCAGAATGGTGTAATCAATTTGGTCGGAGGGTCGGTGCATGGGGTAACGTTTATTCGTCTGGTGTATCGGAATCGCGGTCTTTTTGGAGCTTTTTCGCTTTTTCTTATCCTGAATAAATTCCAGATCGTCCCGGTCCCGCAGCTTTTTGTCGTCTACATTGCGGTTCAGAAATTTATTGATCTCATCGATGTTCATGGTGGATTTGATCTCACCAAATGTATCGATTTTTATATCGAATCCCTTGAGGTCTTCATTAACCTTGGGCGATTCTTTTTTGGGTTTTTCCGGTTTGCGTGCCATAAGCTTAGGGGGTTACGTGCAGATGGTGCACGGCCTGGCGCAGGCGCAGGACGGTTTCTTCCCGCCCAATGATCTCAATCATGTTCATCAGGTCGGGCCCGGAGCCCACACCGGTCAGTGCCAGCCGTACTGCTTGCATAACCCGCCCGATCTTGACATTGTTTTTGTCCAGCACCTGCTGCAAGAGGTCTTTGGCGCGCTCGGCGGTGAGGGCCTGCGCATCGTCTTCTACCGCCTGGGCAAACTGGCTAATGATGTTCTGCGCCTCGGCATTCCATTTTTTGGCGGCCACGTCCTGATCGTAGCGGGCCGGGCGGATAAAGTAGACCGCGCCATCTTTCCAGAGGTCTTTGGGGAACACGGCCCGCTCCTTGATCTCCAGGGCTACTTTATGGACCATCTCGGCTTCATAGCCTACTTCCAGCTTGTCCAGCTGCTCCTGCAGCATGCCGGCCAGCTCGGCATCGGGGCGCTTGCGCAGGTAGTACTGGTTGTACCATTTGGCCTTGTCGATATCGAATTTGGTGCCGGCCTTGCCGATGCGCTCCAGGCTAAAGATCTCAATGAGTTCTTCCATGGTAAAGAGCTCGTCATTGGTACCGGGGCTCCAGCCCAGAAAGGCCAGAAAGTTGACCGTTGCCTCGGGCAGGTAGCCCTCTTCCCGGAAGCCGGCCACTTTTTCGTTGCTCAGGGGGTCTATCCACTCCAGCGGAAAAATGGGGAATCCCTGTTTTTCGGCATCGCGCTTGCTAAGCTTGCCGTTGCCATCGGGCTTCAGGATCAGGGGCAGGTGGGCAAACTTGGGCATGTGGGCTTCCCAGCCCAGCGCTTTGTAGAGCAGTACGTGCAGGGGGGCCGAGGGCAGCCACTCTTCGCCACGGATCACATGGGTGATCTTCATCAGATAATCATCTACCACATTGGCCAGGTGGTAAGTGGGCCAGCCATCGCTTTTCATCAGCACCTTATCGTCCAGGGTAGCGGTGTGTACCATTACCCAGCCCCGGATAATGTCGTGCAGGCGCACCTCTTCCTTGCGGGGCATTTTAAAGCGGATCACATAGGGCTCGCCACTGCTAATGCGGGCCGCCACCTCTTCCTGAGAAAGGGTAAGGCTGTTTTTCATCTGCATGCGGCTGAGCGAGTCGTACTGCGGGTTGGCCACGCGGGCGGCCCACAGGCGCTCGCGCATGGCCTCCAGCTCCTCGGGCGTGTCAAAAGCATAGTAGGCATGGCCTGCCTCAATCAGTTGCTGGGCGTACGCCAGATACTGCTCCTTGCGCTCGCTCTGGCGGTAGGGTCCGTAGGGGCCGCCGGTCCAGGGGCTTTCGTCCAGTTGTATGCCGGCCCAATCCAGGGCTTCCTGTATGTAGGCTTCGGCGCCGGGCACATAGCGGGTCTGATCGGTATCTTCGATCCGCAGCACCATGGTGCCGCCTGTTTTGCGGGCAAACAGGTAATTGTATAGAGCGGTGCGAACACCGCCAATATGTAAAGCCCCGGTAGGAGAGGGGGCAAAGCGTACGCGTATGTTATTTTCCATGCTACTCAAATATGCTGCAAACTTACAAATTTATTACGTAGCCTGCAGGAGAAGGCCCCGCGGGGCACTTGTGTTTAAAAAAGCTGCTGCCTGCCTACTGCCTGCGGGGCCGGTGTCCGGACAGCCGGGTGAACCCCTTCAGCCGGGCAGGGGGTTGCTAAAAAAGGCCTGGTCCAGCACGGCGCGGCTGCGGCGCACCTGCAGGGCAAAGTTTTTGACCGCAATCACATACTGGGCGCAGCCAATGCCAAAGGCCAGGGCGGCATAGCCCCAGGCCTCCTGGTGCAGCAGAAAGAACAGGCTCATGAGCACACAAACCACCGTCCAGAACACCAGGTAGAGGGTGGTGGCAAAAAACAGGCGGTAGCGCACAAACACCAGGCAGCCTACTGAGGTGGCCTCTATGTGGCCCACCAGCAGGGGTAGAAAGTTTTCGGGCCGTACCAGCTTGCGGCTGATCCGGAACCCCTCCTTTTTCAGAAGTCCATTAAACAAAAAGGCCCTGTCTTCTGCCGGGCTGTAGTGCAGCCCCTCATTTACCGGTTTGGTAAGTGCTTTCAGGCGGCGGTAGGCTTCCAGTGCAGAATAGGGAAGGATAATGGTTTCTTCTTTATAAGGCAGCAGTTGCATCAGGCCACGGCAATGCAGGAGATCTCCACCCGCACATCTTTGGGCAGGCGGGCCACCTCTACGGTTTCGCGGGCAGGGGGCTGATTGTCGGTAAAAAAGCTGCCGTATACGCCATTGATGGCGCCAAAATCATTCATGTCCTTGATGAAAATGGTGCACTTGGCCACATTGGCAAAGCTCATGCCGGCGGCCTTCAGAATAGCCTCCAGGTTTAGCATTACCTGCCGGGTTTCCTCTTCGATGCTGCCTGTTACCAGCTCGCCGCTCTGGCCGATAAAGGGGATCTGGCCCGACACATAGAGGGTATCTTTGATGCGGATGGCCTGGCTGTAGGGCCCAATGGGGGCCGGGGCCTGCTCGCTGTAGATGACACTTTTGCTCATAGGGGGTGGGGATAATGGGTGAAAAAGCGTATTTTTGGCTTAAAAGTAAGAATTTATGCTCATACTGGTGACCGGCCCCGCGCAAATGTTGGCCGAATTTGCAGAGCGTTTCGGAGAACCTGCCGAGATCCACTACCACACCGTGGAGGCCCTGCCCGAAGCCGATCTTAAAAAAGCTGATGCCGTACTTGATCTGTGGCTGGATAGCCATCCGGAGCGCATTCAGCAATACCAACGCCTGGAGGGGCTTACTGTTTTTTGCAATGTGCCCAAAAGCAGCCTGGCCGGGTTGGTAGCCCGCTGGGGCCGCCCCTCCTGCACCCTGGTGGGGATCAATGCCCTATCGGGTTTTATCAACCGCCCTCTGCTGGAGCTAAGCCTGCTGGAAGAAGGTGACCTGCCCCGGCTCAAAACCGTATGTGCCGCCCTGGGTGCCGACTACCGCCTGGTGCAGGACCGCGTTGGCATGGTAACCCCCCGGGTGATCTGCCAGATTATCAATGAAGCCTATTATACCCTGCAGGAGGGTACCGCCAGCCGGCAGGACATTGACCTGGGCATGCAGCTTGGCACTAATTATCCCCTGGGCCCCTTTGCCTGGAGCCAAAAGATCGGCATTAAGCATGTGTATGAGCTGCTGGAAGCCCTGTGGCAGGATACCGGCGATGAGCGCTACAAGATCTGCCCCCTGCTAAAGCGGGAATACCTGCTGCAGGAAGCCGCCGAACCTGCTCAGATGTAGGGAGAACCGCTTTGATGCGGTTTTAATTTTTTGTTGTTTTTGTTGCTGGCTGGAAGTGGCAACTAGGGGTATATGGTGCGCGGAGTCTGCATTTTTAGGAGAATAAATAGTCTTTATTTATTGGATTAAACTTACATGTAGCTGCATATAACTTGTATGTTGTTTGCGGAGCAGCTATATTTGACGGTTGTTATACAGCTGAACAACCGAAATTCCAGTTATGCTATCTGCCTTTCGCCTTTCAGTCGTGATGGCCTTTGCCGGTCTGCTCTTTGTGAGTGCAGGGTATACCAAAACCGATTATACCTTCCATACCCTGTATGTGTACAACTTCACCAAATACATAGAGTGGCCTGCTGCGCCCAAGGAACTGGTAATAGGGGTTTCGGGCGGCAATCCCGAGATTGTAGAAGCCTTTGAAAAAATGGCTATTCTCAAAACCACCTCCGAGCGCAAATACACCATAAAGCCGGTGATGAGCCCGGCCGATGCCGATAAGTGCCAGCTGCTGTTCCTGCCAGGGCCCGAAAGCTCCAAGCTGCCGCTCTTTGCCAGCCGCAGCATTCCCAACTGCATCCTGGTGACCGAAGGTGACGGGCTGCTGAAAAAAGGGGGGATGATCAACTTTTTGCTGGTAGACCGTAAGCTGCGCTTTGAGCTGGACCAGCCAGCGCTGGAAAAAGCCGGACTGCGGGTATCGGCCCAGCTGGTGGGCATGGCTGTGCAATAAAGGGTACTGCTCTACTGCTTCCGTTTTCCGGCAAGCCTTAGCCAGTCTGGAACTTGTTGCTGCGCATGCGGGGCAATTCTACCATAAAGCGGCTGCCCCTGTTCTTGCCTTCGCTCTGAGCCCAGATGCGGCCCTGATGCTGCTCTACAATGCGCTTGCTGATGTAAAGGCCCAGCCCGCTGGAGGTTTCATTGCCGGTTGGCTGTGCACTCAGACGGCCATACTTCCTGAACATTTTCTGCTGATCTTCTTCTGTTAGCCCCTGCCCCTGATCCCGGATCTCCAGCAGCGCGCTGCCATTTTGCTGCGAGAGGGCAATGTGAATGGTGGTGTCGGTGGGCGAGTATTTGATGGCGTTGCTAATGAGGTTGTCCAGCACGATCTTCAGCCGCTGCGGATCACCCAGCACCCGGGGCGAGGCCTCAATGCTGGTGGTAATGGTCTGCTCCTTTTTGAGCACCGTAGCCCTGTTTTCTTCAACTGTTCGCTTCAGGATCTCGGCCAGGTCTACCTGCTCCTGGCGCAGGCCCCACTCGTCTGGAAAGTTCAGGGTGGTTTCCAGCAGCTGTTGCACTACCCCATTGAGCGCAGTGCTTGACTGCTTGATCAGGCGCACATACTCCAGGGTAGTGGCCATGTCTTTACTGCTGCTGATGAGGCTGGCCAGCCCCAAAATGTTGTTGAGCGGATTTTTGATGTCGTGGATGGTGGTCTGGAGCAGCTCGGTCTGCATGGCCAGCGTTTTGCGGGTAGAGAGGCGCAGCTCCAGCTCATGCATCACCAGATCGGCCAGCTGTTGTAGCTGGGAGCGCTGCTCATCGGTAAACTGGCGTGGGGTATGATCTACCAGGCAAACCGTGCCTACAGCATAGCCATCGGGGGTGGTAATGGGGGCCCCGGCATAAAACTGGAGCCCAAAGGTGCCGGCCACCAGGGGGTTGTGCAGCAGGCAGGGGTCTTTGCGGGCATCTTCAAATACCACCACCTCTTCATCGGCCACGGCCAGCGAGCAGAGGCTAACACCGCGGCTAACATTAAGGGTATCGCCCATGCCTACATTGGCCTTAAAGAAGACCCGCTCCTTGTCTACCAGGGCCACCAGGGCTATAGGCGTTTTGAACATGGACTGGGCCAGGCGGGCAATTTTTTCAAATACTTCTTCAGGCGGGCTGTCCAGAATCTCATAGCGGTGCAGTGCCGCAACTCTCGCTTCGTCGTTTTGTGGAATGATTTCCCGCCCAAATGTATTTTTCATCTTACTTTCTTGCCGCTTCTTGCCTAATGACAGGCTGTATACATAGCTATACCCAAAAAGCCCGGGCTTTGTTCCCTGGGGCTACACTTTGGTTTGCTGGTGGTAGAGGGTAAGGCCGGCAATGGGGCTCTCCAGTACATGGTGTACCCGCAGCCCCAGGTCGGAGGCCGCCTTGCGCAGCACATTGCTGTTGTAATAGGCCACCGAACCTACAAAGTGCAGTTTGTGCTGCTGGTAGTCGGGGTACTTGCACACATTCTTTTCCAGAAAGCTCCGGAAGCTGTCGTACACATGCTGGTAGCACCAGGGGTCCTGCAGGTGGGTGTTCAGAAAGCGGGCAAAGGAAGCAATGTAGGGTTTGGGAAAGGGCTGTTTGTAAATGCGGTCCAGCACCTCATCAACCGTTACCCCCTGGTAGGCCTCAGCAAAGGCTTTGCTCAGGTGATCGGGCATGTTAAACCGAAGAAAATCGGCTACTACGCGCCGGCCCAGGTCGGAGCCGCTGCCCTCATCGCCCAGGATCCAGCCCAGGGCCGGAATGTTGTGCGTAATCTCCGCACCATTGTAGAGGCAGGAGTTGGAGCCGGTGCCCAGAATGCAGGCAATGCCCGGCTCGCTGCCGCACAGGGCGCGGGCGGCGGCCAGCAGATCATGTTCTATGGTGATGTCCGCCTCCGGAAACACCTCCCGAAAGGCCATGCGCACAATACTTTTGCTTTTTTCGGAGCTGCAGCCGGCCCCGTAAAAATGGATCTGCTGCGGACTGATGCCGTCAGAGAGCTGGGGCAGGAGTTCCTGCAGCAGGTTGTCCCGGATGTCGGCAGCCGTTTGGTGATGAGGGTTGTAGCCGGCCGTTTTGGCCTGCTGTATGCTGCCATCGGCCCCTAGCAGGCGCCACTGGGTTTTGGTAGATCCGCTATCGGCAATAAAGATCATAGGCAGGGGGGTAGAGTTGGCTAAATTAGCTAAACCGGCTTGGTGAAGCATTTAAGATAGCCATTTTTCTGATTTCTTCAGCTAATCAGGCGGCCTACCACCACAAACTTGTCAAATACCTTGTCGGTATGGGGTGCATCCCTGAGCTCCTGGGTAAGGTCTTGCCCGGCCCAGTGCTCATAGTGCTTGCCGCCCCGCCAGAGGCGGGAGGGGCTCACATCATAGATCAGGCCCCGGAAGGCGCACCAGATCTCGGGCCGGTCCTGGCCGTTGCGCAGGGCCAGCTGGCGTAGCGTATACACGGGCAGCATCAGGGGCGACCGGCCAGGTGGTCAAAATCTTTGGCCAGCGTATGCAGCAGTTTCAGGGGGGGCATGCTGGTTTCGATGCCCAGCAGCTGCTGCGCTTTATCGGCCATTAGCTGCACGGGCTGGGCATTGCCGGTAAGGCGGTAGGTGCGCAGCGTTTCCCGGATCAGGGCCACATCTTTTTCCTGCAGGCGGCTCACCTGCGGAAACTGCACCTCATAGGCCTCCTGTTCGGGGGCGGGGGTGTAGAGTTGCTGATCAAAATTATGCTGCTGGGGCCGGTATTTTACCACGGTGGTGCCGGCGGCCATATCGCCCAGGCGCTGCCCCTTGCCGTTGATGAGGATGGTGAGGATGGCCACCGAGCCATAGAGCCAGATATCCAGCGGGCGCAGCAGCCAGCGCAGCAGGTAGTTGCCAATGCCGGGCTGGGTGCCATCCAGGCGTACTACCTTCAGGTGCAGCTGCCGCTTGCCCAGGCTTTGCCCGTTAAAAAAGATCTCGCACAGCAGGTGATACAGAAAGGGGGGGAGAATAAATGTAATGATGAGCCAGGTAGGCATGCTGTATACCTCAGAATTGAACAGGATCAGCACAATATAGTAGGCCCCTGTGAGCAGAGAATCCAGCAAATACGCTCCTATTCGGTCGCCCAGGCCTGCTACCTCATAATCGATGAGTACATTTTGGGTGGTTTGTATCTCTACTTTCTGCATGCTTTGTTACCTTGTGCGTCCGGAGTAAAAGCAAATGTATGCGCGAGGCTCAATTTGTCAAAGCGAATTACCCAAAATGGAAATCTTTTGAGGAGCTGTTGCAGCAAAAGGGAGCTGCCGCGCCCGATCAACTGGCCGATCTGTTTGTGCAACTCACTGATGATCTGGCCTACGCCCGCACCCACTACCCCAGCAGCCAGATCATTCCCTACCTCAACGGGCTGGCCGCCTCGGTACACCAGCGCATTTACCGCAATAAAAAGGAAGACCTGAGCCGGCTGCTAACGTTCTGGACACAGGAACTGCCCCTGCTCTTTGCCGGGGCCCGGCGCCCGCTGCTCTATTCTTTTCTGATCTTTGCCGTATCGGTGGCCATTGGCGCCCTCTCGGCCGAATATGATGAGACCTACGCCCGCCTGATCCTGGGCGATGGCTATGTGAACATGACCCTGGAGAATATTGAAAAGGGCGATCCCATGGCCGTATACAAAGACGAGGACATGCTGAGCATGTTTGCCGCCATTGCCTATAACAACCTGCGGGTATCCTTTACCATTTTTGCCGCCGGACTGGTCTTTGCCGTGGGGGCCGGCCTTATACTGTTTTATAATGGGGTAATGGTAGGGGCTTTTCAGTATTTCTTTCTGAAGCAGGGCCTGTTCTGGACTTCTTTTCTTACCATCTGGGTACACGGCACGCTGGAGATGGCCTCCTTTATCATTGCCGGGGCGGCTGGCCTGGTGGTAGGCAACAGCTTTATGTACCCGGGCACCTATCCCCGCCGCACTTCCTTTGCCCGGGGGGTGCGCACTGCGGTAAAAATGCTGGTAGGGGTGCTGCCCATTATTGTGGCGGCAGCCGTGCTGGAAAGCTACGTAACCCGCTATACCGAATGGCACTGGGCAGCAAAGGGAGCAATAATCCTTACATCGGCCCTGTTCATGCTCTATTATTTTGTAATTTATCCCCTCAAAGTAGAACGCATACACCATGCAGCAGCACATTAACTTTAAGCGGGAACGCCGCCTGGGCGACAAGCTTAATGCTACCTTCGCCTTCTTTAGCCAGAACATCAAGCCCCTGCTCACCAATACCGTACTGGTGGTAGGCCCCTTTGCGCTGGTGGCCGGTGTATGCTTTAGCCTCTACCAGACGTATATTATGGGCGCCCTAGGAGAGCAGGAGGCCCCCACCGGCGCCAGCCACTATTTTATGCTGGGCCTTTCGGTGATCCTGATGATGATCACCACCCTGATTGCCTCCACCCTCATGGTGGCTGTGGTGCAGCGCATGCTGCGCGAGTATGTGGAAAAGGGATCGGCCCAGGTGCCGGCATCGCAGCTGTGGAGCAGCATCTGGGGCGAGTTTTTCTCGGTGCTGGGCTCGTCTTTTGGCATAGTGGTGCTTATGTGCATCCTGATGGCTGTAATCATTACCCCCCTGGCGCTGCTGGCTACGGCCCTGAAAGCGCCAGCCCTGGTGCTGCTGATTGTGCTGCTGGTGTTCTTTGCCGTTTTGCTGGGCGGAGCGGCCCTTATGCTCATTTACCCCATCCGAAGCTTTGAGCGTAAAAATTTCTTTGAGGCCCTCAACCGGGCCATGGAGCTGAACGCCGGCAAGTGGCTAAGCACGGCCGGATTGTTCTTTATTGTGTACTGTGTGCAGTCGGTGATGATGTTTGCCGCGGCCATTCCCAACTACATCCTGATGTTCATGCGCATGATGCATGCCCGGGATATGGAAAGTCTGGAGGTAGATACCGGAGGGGTAGGGGTATATGACCTGATTGGGGCGCTGTCGGGCTCGCTCTATGTGCTGGGCTTTACCTTTGCCAGCAGCCTGCTCTTTATCGGCATCACCTTTCAGTACTTCAGCCTGCGGGAAAATAAGGAAGCCAGCGGCTTGTTGGAGCGCATGCAGGCATTTGGCGTAGCCGAGGCAGTTCATGAAGAGCAGGAACAGTACTAAGCCCCCCCTGGGGCTGCTGCTGGTAGTGCTGCTGGGGCTCTGCTGGTACCCTCTTTTTGGGCAAGCCCCCCCTGTACAGGCCCGGCCCGATTCCTCCATAAGTATGTCCCCTCTGCAGGAAAGCCAGCCGGAGACCGCTGCCCCGGCCTGGCAGCGCCGCCAGTTTTCAGAGCAGACCCTGGCCGAGCTGGAGGAGGATGGCGACATGGACTATGCCCTGGCCAAGGCCGACGAAGGGGCCTGGGACCGCTTTAAGCGCTGGCTGGCCTATAAGCTCGCTGAGGTGCTGGGCGGCGCTTCCGACAGCGGCCTGCTGGGTGCTCTCTTTTACGCCTTCTGCATAGCCGCCGGCCTGTTTATTGTGATCCGCTTTCTGGACATTGATCTGAGCAGCCTGCTGCACCGCAAGGCGGCCGCTACCCCCATACAGGCGCCGGAGGGCCTAACCGAAAACATACATGCGCTGAACTTCGAGGCCGAAATTGCCACGGCGGTGCAGCGGGAGGAGTACCCCCGGGCCATCCGCCTGGTGTACCTGGCAGCGCTCAAGCGCCTGTCCGATGGGGGCCACATTCGCTGGGAGCCCGGCAAAACCAACCGCCAGTACCAGCAGGAGGTGCAGGCAGCAGACATCAGCACGCACTTTACCCGCCTGGGCTACTACTTTGAGTGGGCCTGGTATGGCAATTTTCCCGTCGATAAGGGGGTATTTGAGCAGGTGCAGCAGGAGTGGGTCCAGTTTAGCAGAAAGGCAGGGGTAGCGGCATGAGCAGGCGTCAACTCTATATTCTGGGCGGGGTGCTGCTGGTCTTTGTGCTTATAGAAGCACTGGTGCCCAAACCCCTGAACTGGCGGGCCACCTACTCGCAGCGGGACAAGAACCCCTATGGCGCCTATGCGCTGGCGCAGCTGCTGCCCGATTTTCTGAAAGAAGGAGCACCCCATATCCGGCCCGTTACCCTCTATGAGCTTGATAGCATGCCCACCCCCCTGAACCAGCTGGTGCTGGCCGGCTTCTTTGAGCCCGGCACCGAAGATGTGGAGGTGCTGTTGCGGCGGGTGCAGGCCGGCGATCATGCCTTTCTGGCTGCCGAGCACTGGAATGAGCTGCTGCAGGATACGCTGGGCTTTTCCTATACCTACGATTTTCAGTTCAACCCCCTGGGCGAGCAGGCAGCCGATAGCATGTACCTTTGGTTTACCCAAAAGGGCCTGCCCAAAGAGAAGTACCGCTACCCGGCTACGGCCCTGGCCTCCTCCTTCGATAGCCTGCCGGCTGGGGCTATCACCCTGGCGCTTAATAACAAGCTCAACCCTGTGCTGGCGGCCATTCCCTGGGGAAAGGGCACTATTTACCTCTCCAGCACCCCCCTGGCCTATACCAACTATTTTCTGATGCAGCCCCAGACCCGCGGCTTTGCCGAGGCGGCCCTGAGCTACCTGCCGGAGCAGACCCCCTTCTGGACCGAATACTATCACCTGGGCCGGATGGAGTCGCCCAGCCCCCTGCGCTTTGTGCTCAGCGAGCCGGCCCTGCGCTGGGCCTACTACCTGGGCATGGGGGTTCTGCTGGGCTTTATCCTCTTTACCCTGCGGCGGCGCCAGCGCCCCATACCGGTGGTGGAGCCCCCGGCCAACACCAGCCTGCAGTTTGCCCACACCGTGGCCCGCCTCTATTACGGACAGCAGGACCACCTGAACCTGGCCCACAAGCGTATTGCCTACTTTATGGAAGAGCTGCGGGAGCGCTACCAGATGCCCGCCGGCCAGCCGGATACCGCCTGGCAAAAGCGCCTGGCCCACAAAAGCGGCCATACGCTGGAAGAGGTGCACCAGCTGTTTGCCTACATCAATCGGGTACAGCAGCAGGCGGCCCTTTCGGCGCAGGACCTGATGAACCTGAATGAAAAATTAGACTACTTTACCAGACGATAAGATGGAAGATCTAGAAAATATAGAGACCACCCCCTTTGCCAGCCGCCTAAACCTGAATGATCTGCAGGAGAGCATGGCCGCCATTCGCAGCCAGATAGGCTCGGTGATTGTGGGCCAGCAGGAAATGGTGGAGCTGCTGCTGGTGGCCCTATTGGCCGAAGGCCATGTGCTCATTGAAGGGGTGCCCGGCGTAGCCAAGACCCTTACGGCCAAGCTGCTGGCAGCGGCCATCGATACGGGCTTTTCCCGCATCCAGTTTACCCCCGACCTGATGCCTTCCGACATCCTGGGCACCTCGGTCTTTAATGTAAAGACCAGCGATTTTGAGTTCCGCCAGGGGCCTATCTTCTCTAACCTGGTGCTCATTGACGAGATCAACCGCGCCCCGGCCAAGACTCAGGCGGCCCTGTTTGAGGTAATGGAAGAGCGCCAGATTACCATGGATGGGCAGACGCGCCGCATGGGCGAGCCCTTTATGGTGCTGGCTACCCAAAACCCCATTGAGCAGGAGGGCACCTACCGCCTGCCCGAGGCCCAGCTGGACCGCTTCCTGTTTCGCATTGATGTACCCTATCCCGAGCTGGATGAAGAAGTGCTGATCCTGCAGGGGCATCATACCAAAGGAAAGGATTTCTCGGGCGCCTCCATACAGCCGGTGCTAAAACCCGAGCAGATTGCCCGCGCCCGCGCCCTGGCCCGCCAAGTGCATGTGAGCGATGATCTGCTGCGCTACATTGCCCGGCTGGTGACCACCACCCGCGCCTATCCCGATCTGTACCTGGGCGCATCGCCCCGGGCTTCCATTGCCATACTGGCCTCGGCCAAGGCCTATGCCGCCCTGCAGGGACGGGATTTTATCACCCCTGAGGATGTGAAGCGCCTGGCCATACCCGTGCTGCAGCACCGCGTTAGCCTTACCCCCGAGCGGGAAATGGAAGGCCGGCAGGAGGCCGACATCCTGCGTGAATTAATTGAAACCGTAGAAGTACCCCGCTAGTGCAGCTGCTTAGTTCCTTTTACTTCCAGCGCAGGTTCTGGATGGCCGCCCTGGCCCTGGTAGCCCTGGGGCTGGCCGGCTTTCCGCTGCCCTCGCTGCTGTTCTGGTCCAAGGCCGGCTTCGGCCTGCTGACGCTGCTGCTGCTGGTAGATGTGCTGGTACTCTACCGCCTGCCCAGGGGCCTGGAGGGGGAGCGCACCCTGGCCGACCGCCTCTCCAATGGCGATGATAACCCGGTGCAGCTACAATTTCGGAATCGCTACCCCTTTGCCATTTCCCTTACGGTGATCGATGAGGTACCCGAGCAGTTTCAGGCCCGGCATCTGCAGTTTGCCCTGCAGCTGGCGGCCGGAGTGCAAAAGCGGCATACCTACTTTCTGCGGCCCACCAAACGGGGTGCCTATGACTTTGGCTTTCTGAATGCCTATGTAGCCTCCCCGCTGGGGCTGGCAAGCCGCCGCTACAAATTTGCGCTGCACAAAGAGGTGCCCGTGTACCCCAGCTACATCCAGATGCATAAATTTGAGCTGCTGGCTTTCTCCAGCCTGCCCGAGCAGGGCATCAAGCGCTTCAGGCGCATGGGGCAGAACCAGGAGTTTGAGCAGATCCGGGACTATGTGCAGGGCGATGATTACCGCACCCTGAACTGGAAAGCCACCGCCCGCAGCGGGCAGATGATGGTGAATACCTACCAGGACGAGCGCTCCCAGCAGGTGGTATCCCTAATTGACAAGGGCCGCCTCATGCACATGCCCTTTGAGGGGCTTTCGCTGCTGGACTGGTCCATCAACGCCTGCCTGGCCCTCTCCAACATTGCCATCAAGAAGGGCGATAAGGCGGGCCTGATCACCTTTCAGGAAAAGATAAACCTGCTGCTGCCGCCCAGCCGGCAGGGGGGGCAGATGAATGCCATTCTGGAAGCGCTCTATAAGCAGAAGACTGCCTATAAGGAGGCCGATTTCAGCCGCCTGTACATGGGGGTGCGCCGCCAGCTGCCCCAGCGCAGCCTGCTGCTGCTCTTTACCAATTTTGAGTCGCTGCAGGGCATGCGCCGCCAGTTGCCGCAGCTGCGCCAGCTGGCCCGCCAGCACCTGCTGGTGGTGATCTTTTTTGAAAATACCGAGCTGGTGCAGCTGCTGGACGCACCGGTAAAGGGGCTGGAGGACGTGTATACCAAAACCATTACCCAAAAGCTACTGCATGAAAAGAAGCTGATAGTAAGGGAGCTGCAGCAGCACGGCATCCAAAGTCTGCTCACCCCTCCGCAGGGGCTTACTGTAAGTGTCATAAACAAGTACCTGGAGCTGAAATCCCGGGGGCTTATCTAAAAAAGGGGTGTTAAGAATATTTTTGGCCGGAGTTGCGTTGTGTAAGTGATCTTGAAAAAGCTGATACTACTTTCACTGATATTTTTTGGGCTGCTGGGGGCAGCGCAGGGGCAGGAGCTGCGCCAGGTGCGGGGGCGTGTGGTACAGGCGACAGACAGCTTGCGGCCCCTTCCCTATGTGCAGGTGCTGAACCGTACCCGCAGCAGCGGCACCGTTAGCGATCTGGAGGGCTATTTCAGCCTTCGCATGTCCGATGAGGATAAGCTTGAGTTCCGCATGATCGGCTATCAGGATACCACCATTCTTGTCAGTGATTTTGCCCGCATGGGCTACCGCTTCCCCATGAAAGAAAAGGTAGTGGTGATGCGTCCCGCCACCATCCGCACCACCCGCCCCGACTACAAGCCTTTTGCCCCGGCCGAAAAAAGCGACGACCCCTATGTGGGCTACCGTAGCGTACGGCCCAGCGGCCTGGATCCTGTAGAACAGAAAATTGGCCTCACCACTACCGGCAGCGGAGCCGCGCTGGAGGGGGCCGTAACCCAGTTTGCCAACCTCTTCAGCAAAAAGGAGAAGCAGCGCAAAAAGATCCGGGAGCTCAAGGCTAAGGCAGCCTTTGAGGAGTATTACAATGCCCTCTTCAACTACTGGTTCGATGAGAAGATCGTAGCCGAGCTCACCGGCTACCGGGGGGGCGTGCTCAAAGATTTCCTTGCCTTCTGCAAGCCCAGCCTCCAGTTCCTGGAAGAAACCAACGAATACAATGCCATCCTCACCATCTGGAAGTATCAGGAGCAATACGAGGCGCTGTATTATCGATAGGGGATGGGGTTCATTCGGAATAAAGTTGGTTCGGAGAACCAAAGCATAGCGTCCGCAGGTTCGGAGAACCTGCGGAAGTGCAGTGAACTGGTATTTTCAAGAACAAATTGAGCAACACCAACATAGCCATCTGGTACCAATGCTGCTACACACTGGAGGAAATCTGATTGCGGGCTTTTTTATGTTCTGGGGGCTATTTAGCCTCGGCGTGCTGCTGGTGATGCTGATCGTTCTGAAGATGAGGGGGCGCTATAAGACCAGGCAACTGCCGGTGTATATCCTGTTCTCCCTTTTGCTGGGAGCCCTCTCCTTCGGCCTTTCTATCTGGGTTTTTATGTATGGGGGATGAATAGCAGCTGCTTAGATGCTTCTACTGCAGCATGCAGTCGCTTGGCTCTGCTACTGGTAACAGATATTTTTAGTTAAAGCTCCCTTAGTAGCCTTGCGGAATGATGGATCCGGGATATGCCTATAGTTTCATCAGCTTCTACTCTATAGATGATTCTGTAGTTGCCTTCGAGGAGTTCCCTTATTGTATCATCGTCAAATTCCGGGACTTTTCTGCCGATTAGAGGATGCTGTTCCAAGGCATCTACTTTTTCAATGATCTTATCCAATAGTCGATCGGCATATATGGGTGAATCTTGCGCTATATAGTCATACACGGTTCGCAGGTCATCAAGCGCAATGGTCGACCATTTTATTTTTGCCATGACTTGATGATATTCTTTGCCTGGTCATGGGAGACTGTTTTCCCCTCGTCTAGCTGCTTCATGCCTTTCTGAACCTTATCGATGAAGATCAGCCTTTCGATCAGCTCCTCAAGTTCAAATTCCTGTGGCATTTCCCGAACAGCCTCTAAAACTTTATCTTTGGTCATGGTATTGTCGTTTCTAATCCAGACTAATATACCCCTTTTTTGGCTTGTCGCCAATTACCCCCATACAGGAGTAGTTGCTAAAAGGGCCTGCCTGCAGCAGGAAGGTTTGTCATCCGCCGGCATCATCTCTTTTTGCCCCCCTTAAATCAGCTTATTATACGTATTGATCCAACGCTCGGGCATTTCGCCCTGTACGGCCATCAGGTAGTCGTTGTAGCTGCAGGGCACCATGAAGTTGCGGCCGTAGCGGCTGACGTCGTCGTTGGGGTGGGGTACTTCCATCCACCATTTTTCGCTGCGGCGGCTTTTGTAAAAGGTAAGGGTGGAGGGCTCGGCCGGCATGGTCACAATAAAGCGCTGGTAGTCGTTGCCGGCAAAGCTTACTTCCTGCTTGCGGTTGTAATAGCCCTCAATGAAATACCAGATCATGGTGGCTACCACCGAGGCAGTGGTGCGGCGGGCATCGTCCAGCTCGGGATTGTACTCAAAGAAGCTGATGGAGGAGAGCTTTTCGTTGAGGCCGGCATACCAGCAGAGC
Organism: Cesiribacter andamanensis AMV16; assembly: GCF_000348925.1. Lineage (GTDB taxonomy): Bacteria > Bacteroidota > Bacteroidia > Cytophagales > Cyclobacteriaceae > Cesiribacter > Cesiribacter andamanensis. The sequence goes on along the minus strand of NZ_AODQ01000056.1, from coordinate 10,323 downwards.
TGGCAGGCTTCCTCACCCGTAAGACCAAAAGGCTGGGCCTGGGCATTGCCGGGAGCGTCGGGGGCTTTAATGGCCGTAATGTCGAAGCTCAGCAGGTCGGCCTCGCGCACCAGAGGCTCGGCTTCGCGGATGTCGCGGCGCAGGTTGCCCAGGCGATGGGCCTCAAAGTAGAGGCGCTCCAGCATGGCCATGGCCGAGGGGTCTACCAGGTAGCTCTGGTAGGCCAGCAGCGAGTAGTTGAAGAGGTAGTTGGGCTCGTGTACCAGCAGCTGGTGCACATGGCGCAGGTTGGCCGGCTGCTCGGGGCTGTCTTCCAGGTCCAGCAGGGCATCTACATGCACCACGGACACCAGCTTTTCCAGGTCTTCATAGGCTTGGTACTGGCCGTAGGAAAGATCGTGCGAGCCGCCCAGCAGCAGGGGCAGGATGTTCTGGTTCATGAGCATGCTGCATACCTCGCGGATGCGCAGGTTGGTCTCGTCCAGGTCATGTCCGCTGATGAGGTTGCCTAGATCGGCAATGCGCAGGGTGCCCGTTGGGCAGCGCTTTAGCTTGTAGAGCTTCTGGCGGATGGCATCAGCCGCCCCGCTCACCCCCTGATTATCGCCACTGCCGCGGTTTTCGGTAAGGCCGATGAGGGCAATATCGATCTGCTCGAGCTCCGGAAAACTTTCGGCATGCAGGCGCATGCTTTTTACCAGGCTGTCGTGGGCGGTAATGCCGGAATAAAGGTGCTCGGGAAGGGCAGAGAAAAAGATCTTCAGGTTGGGCTGTTCCATAAAAGCGAAGATACCAGCTTTTCCCGAAAAGTACAGCCCCTTATACCCCCTCCGTACCAAAAGCAAAAAGGCTGCTCCAGAGGGGCAGCCATTTTGCAAATCAGAAGAGTAGTAGTCAAATCGTTCAGTGCTGTGCGCGCACTTTGGGTCGTTTGGTCTTATTCACCACCTTTTCGTGGCGCATGCTTTTATAATCGTTATAGGTCTGGCCCTGCTGACGAACATAGACTGTTTCGCTGCATCCCCCCATTACTAACAGAAACAGGCCTGAGAGTAAAATCAAACGTTTGCATAATTTGTTCATCCCGCCAAAACTTTTTAAAATTGGCCCTGATTACTGGATAAAGGTACTACTTCCTTAAGGGCGCAACCAAGCCCAAAGCAGGACGTATGTTACCCACGTAAGAATTTTCCTTAAACCACACGTTTCATTTTTTTATGGCCGTTCACATCGAACAACTCCTTGGACAGGAAGCAGAAAGCCTGCTCTCCCACGAATGTAAAACCATTGCCAAAAGCAGACTGCACCTGCCGGGTGCCGATTTCATTGACCGCATCTTTAGCCAGAGCAACCGCTCGCCGCAGGTGCTGCGCAGCCTGGCCTCCATCTACAACAGCGGCCGCCTGGCCGGTACGGGCTATGTATCCATCCTGCCGGTAGACCAGGGCATTGAGCATACCGCCGGTGCGTCCTTTGGGCCCAATCCGGACTATTTCGATCCGGAAAACATCATCAAACTGGCCATTGAAGGGGGCTGCAATGCCGTAGCCACTACCTTTGGCAACCTGGCGGTGATGTCGCGCAAGTATGCGCACAAGATCCCCTTTGTGGTTAAGATCAACCACAACGAGCTGATGACCTACCCCAATACGTACGACCAGATCCTGTTCGGCTCTGTTGAGGAGGCCTGGAACCTGGGCGCTGCGGCCATTGGCGCTACCATTTACTTTGGCTCCGAGGAGAGCAGCCGGCAGATCGTGGAGATTGCCGCGGCCTTTGAGCGGGCGCACGAGCTGGGCATGGCCACCATTCTGTGGTGCTATACCCGCAACAACGATTTTAAAAAGGGCAGCACCGACTACCACGTAGCCGCCGACCTTACCGGACAGGCCAACCACCTGGGCGTTACCCTGCAGGCCGACATCATCAAGCAGAAGCTGCCGGAGAACAACGGAGGCTTCTCGGCCATTGGCTTTGGTAAAACGCACAAAAGCATGTACGAGACGCTGAGCAGCGACAACCCCATTGACCTGTGCCGCTACCAGGTAGCCAACTGCTACATGGGCCGTATTGGCCTGATCAACTCGGGCGGGGCTTCTTCAGGTGCTTCTGACCTGGCCGAAGCGGTGCGTACGGCGGTGATCAACAAGCGGGCCGGCGGGCAGGGACTCATCAGCGGCCGCAAGGCGTTTCAGCGTCCGCTGGCCGAAGGTGTGGAAATTTTGAACGCTATTCAGGATGTTTATCTTTCTGATACGGTAACGATTGCCTAACTTTGGCAGTCTAACAGCCAATTGTTTGCGATGACCTGGTTCAAGAGAAAGGATAAGAACATTGTTACGCCCACCGAGGCGAAAAAAGAAGTGCCAGACGGGTTGTGGTTCAAGTCTCCGGGTGGCAAGATCGTACATACGCGTGAACTCAAGGACAACTGCTATGTGGTGCCGGATGAGAACTACCATGTACGCATTGGCTCCAAGGAGTACTTCGAGATTCTTTTTGACGGCAATGTTTTTACCGAGCTGGATGCAGAGCTGACCTCGGCCGACCCCCTGCACTTTACCGACAGCAAGCCCTACCCGCAACGGGTGGTGGCCTCGCAAAAAAAGACCGGCCTTAAAGATGCCGTTCGCTCGGCGGTAGGCAAGTGCAATGGGCGGGACCTGGTGGTGGCCTGTATGGACTTCAGCTTTATTGGCGGATCTATGGGAACCGTGGTGGGTGAGAAGATTGCCCGGGCCATTGATTATTCCCTCACCCACAAGATCCCCTTTATGATGATCTCCAAATCGGGTGGTGCGCGCATGATGGAGGCCGGCTTTTCGCTGATGCAGATGGCCAAGACCTCGGCCAAGCTGGCGCAGCTGGGCGAGGCCAAAGTGCCCTACATCTCGTTGCTGACCGACCCCACCACCGGAGGGGTTACCGCATCCTATGCCATGCTGGGCGATTTTAACATTGCCGAACCAGGGGCGCTGATCGGCTTTGCCGGCCCGCGCGTAATCCGCGAAACCATTGGCAAGGATCTGCCAAAGGGCTTTCAGAGCTCGGAGTTTGTGCTGGAGCACGGCTTTCTGGATTTTATCGTAGATCGCCGCAACCTCAAGAGCCGCATCAGCCAGCTGCTGCAAATGCTCAGCTAAGCCAGAAGTTACCCCCTTATTGTATACAAAACCGGCCCAGTGCCGGTTTTTTTTGTAAGCAAGGGCAATAGCAATATTCACATCACAAGCCGGGGCAAATCCTGGTCGTTCTATTGAAGAAGGTGGTACCAGCATGCTGATGCTGCGGGCAGCCAGGGCAGGCGGCAGTAGGGCGCTATTTCAGACAGAAGACAATCTTTTTTATTGCTATGGATTGTGCGGCTGCGGGAGAGAAGTGAGCAGGGCTCCCGCTTGCTATTCTTGCTTCTAGGTTATATCTTGTTAGTATAACTGCTTGTGCCCCTGGCCTCTTTTTTTCCGGACCGCACAAAGCCCACATCACCCATGGAAGCAGCCAATATTTTTAACAATGAAGAGGAGCGACTGCAGGAGCTGCTGAAGTACGACATTCTGGATACACCGCAGGAGGAGGACTTTGAGAACATTGTGCGCATGGCCTGCCAGAGCTGCCAGACCCCCATGGCCCTGATTACGCTGCTGGACGATTGCCGGCAGTGGTTTAAAGCCCGGGTAGGGGTTAAATTCAAGGAAACACCCAAAGATGCGGCTTTTTGCTCCTACGCCATCCGGCAAAGCGATGTGCTGGTGGTAGAAGATACTCACCTGGATCCCCGCTTTATCCACAACCCCCTGGTGCTGGGTGAACCCTACATACGCTTTTATGCAGGGGTGCCCCTGCAAACCCCGGCCGGCTACAACCTGGGAACGCTTTGCGTGCTGGCCAATCATCCGCGTAGTATCAGCGAAGAGCAGTTGTTCAGTCTTAAAACACTGGCCCGCTATGTGGTGCAGCTGCTGGAGCTGCGCTATCGGGAAAAAAGCCTTACGGGCGTTTGGCAGGAATTTTCCGACTGGCGCAGCCGGGTAGAGCAGCAGCAGCAGGTATTTACAATGGCCCATATAGCCGCCGGGGTGGGCATCTATGAGCTGGATATGCTTAGCGGAGCCCTGCAGGTATCTAATGGCTTTTGTACCCTGGTGGGCTGGCAGCGGGCTAAGCAATATACCAGGGAAGATTTTATGCGGCTGGTGGATCCTGATGAGTTGCCCCGGGTAGAGCAGGAGATCCGCGCCGCCCTGGAGGCAAAGGAACATTTTGAAATTGAGTACTGCTGCTGGCTGGAGAGCGGCAAGCGCATCTTTATCCGCAGCAGCGGGCAAATCATCTGCAATGAGGAGGGTGATCCGCATCGGCTGGTAGGGGTGATGCAGGATATCAGCGAGCGCAAGGAGTATGAGCGGCAGCTGGAAGCCCAGAATCGGGAGCTGATAAAGGTGAATCAGGAGCTGGACAATTTTGTGTACCGCGTATCCCACGACCTGCGCGCTCCCATGACCTCCGTACTGGGGCTCACCGAGCTACTTCTCAGCTATGAAAAGGACCCGGAGCAGATCCGTAGCATGCTGTTGATGATCCGCAAAAGTCTGCAGAAGCAGGATAAGTTTATCCGGGATATCCTGGATTACTCCCGCAATGCCCGCCTGGAGGTGAAGCCGGAAGTAGTTGATATAAACGAACTGACCACCGAGATTGTAAGCCAGCTGCAGCCAGCCACTGAGGCGGGCAGTGTAGCGCTGCAGGTATCTCAAAATGGCCAGGGCCCCTTTGTGACCGATCGCTACCGGCTGGGGGTGATCTTAAGCAACCTGCTTTCCAATTCCTTTAAATACCAGCAAACTTCCCGCAACAAAGAAAGCCCCTGGATAAAGGTACAGCTGGAGCTAAGCCCCGATACCGCCCTGCTGCGCATTGCCGATAATGGGATGGGTATTCCGCAGGAGCACCAGCCCCGCATATTTGACATGTTTTACCGGGCCACCGACGCTCAGCCGGGTTCGGGCCTGGGCCTCTATATCGTAAAGGAAACCGTAAGCAAGCTGCAGGGCAGTATCCGAATCAGCTCAGAACAAAACAAGGGCACAGAGGTGGTGCTGGAGCTGCCTAACTTATCACCCCCCTGAGCCCTTGCCGGAAAAAAAGAGTACTTACAGGCGCTCCCGGTCCCTGGCGCCGCCTGGCCAGCGGATCTCGGTAGCCCCCTGGCGGGAATGACGCAGGTCCAGCTCCCCTTTAGGCGCTTCTTTCATGCTGTCGTGGGCCTTCTGGCCTACACTGCCCTTGGCTACCGTAATGCCGCCATCGGCAAAATACAGGGCACCGGTTACATACGAGGCTTCGTCGGAGGCCAGAAAGAGGTACACATTGGCCATTTCTTCGGGCGTGCCGCGGCGGCCCATGGGGGTGGCATTGATCACCATTTTTTCCACTTCGCTGTCAAAGGGGCCATCCTCCTTATGCGTCCAGGCAGTATCAATGGCGCCGGGGCATACGCAGTTTACCCGCACCCCATGCTGCGCCTGCTCTACGGCCAGCCCCTTGCTAAAGGCATGAATAAAGCCTTTGGTGCCGCCATAGGGCGTATTTTGGGCTATGCCCAGCTGGCCGGCTTCTGAGCCGGCCGATACAATGCAGCCCCGGGTTTTATGCAGCTCCGGCAAGGCCATGCGGCTCATCATGAAGGCCGAACGAACGTTGTTGCGGATCATGTTGTCAAAGACCTCAATATCGTATTGCTGCAGCTCTTTCATGTCGGGAAACACCCCGGCATTGTTGATGAGGATATCCAGCTTGCCGAATTCTTCTACGGCAATTCGCACACAGCGCATGGCATCGTCGGCATCGGCCACATCGCCGCTAAAGGCTATAGCCCTGCCGCCGGCCTCCAGTATTTCCTGTACTACTTCCTGCACGGGGTCTTCCGGCATGCCGGCCACTACCACCTGTGCCCCTTCGCGGGCAAACTTCTTGCAGATCGCTTCCCCTATTCCCGTGGCGCCGCCGGTTACGATTGCCACTTTTCCCATTAGTCTTTCCATAACTGATTCGGTATTTAGTTCTTTCTAAAAGAAAATGCGCAGGCCTCAAATGGTTTTGAGATTGGGCCGATTTTTTGCCAATCCCTCTCAGCATCAGCAGGCTGGCCCGGCGGTGATGCCTCTCTGGTTGGCGCACACCCGGTGCAGAGGGGGGAGCAAAACCCTGACCATTGTCATTTTTTTATGTGCAGAGCGTTAGTAGTTTAGCAAGCCGCGCGCAGTTTGCTGCCTGCAGGTAAAATCCCCCTGCCGGATAGGCTCAAAAAAATGAATAGAGGTATGAAGACGAGTGGAATGAAACTCTCCCATGCAGGCAAAGAAGAACTGGCCAATGCCCTTACCCATGGCCTCGGCGTAGTGGCCGGGCTGGCCGGTGGCGGGGTACTTATTACGCTGGCGGCCATTTACGGCAATGGCTGGCAGCTGGCCAGCGCCAGTGTGTTTGTAGCGGCCCTGGTGCTGCTCTATACCGCCTCTACCCTGTACCATGCCATACAGCATGCGGTGGCCAAGGCCCGGCTGCAGGTAATGGACCATTGTGCCATCTTTATTCTGATTGCGGGCACCTACACCCCCTTTGCCCTGGTGGGCATACAGGGCTTTTGGGGCTGGCTGCTCTTTGGCCTGGCCTGGGGTCTGGCGGCGCTGGGGGTGGTTTTTAAGCTGTTCTTTACCGGACGGTATCAGAAGCTTTCCACCATTATTTACATTGCCATGGGCTGGATGGTGCTTATTGCCCTTAAACCCCTGCTGCTGTCGGTATCGGCTTCGGTGCTGTGGTGGTTGCTGGCCGGGGGGGTGCTCTATACAGCCGGCACCTTCTTCTACCACCGGGAGCAGCAGCGCTATGCCCATGCCATCTGGCACCTGTTTGTGCTGGGGGGCAGCGTCTGCCATTTTGTGGCCGTATTGCTGCAGGTAGTGCCTCCGCTGAGCTAACTTGCTCAAGTAGGGGGTATTGCCTATCTTGTTGGATCAACCTTCGTTAATCAACCTTCTGCGCCATGTCAGGACCACGTACACGCAACCTGCACAAAGCCGCTTTTACCATTGGGGTACTGGCTGTTTTGCTGGGATTGACGGTAATGCTGATGGACTTTCTGCAGGGACAGCCCTTTTCCGTTTTCTCCCTCACACCGGTAACGGTAGGCATACTGGCCATTGCCGTTAGTCTGCAAAAGCCCCGCCGGGGCAGTAATTCATAGCCTGGGGCACGCCAAGGTGGTTCTGCCTCTACCGCCGGGTACGTCCAGCATCTGGCAGCATGCGCCTGCAACAGATACTGCCGGCTGTGCTGCATGGGGTGTTGCTGCTTAAAAAAAAGCGGATCGGCCAACCAATGGCCTTGTGAACCTGTCTTCTACTAAACCCCCTGCCATGAAACACTTTTTTCATCTCTTTCTTTGCCTTTTGCTGATGGTCCCGGCCTGCAGCCCCGAGCAGGCGCCTGCCGCCGATCTGGAGTTGCCGCTCGGTACCCCCTTTGTGCTGCATCCTCCCCAAAAGGCGCTTTCTGAGGCGCTGCGCATTACCATACTACAGGTGATTGACAGCCGCTGCCCGCTGGATGTAAACTGCATCTGGGAGGGGGAGGTAAGCGTGCGCCTGCTGGCCGAAGGCGCGCAGGATGGTGCCGAATTACAACTGACGCTGCATCAGCCCGCATCCGATGGCCGTAATGTGGTGGAGTGGGAGGGGTACCGGATCACCCTGGAAGCCGTAAGCATGCCACCCGGCCACAAGGCCAACTGGAAGACCGAAGATTATGATGTGCGCTTGCTGGTAGACCGGCTGTAAGGCATTTTTTCTCCTGCCCCTCCTTGAGTACCTTTGAGGCATGCGCCTCATTCATCACCCGGTCCTTTGCAATTACTATGTTACCTACCGCTGCAATGCCAGCTGTAGCTTTTGCGATATCTGGGAGCGCCCCTCGCCTTATGTAACCCCCCTGGAGGTGGGCCATAACCTGAAGGATCTGCGCCGGCTGGGCGTACGGGTGATTGATTTTACGGGCGGAGAACCCCTGCTGCACCGGCAGATGGACGAGCTGCTGCGCATGGCCAGGGCAGAGGGCTTTATCACCACCCTTACCACCAATGGCCTGCTCTACCCCAAATGGGCCGAGCGCCTGCGGGGGCTGGTGGATATGCTGCACTTCTCGCTCGACTCTCCGCATAAGGAAGAACATGATGCCAGCCGGGGAGTAGCCTGCTTTGATTTTGTACAGGAAAGCATTGGCATTGCCACCCGCCTGGGCGAGCGGCCCGATATTCTCTTTACCGTACAGGAGGGCAATGTGCACCAGATCGGGGAGGTGTGGGAGCAATTCTGCAGGCCCAACAAGTTAGTGCTCATTCTCAACCCCATCTTTGATTATAATGCCGTAGCTACCGGCGGGGGTTTGTCTGAAGCGGCCCTGCAGGAGCTGGAAAAATGGGGGCGGCAGCAGGGGGTGTATCTTAATCAGGGATTCATAGGCCTGCGGCGGGATGGGGGTAATTCTATTGAAAAGCCTGTCTGCAAAGCAGCCAGCAGCACGGTGGTGATCTCGCCCGAAAACAAGCTGGTGCTGCCCTGCTACCACCTGGGCCTGCAGGAGTTTGCCATCGAGGGCCGCCTCTATGATTTGTACAAGTCGGCACCCGTGCAGCAACTGGTGGCGCAGGAGGGGCGCCTGCCCGCCTGCCAGGGGTGTACCATTAACTGCTATATGCAGCCCTCCTTTGCAGTAAACGTTAATAAATACTTCTGGCAGGCCCTGCCCAGTACCCTTAAATACACCCTGATGAAAGGCAGCTGGAAGGGGCTCTGGAGAGGAAAAAAGGCCTACGGACCAAAAGAACATTCTATTCCCTGAATCCAATGCCTGCAGGCGCCGTAACGTAGGAAAAAAACCGCTTTTTCCTGATTTAATTAGGGGCTATTGGGTATATTTGCGCCAAATTAGATCGTAAACCTATTTAAGAGGAATACATGAACCCAGAAATCATTACCGCCATAGTGGCCTTTGCCCTGGTAATCTTGTTGCTGGTGCTCATCCTATTGTTCGCTCAGTCCAAGCTGGTGCAGTCGGGTGATGTGCAGATTGTGGTCAATGGCGACGAAAGCCAGCCCATTGTGGTGTCGGCAGGGGGTACTCTGCTCAGCACACTGTCGGCGCAAAAGTTATTTCTGCCCTCGGCCTGCGGCGGCGGCGGTACCTGCGCCATGTGCAAGTGCGTGATTGAAGAAGGCGGCGGCGAAGTGCTGCCCACCGAAGTTGGTCACCTGAGCCGTACCGAGCAGCGCGAAAACGTACGCCTGGCCTGCCAGGTAAAGGTGAAGAATGATATGAAGATTCGCATTCCGGAAGAGATCTTCGGTATCAAGAAGTGGGAGTGCGAGGTGATTTCGAACTACAACGTATCTACCTTTATCAAAGAGTTTGTGGTGCGCCTGCCTGAGGGCGAAAGCATGCACTTTGAGCCGGGTGGCTATATCCAGATCGACGTACCGGCCATTACGGTCAACTTCAAGGACATGGACATTACGCCCAAGCCTGAGCTGAACCACAAGCCCGATGTGTATAAGTCTGACTGGGACAAATTCCAGATGTGGGGCCTGACCATGAAGAACGATGAGCCGCTCTTCCGTGCCTATTCCATGGCCAACCACCCTGCCGAAGGGAACATCATCATGCTTACCATCCGTATTGCCACCCCACCCTGGGATCGGGCCAATAACCGCTGGATGGATGTAAACCCCGGTGTGTGTTCTTCTTATGTATTCAGCCGCAAAGTAGGCGATAAGGTAACCATCTCCGGCCCGTACGGCGAGTTCCACATCAACCCTACCCAGCGCGAAATGATCTACATTGGGGGTGGTGCCGGTATGGCACCCCTGCGTTCGCATATCTTCCACCTGTTCCACACCGAAAAGACCGATCGCAAGGTAAGCTACTGGTACGGCGGACGCTCTAAAAAAGAGCTCTTCTATACCAACCACTTCCGCAACATTGAGAAGGACTTCCCTAACTTCCGTTTCTATATTGGTCTTTCCGAACCCCTGACCGAAGATAACTGGCAGCTGAAGAAAGCGCTGGATGATAGCGGCGATGGCTATGTAGGTTTTATTCACCAGGTGCTGTTTGATAATTACCTGAAGAATCACCCCGAGCCGGATTAAATCGAGTACTACCTCTGCGGACCTCCGATGATGAACGCCGCAGTACTGAAAATGCTCGACGACATGGGCATCCCCAAAGAAAATATCCGCTTCGACGACTTCGGTGGTTGATAGCAGA
>NZ_AODQ01000055.1 GCF_000348925.1 Cesiribacter andamanensis AMV16 | reverse complement strand
CTATGACTATTTTAATCCCCCTGCCCCCTACGCGGGCCGCCCTTCGCCAAGGGGGATTCGTTTGCCATAGTAACTTTCCATGAAAAGGGATCCATAATTCACGTTAAAAAAGGCCTCAAGATATATTCTGAGGCCTTTTCTGTTAAGGTACTAGGTCATTTCGACCAGCGCGGACGCCGCGCGAGGAGAAATCTTAGAAAGTTACCAGTTAAGAGCTGCCTATCCAAGATCTCTCCCGTTGGTCGAGATGACTCTGTTCTTTTTGTTTTTGGGCTATAATACAGTTATCTGAGGCTGTTTTAGCCTTTTGAAAATTCGGGATGATTCATGTTTATTTTAAACCTTTTTCCCTCAAGAGCAGGGCTGATACCAGTAGTGCTTTTTACAGTTTCAGCGCATGATCTGCTGCATGGCTGCCTTGCCGGATAGTGTCGATCATCTGCTGAATGTGCTTTTCGGCCCCAAACATATTGTCGTAAACCCCTACGATGGTATGGTGCTTATCCAGCAGGTAGGTAACGCGCAGGGTTAGGGGCAATAGGGGCACGGTGGCTTTGTAGAGGCTGGCAACAGTGCCCTGCTCATCGGCCAGCAGGTGGAAGGGGAGCTTGTGGTGCTGCCGGAAGCGGTGGTGGGTTTCTACCGAATCCCGGCTGATGCCCCATACGGGAATATCCTGCTTACGGAAGAATTCAAACTGATCCCTAAATTCGCAGGCTTCCTTGGTACAGCCCCGGGTAAAATCTTTGGGATAGAAATAGAGGATAAGAGGTTTGCCGGCGGCCGTCTGGCTGAGGGTGAAATCCGGGCCTTCGGTTGAGGGGAGGGTAAAATCGGGCGCAGGGGTAGTTGCTTTAAGGGCCATAGAGAGTTAAGCAGAATTTAGGGTGTAAGGGAGCATGAGTCGATGCCGGCCAGAAAATGTGCGGAGAGGCTTTACTCCTTAGAAGAATGGGCCTGCTCCAGCCGCTCGATCTCCCGCATCAGGGGCAGGAGTTTTGGATGGGGTGAGCGATCATCGAAATGCTGGCTGGTATAGCTTTTAGTAGGGGTGCTGATGCTGATCCAGGAGTAATAGGCGCCATCCCAGGCCCGCTTTTCGCTGGGGGCGGGCAGCTGTTCCATTTCCTTCAGGGAAAGGCCCTGCAGGCTGCCAAGCAGCTGCTGCCAGTCGGCAGCGGTGAGAGGGTGCTGGGCTTCCTGATCGCCTCCCCGGCCTTTTTGCGCTATATGGAGGGTAGAAGGGGTTATCCGAATTTCCTGCTGACTACCACGGGTGCCGGTGGTAAACGATATTTCCGTTATGGTCTCTGCAGACTGGCCGTAGCCAAGCAGGGGTAATGAAAGGATCAGCAAAAGAACAACTGCGGGCATAACGAGCGTAGTTTCTGTAATGGTAACAGAAATTGCGCCAGTTTGTGCCTTTTATCTCACTTTTTTAAAAACACTTGCTGCCACTGGCCTCCCAGAAGGGTATAACTAGCGGGTCTTGCTTTGCGTATATCTAGATATTTTTTGAAGGAATACCATTATGACAAACCTGGAAATAAAAGGCGAGCGCAACGAGCGAAACGGCCGCCAGAAAAAGCAGCAGGCCTGCAGCTCGGGCGATAAACTTGACTGCATAGAAGCCCGGGAAGAAGAGCTTACCGGCAAATTGCAGAAAAAGCTGGGCAAGGGTGATGAGGCCATCGAGAATATGATTGATGAGGAGGACGAAAAGCATGAGGATCTTTCCTGATCCTGCGCCTGTCCGGCCTAACTAGCTTTCAGCTGAAGCGCTCTCTATCCGGGAGCGCTTCTTTTTTTATACCTTTGCCCGGCATGAAACACTACTTCTCTCCCGGCATCCGCTACATGCTGCTGGCCTCCTTTCTTTTCTCTGTCATGAACCTGCTGGTAAAGCTGGTGCCCCGCCTGCCTGCCGAGGAGCTGGTGTTCTTTCGTTCGGTCATCTCCCTGGTGATCTGCCTGGTGATGCTGCGCCGAGCCGGCATTACGCCCTGGGGCACACATAAGGCCCTGCTGATCGGCAGGGGTGCGGCCGGGGCGGTGGCGCTCATTACCTTCTTTGTTACCCTGCAGCACATTCCCCTGGCCAGTGCCGTTACCATCCAGTACCTATCGCCCATTTTTACCACCCTGCTGGGGGTGCTGCTGGTGCGGGAGCGGGTCTTTTGGGTGCAGCTGCTCTTTTTTGCCATGGCCTTCGGAGGTGTCCTGCTGGTAAAAGGCTATGATCCGCGGGTGAATGACACTTTTTTGCTGCTGGGCATCTGCTCGGCCTTTTTTTCGGGCCTGGCGTATAATGCCATCCGGCGCATGGGCAAGCGGGAGCATCCCCTGGTAATTGTGCTCTACTTTCCGCTGGTGACCCTGCCCATTACCGGCGCCTGGCTGCTGCTCACCTGGGTGCAGCCGCAGGGGCTGGAGTGGCTGTACCTGCTGGCCATAGGGGTGCTTACGCAGTTTGCCCAATATTATATGACGCTGGCGTTTCAGGCCGAAGAGCTCAGCAAGGTATCCAGCGTGCAGTACATGGGCATTCTATATGCGCTGCTCTTTGGCTGGGTTTTCTTTGCCGAGCATTTTACCTTTTTCAGCTACCTGGGCATGCTGCTGGTACTACTGGGGGTGATCCTGAACATCTGGTACAAAAGCCGCCGGCAGCCGGCAGCCGCCAAGGGCTAGGACCGGGGCACTGCTAAATCTTTTCATCTGCACGAACACTACACCCCCTGCGGGGCTTACTATACAGGACCTTTTTATTGCTTATGCCTACTTATGATTATCCCCGACCGGCCGTAACTGTTGATGCCCTGGTCTTCTGGCTGCAGCCGCAGGACCTGCAGGTACTGCTGATCAAGCGCAAGAACGACCCCTTTAAGGGCTGCTGGAGCCTGCCGGGAGGCTTTATGGACATGGACGAAACGCCCGAAGAAGCCGTGGTGCGGGAGCTGGCAGAAGAGACCGGCCTTGCCGTGGAATATGTGGTGCAAATAGGCGCCTTTGGTGCCGTAGAGCGGGACCCCCGCCACCGAACCCTTTCCATTGCCTACCTCAGCGTGCTTACCGATGAGCCAGGGGAGGTAAAGGGGGCTGATGATGCCACCGAAGCCTGCTGGTTTTCGCTGCACGACCTGCCGCTGCGCCTGGCCTTTGATCATAAAGATATTCTGCAGCAGGCAAAAGTCTTTGCCGATATGTACTTTCGTACCGCTGTGGCCGGTTCTGATGAGGCCTTTCAGCTATCCCAGTCCGAAATTGATCAACTAGTAACGCACGTAGCCTGATGGAGCTATTTCAGGTAGATTCCTTTACCCATGTCCCCTTTAGGGGTAACCCGGCCGGGGTGTGCCTGTCGGCCCAGCCCCTGAGCGAGCTGCTCATGCAGCAGATTGCCGCCGAGATGAACCTTTCCGAAACCGCTTTTGTGCATGCCGAAGACGGCTACCGGCGCCTGCGCTGGTTTACGCCCGCTGTAGAAGTAACCCTCTGCGGACATGCCACCCTGGCGGCGGCTCATGTGCTCTTTAGCCAGGGGCTTATAGCGCCCGATGCCTGGCATGTATTTGATACCCTCAGCGGTCAGCTGCAGGTGCGCCAGCCGATGGAAGGGGTGCTGGAGATGGATTTTCCGCTTATCACCACCCAGTCCAAAGAGGCGCCCCAGTGGCTGCAGGAGCATTTCGAGGGGATTCAGGGCTATGCCTGCACCGAGAAGAATGATATCCTGGAGCTGGCCTCGGAGCAGGCCGTGCGGGACTATCTGCCCGATATGGAGCAGATAGCCCGCAATACCCGCCAGGGCCTGATCATTACGGCCCGGGGTGAAGGGGATATTGATTTTGTGAGCCGCTACTTTGTACCCAATGTAGGGGTGCCCGAAGATCCCGTAACGGGCCGGCCCATTGTGAGCTGGCACATTACTGGCGGGATAGGCTGGAAAAACCAGCTTTCAGGCGTACCAGGCCTCCAAACGAGGCGGGCAGCTGGAGCTGCAGATCACCGAAGCCAGGGTACTGATCCGGGGCCGGGCCCTGACGATCTTTAAGGCGGAGCCCAGTTTTGAGGCTCAGTAAATCCCCATACCCCCCCCATTCCATGCTCACCCGCCAAAGCTATACTGTGTTTAAGCCGGGCGCCCTGGACCGTCTCCGGCTGGTGCAGGAGGCTCTGCCGGCCCCCCTTGCGGGGCAGGTGCAGCTGGCCGTAAAGGCCATTGGCCTGAACTATGCCGATATCTTTGCCATCATGGGCCTGTACAGCGCTACGCCCAAGGGGGCCTTTGTGCCCGGGCTTGAGTTTGCCGGTGAAGTGGTAGCGGTAGGCGAGGGGGTAACAAGGCTGAAGGCCGGTGATGCCGTAATGGGGGTAAGCCGCTTTGGCGCATACACCACCCATCTGAACCTGGATCAGGACTATCTGCTCCCCCTGCCCGGGGGGTACAGCTTTGCCGAAGCAGCCGCCCTGCCGGTGCAGGCCCTTACGGCCTACTATGCGCTGCGCCCCCTGGGCAATTTGCAGCAGGGGCAAACGGTGCTGATCCATTCGGCAGCCGGAGGGGTAGGCCTGCTGGCCAACCGCATGGCCAAAAAATGGAAGGCCTATACCATAGGGGTAGTGGGAAATGCTAAAAAACTTCCGCTGCTTGAAGAGGAGGGCTATGATCAGGGCCTGGTGCGCAGTAAGAACTTTCCCAATGACCTGAGGAAGGCGCTGGCTGGGCGACCGCTGCAACTGGTGCTGGAGGCAACCGGCGGGAAGTACCTGCAGTGGTCCTATGAGGCCCTGGCCCCTATGGGCAGGCTGGTGGCCTATGGTTCGGCCCGCTTTACCCCCTCCGGAAAGGCGCCCAACTGGCCTCGCCTGGCCTGGCAATACCTGAGCCGCCCCAAGCTTGACCCCATGCAGATGATCACCGACAATAAATCGGTAATGGGGTTTAACCTGATCTGGCTCTACGAGCAGAAAGCCCTGTTTCAGCAGCTGATGCAGGAGATCCTGGCCCTGGAGCTGCCACCCCCGCACATCGGGCACCGCTTCTCTTTTGCCAAGCTGCCGCAGGCGCTGGCCTTGTTTCAGAGCGGACGTACGGTAGGGAAGGTAGTGATAGAGGTTTAAAGACTGAACGGTTGCGTTCGGTCCAATGAAGCAGGCGGTGCAAACGCACGCCAGATTGCTTCTTTCGTCAGGTCTCAAACGGCAGTGCCACTAGTGGCGTATCTGCGTCAGGAGGAGCGATAGCAGAAAAAAAAGCCGATCCCCAAGGACCGGCTTTACTATAGTTGGCGGTAAGCCTATTACATGGCACCCACTTTGGCAATCAGCTGAGCAGTACGGGCCGAGTAGCCGGCTTCGTTGTCATACCAGCCCACCACTTTTACCAGCTTGCCGGAAGACATGGTCAGCAGGGAGTCGAAGATGCAGGAGTGTGCATCGCCTACAATGTCAGAAGATACCAGGGGATCTTCGCTGTAGTGCAGAATGCCCTTCATGCTGCTGCCGGCTGCTTTGCGCATGGCTTCGTTGATCTCCTCAATAGAAACCTCGCGGCTCAGAATGGCGGTAAAGTCGGTTACGGACCCATCGGGCACAGGCACGCGCATGGAAATGCCATCCAGCTTGCCCTTTAGCTCAGGCAGTACCAGGCCTACGGCTTTGGCCGCACCGGTAGAGGTAGGCACAATGTTGAGGGCAGCGGCACGGGCACGGCGCAGGTCGCTGTGGGGGCCGTCCTGCAGGTTCTGGTCCTGGGTGTAGGCGTGGATGGTATTGATAAAACCTTTTTCTACCCCAAAGCTCTGGTGCAGTACTTTTACCATAGGGGCCAGGCAGTTGGTGGTGCAGGAAGCGTTGGAGATGATTTTCTCGTCGCCGGTCAGTGTATCTTCGTTCACACCCAGTACTACGGTGGGGATGTTGCCTTTGGCAGGGGCGGAGATGATCACTTTGCGGGCGCCCGCCTGCAGGTGCTTGCCGGCACCGGCCTCGTCGGTGAAGCGACCGGTACTTTCCAGTACAATATCAACACCCAGGTCGCCCCAGGGCAGTTGGGCAGGATCTCGCTCGGCAAATACTTTGATCTGATCACCATTTACGCTAAAGCCACCATCGGATATGGAAACCTCGCCCTGAAAGCGGCCATGTACGGAATCGTAGCGCAGCAGGTGTACCAGCGTTTTAACATCGGTAAGGTCGTTGATGGCCACAATGTCTACATTGCCTTGGGCCAGGAGCGCTTTAAAAGTAAGGCGACCAATACGGCCGAAACCGTTTATCGCAACTTTAAGGTTAGCCATGAAATTAGAGATTAAGGTTCAAAAATTTTTCTAGTCAAAAGTACGATACAGGGCCCGTTTAACCAAATAAAGCAGGTCCTGCTGCTTTTCTGAAAACGTTTGCTCAAAAAAAGAAATCCGGGCCCACTTGCCTAACCCAATGTTATCCAGCTTGTTTATGCCCTGTGTGGCTTTTGGCGAAGTTTTTTTGAAAACGTGTTTTGTATATCTGCCAAAGACCCCTATATTTGCATCACAATTTACGAAACGCTCCGTTCGTCTAGTGGTTAGGACGCCAGATTTTCATTCTGGTAGCAGGGGTTCGACTCCCCTACGGAGTGCTAAAGGATGCAAACGCGCATCCGGTTGCACATAAAGATAGACGCTCCGTTCGTCTAGTGGTTAGGACGCCAGATTTTCATTCTGGTAGCAGGGGTTCGACTCCCCTACGGAGTGCTAAAGCCCGACTTTGATGGTCGGGCTTTTTTGTTTTCGGCCCCTTTTGTACATTTAGCGATTATCTTCCTCTAAAAGCAAGGCCTGCATGACTGCCAACGCCAGCCTTACTGCCGTTTTACTACTTCTGCTGTGTGGGCTGCTGAGGGCTCAGACCCCATTGGTGGTGCACGATTCGCTGCTGGATCAGGAGGTGAACAGCTGGCTGATGCTGCTGCCCGATCCGGAGGGGCGCCTGCAGCTGCAGGATGTGCAGCGGCCGGAGCTGGCCAGCCAGTTTGAGCCGGTAGAAAGGGGGAGGAGCAGCTTTGGCTTTGTAGACCATCCCTACTGGTTTCGGCTGCAGCTCCATAACCGCCTGCTGCCCGATAGCCGCCTGTTCTTTGATATTGCGTATCCGCCCCTGGATTCCATTACCTTCTACTACCAGGATGCTAACGGCCAGTGGCAGGCCGAGCTGAATGGCGATTTGCTGCCTTTTGATAAGCGACTGCGCTTTTACTACAATTACCTCTTTCAGATCCGGCCGGATACGGCCCACAGCAGCACTTACTACTTTCGGGTAAGTACCCGGGGCGCCTTGTCATTTCCGCTCAGCATCAAGCAGGATCATTACCTTTACCAGGAAAGCGCCCTTGGTTACTTTATCTATGGTTTGTACTATGGGGCGCTGTTGCTGATCCTGCTTTATAACCTTTTTCTCTATGCCAGCCTCAGGCTGGCCTCCTATCTCTATTACTGCCTGTTCATCTTCTTCAGCCTGCTGTCGCAAACCTATCTTTACGGGCATGCCCAGCAGTTTCTGTGGCCCTGGGGGGGCGAGATCAATAACCTGATGTCGGGGGTAACCCTGCTGCTGTCAACGGGTTTTGCCCTGGTGTTTACCATGTTTTTTATTGAGTCGAAGCGTTATACGCCCCTTCTGCACAAGGGCCTGGTGGGGCTGAGCATTGGGGTGTTTTCCCTGGCGCTGTTAAGCATGGTGTTGCCCTATGGCTTTGTAGTGTCGCTTATTGCCAAGGTGTACATTGTTAATGTACTGGTGATTGTAGCAGTGGCCGGCACGGCCTGGCGCAAGGGCCAGCGCTCGGCCCGCTACTTTCTGCTGGCCTGGCTGGTGTACCTGGTGGGCCTGCTCTCCTACAGCCTGCAATCGATGGGGGTAATGGGCGATCTGCAAACGGCCAGCCAGCTGGTGATGATTGGCAGTACACTGGATGCCCTGCTGCTTTCGCTGGCCCTGGCCGACCGCATTCGGCAATACCGCCAGGAGCGCCAGGAGGCCCAGGAAGAAGCCCTGCTGGCCCTGAACGAAAAAAAGGAACTGCTGGAACATCAGCAGCAGATTCTGGAAAAGCGGGTATCGGAGCGTACGCTTAAGCTGCAGCAAAAGCAAAAAGAAGTGATTACCCAAAACCGCAGGCTCAATGAGCAGCAGCAGCTCATCGAAGAACAGTTTCAACAGCTGGCCATCCTGAATGAAAACCAGGAAAAACTGATCAACTCCCGCACCGGCGAGCTACGCAAAGCCAACCTGGACCTGCGCAAGCGCAACCAGCAACTGGAGCAGTTTGCCTATATCATCTCACATAACCTGCGCGGGCCCGTTGCCAGCATGCTGGGCCTGCTGCGCCTGTTTGACCGCCGGCTGGTAGAAGGCACCGAAAACAAGCAGTACCTCAACATGCTGGACCAGTCGGTAAACAAGCTGGACACCATCATCATGGATCTGGGGCAGGTACTGGCTGTAGAGCAGAACCTGGGTAAATTTTACCGGGATATTCGCTATGAGGATGTGCTGCAGGGAATCCTGCAAAAGCTGCAGCTGCAGGTAGGGGAGAGCAATCCCACCATCACAACCCAGTTTGAGGAGGAGGTGATCCGGAGCCACCCGGCCTACCTGGAGAGTATTTTTTATAACCTGATCAGCAATGCACTAAAGTACCGGCACCCGGACAGGCCCCTGGAGATCTCGGTGCGCAGCTGGCGGCAGGGAGATCAGCACCGGCTGATGGTGAGCGACAATGGCCTGGGCATTGAGCTGGAGAAGTATGGCAAGCGCCTGTTTACGCTCTATCAGCGCTTTCATCCTCACATAGAGGGCAAGGGGCTCGGCCTCTATATGCTCAAGCGGCAGGTAAGTGCCCTGGGCGGCACGGTAGAGGTAAGCAGTAGCCCTGGTGAAGGCAGTACCTTCACCATAAGCCTGCCGGTAAGTACAGAGTAGCGTACAGGCAATCAGCCTTCTTTCCTGCGGCGCTCTTCCTGCTCTTTGCGCACATGCGTAATGAATTTTTCGCAGAGGGCATTGATCTCCTCGGCCATGTAGGCATCGCCGGTAGCGGTGAGGATGCTTTGGGCCAGCCCGCCAATGCAGTCAATGTAAAAGCGCTTCTGATCGTCCATGGACATGTCTTTGGTCCAGAGGTCAATGCGCATGGTATTGTGCTGAAAATGATCCCAGACCGATATGCTGATGGACTTGGTCTCATTCAGGCCGTCGTCTTCCTTATCGGTAGCATCCCAGTACATGCGCTCGGGAATGTTTTGCTCGTCCAGCTCAACTTCAAAGTGTATTCTTGATTTTCTCATAGCCGTAAGTAAATAGAGGCGCAAAGTAACAACATCCCGGCCATACCTGCCCCGCCTGCTCCCCAAATTTTTCCCAAAGGACTATGAATGCCCCCTTACCAGTCGGTGCCGGAGGCCCTGCCACCAGTGGTGGTCTGTCCGCCTGAGGCCCGGGAGCTGGTAGGGCCGGGCAGGCTTTGCTTAAAGGCCTGGTAGCTGGCCGGGTTCAGCGGCTCGGTGCTACAGCCCATTTTCTGGCTCTGAGCCTCTATGGCGGCAATGCGGTTTTCGGGATTTGGGTGCGTGCTTAAGAAGGTAGGCACCTGGCCGCTCTGGTCTTCGGCCTCGCGCAGTTTTATGAAAAAGGATTTGGTGGCATCACATTCATAATTGGTAGCGGCCAGGTATTCAACCGAGCGCATATCGGCCTCGCGCTCATATTCCCGGCTAAAGCTCAGGGCGGTAAGGTTGCCCACAATCTGCCCCATGATCTGCTCGGCAGTACCCCCATCGCCAAAGGCCAGGTTCAGCAGCAGGTTGAGGCCGTACATTTTCTGCAGCTGCCGGGTGCTGTGCCGCAGATCGGCATGGGCAATCTCGTGGCCCAGTACGCCTGCCAGGTCATCCTCCTTGTCCAGGTACTTGATCAGGCCGGTATAGACATAGATGTAGCCGCCGGGGGTGGCAAAGGCATTGAGGGTATTGTCATCCTGAATGATGTACACAGTCCAGTTGAACTCATCCCGGTAGCGCACCTGCCCGCTTTCCAGAATGTGCCCCACAATGCCATTGAGGTACTCGTAGCTTTTGGGGTATTGCTGCGGATCCAGGATGGGAAATTTATCGGACTGGCTCTGGATCTCCTGGTTTACCTGAGCACCCAGGGCGGCATCATCTTCGGGACTGAACACATTGATGGCATTTTCGCCGCTGCAGCTGCCCAGCAGCAGAAGGGGGATCAGGAAGAGGGAGGGAAGTAACGTTTTCATACAGGGCTTTACGCAACTGCCGGCCCAAATGTTAAGCAGGGCAGGCTTGGGAAGTTTCTGTAAACAATAAAGGCACCCCTTTGCCAATGCCGGAGTGCCTTTGTGCGTAGTAGTGGTCCCCTTAGGGCAGCATGTTCTTAAACTGCTGATAGGAGCAAGTGCTGCAGGGATCCGCATCGCAGCCAAGGCTTTGTGCCTCGGCCTGAATGTCCTCCACCCGGTTGGCGGGGCTGGGGTGGGTGCTCAGAAACTGGGGTGGTCCATCGGTACCCCCTTCGGCCAGCAGTTTCTCAAAAAAACCGGCAGCGCCATCGCATGCGTAGGGGCTCTGCGGATTGCTCAGGTAGCGTACTGAGTACTGGTCGGCCTCCTCCTCATTGCTGCGGCTGTACTGCAGGTTGCCCAGCGCCCGGGCTACCTGTACCACGGCCCCCTGGCGCTCGCCCAGGGCCACATCCAGCAGCAGCTGCAGGCCTACTTCGCGCTGGATGGCCCGTACGGTATGGCGGCGGTCGGCATGGGCGATCTCGTGGGCCAGCACGCCGGCCAGGTGATCTTCCGTCTCCAGGTACTTGATCAGGCCGGTATAGACATAAATGTAGCCGCCAGGGGTGGCAAAGGCATTCAGCTCCTCATCATTGCGGATGATGAAGACATTGGTATAGCCAAAGCGGTCTTTGTAGAGCACATCGGGCGAGGCGGTGATGCGGTCCATCATGCTGCTCAGGTACTGGTAAGCCTGCGGATACTGCTCCTGCGAAAGAATGGGCAGGCTATCGGGCATGTTCAGGATCTCCTGGTGTACCTCAGCACCCAGGGCCACATCCTGCTCCAGCGGAAAAAGCACAAAGGGTTCATCTTTAGAACAGCTGCTCAGCAGCGCAACAAACAGGGCAATAACAGGGACTAGAGAATAGAACGGGTGTTTCATAGATTAGGTAGTAGTTAAATCTGGATCTCGGGAATCTCTCCCTCCACAACAAGCTTGCCTTCGGTGGCTTCCCTGATCTCTTCTACGCTAATGCCGGGCGCGCGTTCCAGCAACTTAAATCCCCCTTCCGGAAGTACTTCTAATACAGCCAGATCGGTCACTATCTTTTTTACGCAGCGCAGGCCGGTGATGGGCAAACTGCACTCTTTGAGCAGTTTGCTGGCGCCATCGCGGCTGCGGTGCTGCATGGCTACTATGATGTTTTCGGCTGAGGCCACCAGGTCCATGGCGCCGCCCATGCCTTTTACCATCTTGCCGGGAATTTTCCAGTTGGCAATGTCTCCCCTTTCCGATACTTCCATGGCGCCCAGAATGGTCAGGTGCACATGCTGGCCGCGGATCATGCCAAAGCTTTCGGCCGAGCTGAAGATGGAGGCGCCCGGCAGGTAGGTAACGGTTTGCTTGCCGGCATTGATCAGGTCGGCATCTACCTCAGCTTCGGTGGGGAAAGGGCCCATGCCCAGCAGGCCGTTTTCGGACTGCAGCTCAACGTTTATATTGTCGGGAATGTAATTGGCTACCAGGGTGGGGATGCCAATGCCCAGGTTGATGTACATGCCGTCTTTTACCTCCCGGGCAATGCGTTTGGCAATGCCAATTTTATCTAAAGCCATGTGTGAATGCGGTTTTGTGTGAAAAATAAGGGGTAGAAACTAGCTTAGGAGCGAACGGTACGCTGCTCGATCCGCTTTTCATACTGCTGACCCTGGTAGATGCGCTGCACATAAATGCCGGGGGTGTGGATCATGTTGGGGTCTAGCTCACCGGCGGGAACCAGTTCTTCTACCTCGGCTATGGTAATTTTGCCAGCGGCGGCCATCATGGGGTTGAAGTTGCGGGCGGTGCCTTTGTAGATCAGGTTACCGGCCGTATCGCCCTTCCAGGCTTTTACCAGGGCAAAATCGGCCCGCAACCAGCTCTCCATCAGGTAGGTCTTTCCCCCAAACTCCCGGGTTTCCTTGCCCCGGGCTACCTCGGTACCTACCCCGGCCGGCGTAAAAAAGGCCGGTATGCCTGCGCCGCCGGCCCGGATACGCTCGGCCAGGGTGCCTTGGGGAATCAGCTCCACCTCCAGCTCGCCGCTGAGCAGCTGGCGTTCAAATTCGGCATTTTCGCCAACATAGGAGGAGATCATTTTCTTTACCTGCCGGGTTTGCAGCATCAGGCCAATGCCAAAGTCATCTACACCGGCATTGTTTGAGATGCAGGTGAGGCCTTTTACCCCCTTGCGCAGCAGGGCGGCAATGCTGTTTTCCGGAATGCCGCACAGGCCAAAGCCCCCCAGCATGAGCACAGCGCCATCCTGAATGTCTTGCAGGGCTTCGTCGGCATTGGAGACTACCTTGTTGATCATAAAAATCTAGTGGTTATGTAGAATGAAACTTTTGCCACAAACTGAACAGGTAAAAGATGGCCCTAAAACTGGCCCTAATCTACGTATGGGCATTTTTTCTTTAATATTAATTACTATCTACTATGGTTTTATTTTGGTCCTTTTTGTACCTTGCTTGTGCCTTGGGAACAATGAGCAATGTTGAGGAACAAAAATCTTGTTCCCGGGCGCAAAATCATCTTACAATAATAAACTTTTTGCCCCATGACAACCAACATTCAAGCCCAGCCTCAGCAATTAAATGCCGCTTCTACTGTGGTAACTGCTGATTTTACACCCGCTGAAGCTACCAGCCACCTGGACCAGCTAAACGAGCTTTACACCCGCTTTATGAATGATGCAGTAAATGATGCATACAATCCGGAATGGGTGAATAAGGTGACTGATATGTATGTCGACCTGAGAGAAGTTCTGATGCAGGTTCGGGATCGGAAGGCATAGGCACATGACCAAAGTAAAGATCCGCACCAAACCAATGTCCGGGAACAGGCAGAGCTTGTACCTGGACATTTACCCCCCTGTGCCCCATCCCGAAACAGGCCAACCCGTCAGAAGGGAGTACCTTAAACTCTTCCTTTTTGATAAGCCAAAAACCGAACTGGATAGGGAGCACAACCGGGAAACCAAAGGGCTTGCAGAGAACATCAAGGCTAAGCGCCAGCTGGAGATACAGGCCGGCAACTACGGATTTCTGGCCAGCAAGAAAAAGGCGGCTGAGTTTATCCCTTACTTTGAACAGCAGGCCCAGAAGCGAACCGGCAACACGCTCAAATGCTGGAGCGTCAGCCTGGATCACTTCAAGAACTTTGCCGGGGACAACCTGACCTTTCTGGATATAACCGAAACCCTTATCAATGATTTTCGGGAGTACCTGCTCAGGCTGGAACCAAAGCTAAACCTGAGGGTTAAGCGCCTCTCACAGAACACGGCCCGACATTACTATCAGGTAGTGAAAACCGTACTGAAGGAAGCCTATAAAGAGGGCTATCTTGATAAGGATCTAACCGTACGGGTGCAGCCCATCAAGACCAAGGAAACCAGCAAAAACTTTCTAACCCTGGAAGAGCTGCAGAAGCTGGCCAGTACAGATTTTTACATGCCGGTACTGAAAAACGCGGCGCTTTTCTCTGCTCTTACCGGCCTACGGTACGGGGACATTAAGAAGCTGAGTTGGGGAGAGGTCCAGGAGAGCGGCGGCAAGTACATCATTCATATACGGCAGGAAAAGACCGCTGATAATCTGGCCTTGCCCATCTCAAAGCAGGCCTATGAATTGCTAGGAGAGCGGGGAGAGGACCGGGCGCCGGTATTCGCTGGCCTGACCTACTTTCACGCCAGCGTAAAGCTAAAGGAGTGGTTGCTGACTGCAGGTATAACAAAGCCTATTACATTCCATAGCTTCCGGCATACCTATGCTACGCTCCAGCTCTCAGCAGGCACGGACCTCTTTACCCTTTCCAAGATGCTAGGGCACCGATCAATCAGCATGACACAGGTATATGCCAAGATTGTGGATAAGTTGAAAGAAGATGCAGCCGATCGTATAAAGCTTGACATTTAACATGGACGCTCAGACACCCAATCTCCTTGAGTTTCTAGATGAAGGCATAGCGTTACGCCGATATCTTAGCAATCCGGATAGCCATTGTTTTGACAAGATTAGAAGCTTTACAAAAAAGTGGTACCATGAATTTTCTAAGTTTGATGACCTCCAGAGCACTGAAATGGCTAAGGCGCTTGATAAAGCATTTTCCGAGGTTGTGAGCCTGGAATTAGATCTGCTTGACGCACAACCTTCATACTTACAACTTTATTCAATTCTACCACCAATGATAAGCACGCCCTTAGAAGAAAACCCCCAAACCTTTGCCGACATCTTCACTACAGAAGCCTGGCCAAAGTACATCAACGCCCTGGCAATGGTGGCTCCGCCCGTAATTGACGCCGGCAACAACTTTATAGGAAGCCCGAGAAAGCACAAGGGTGTTATCTGCTCTTGGATAAAATACCTGCAGTCAAAGGGGATCATTAGGCAGAGCGTTAACCGCTCGCAGCTGGCCGGTATTCTAAATCGAGAAATTAAGGGGCTGAACCTGGGCACCGATGGAAAAACCTTTGACAACATCTCAGAGGAGTATTTGACAAATTATGAATCAAGGCTGATTGCCTACGTCAAATAACTTTTTATTACCAGCAATTACCTTTGGTAATACTGGGTAATTGCTGGTAATTACTTCTCTGCTCATTGCAGCATGTTCAATAAATCACATGCCGTAATGACAAACATCACATTTGAAAAACTACCCGAGGCCGTGGCACAGCTGCACGAAAAGCTGAGCAATATAGAAAGGCTTCTGAAAGATCAGGCCACAGCACATACGCCTGAGGCTGATGAGATTCTTACCATCAAAGAGGCCTCTCTGTTCCTAGGCCTGTCAGTTCCCACCATCTACGATAAAGTACACAAAGCTGAGATTCCGGTAAGCAAACGGGCCAGGCGCCTATTCTTTTCCAAGAATGATCTTACCGCCTGGCTGAAGGCCGGCCGGCGCAAGACGAACGAAGAGCTGGCCAGGGAGGCCCTTGCTAGAGAAGCGGCGAAAAAGAAAAGGGGGGCCAATGCGTAGCACCAGCACACCCCCCAAGAGTTCCCCCGCTGAAGATACGAAGAATTTCCCGCCCCGCAACGCCCCGCCTGATTCCGTTGATGTGCTGGAGGCAAAAGCGGCATTTAAAGCGGCATACTCTGCAGGCAGGGCTATTGTCGATCAGATAGAACACAAGCTGAGGCGCCTGGAAAACCTGAAGCAAATGAATCAGTACCAGCTCAGGGATTATCAGGAAAGTAAGCAGCTGATTGACATTTTCAGGATACTGATAAATAGCAGCGGTGTAGTCGTAAAGCACCTGGCCTACCACGAGGCTCAGGCCTACCAGTACATAGCTGAAGCTGCTGAAACTGAGCTTAAGATGATTCAAGCCTTGCAGCGGATCAACCAGCAGCAGAAGCAGGAAATTGAAGACCTGCAAAAACTAGTTGAGTTACTTTCATCCCAATACGTCTCAGCATGAGCAACCTACCTGTGAGTAAGCCCATAGGGGGGTACCCCCCTGCAGTAAATAAGGGTACTTTGCCTAAGGATAACCCCTATTATTTGCCTTCGTTGGACGACGCTGTTAATGCTGCGGAAAAGGAGCGTAAGCCTTGGGAAGACCCCAGAATATTGGAAATCATAAAGCTCCGGACAATTGACCTGAAAGCAGAGATCCCAAAGCCGCCAGTAGTTCTGGCCATCCGGCAGGGAATGGAGGAGTATTCTATTTGTAGAATAGGCAACTTCTCCCTGGTGACAGGTAAGGCCAAGAGCCGCAAGACCTTTGTACTGTCTATGCTGACTGCTGCAACGCTTTCCGGCAATGAGGTTTGCAACGCAATAAGGAGCTACTTACCCAAGGAAAAGAGGGGCATTTTGTACTTCGATACTGAGCAGGATGAGTGCGATGCTCAGGAATCTGTCATACGATCTGCCCAGCTGGCACAGATAGAAGACACAAATAATTTGAGGCCTGTCTGGTTAGGGGAAGAACCTACACAAGACCGTTACGAAACCATTTGGGCACTTATCCACATACATAGCCAGTCAGTTGGCTTTGTGGTAATTGATGGCATACGGGACTTAATTGACAGCGTAAACGATGAGGCAGGTAGTAAAAAGCTGGTGGATGATATAAGGCGCTGGGCCTCAAAATATCAGTGCCATATCGTAATGGTTATACACGAAAACAAGGCCGCTAGCACCATCCGTGGCCACCTGGGCACTGAGCTACAGAACAAGGCCGAAACGGTCTTTCGGGTGGAGAAGGTGGCCAATAATGAGGACGTTTCAATTGTGCATCCTGAGTATACCAGAAAGAAGCCTTTTAAGCCCTTCGCCATAGGCTATAACTCAGAAACAAACCTGCCCGAGATCCTGCATGACTTTGATGTTGATGGGGCCCTTAAAGAGATGAAGAAAAAGCAAAAGCCACAGGAGGCGAAAAAGTGGGAGTTAGAACGGTACTCCCTGAAAGAACACTGCACCTATCTAGCAGAAGTCTTTCAGGATATCCCAAAGCAGCGGGGCAGCGACTTTCGAGAGAATGTTAAGGAAATATACAGCAAGCACTCAGACTTCTTTAAGAAGGACGCCGAAAGGGCCGCCCTCTTCTTTGAGGGCCTGGGCCTGATCGAAAGCAACAAAGAGGAGGAGCGCAATAAGGCTAAGCAGTACTACTGGCTAAGCGAAAAAGCACGCTATGAGAACTCACCTTTATAGGGGATATAGAAACAATCTTACATGTAGCCGCTACATCCTTCTCTCTATATCTAAGGGGGGATATAGAATGAGGGGATATAGAACCCTATATAAATATAGGGATTCTACATGCCCCCCTCTTCATTCATACCCCCGACTTAAAAAACACTAACCTAACCCACACCCATGAGAACCAATACCACACCAAAGAACCCGATACCACCCTACATATTCAAGATTGTAGAAGCCAAACCCGGCATCATTGACCCTAAAACCAAGAACCTGCTCATGTTCCCTCTGCATGAGTTCAACACTGGCAACATATGGCTTGACTACATGCAGGCAGGAGCCAAATACGCCAGCATAGCAGAGCCCGGCAAGCCCTATTTGCTCTACATGATCATGGAGGACCACTGGCTGCTGTTGAGCGATCCTGACCCCGTACGCTTTGAGCAGGCACACTCACTGGTGCAAAAACTGATCGATCACCAGTGCGGGAGAACCGATTAAAAAATCTCTGAGCAGCGATCAGGCCACGACCGACGTCCCCGTGAAAAAAAATCGCTGTCACTTCATTTTAGATAGGGGGGCGGGTGGGCATCAGAAAGCCTACCAGCTGCAAGGAAACAAAGGAGAGACAGGTGAAAAGCCTCCTGATTTCGTTAAAATTCCCGCTGTTTTCAATCGATCCGGCGGCAAAAAATAATCTCTGGGGCTTTCTCGGCCACCACCGCTGCCATAAGGATTTTCGTGTGCTGCCAAGCTCGAGGCCGCCCTGGTACTTTATGCAGAAACAGCTATTTTCTTACATAGAGACTCCGAGTTAAGGAAACCTTAACTGGCTCCGTTATCAGCTCTCTACTTTTGGGTAAACACACACGCTTATGTCTACCCACAGGTTACTTTCACATACTGATCTCGGCAATCAATTTGGCCAATCTCGCTGCGAGCGTTCTGCTTCGCTATTGGCTCAGGCGGGCGCCCTGCCCAAACATGCAGAGCAGTTGAGCATTCAGGAATATGCCCTTCTGATTTATGTGCTTATTGCCTCTCGGAAGGCCTCAAAAGTTTTTCAGGTGTATTCCCTGATTCATGACGTAAAGAGCCGCCTGACCGGCAAAACGTTGCTCTGCTGGCTAACTGACCGGCTGCTGGAAAAACGCCCTTTTGAGGGGGTGAAACAGATCGTCTTTACAGATGGCGCCTATGGGGAAGTACACTACACTGATGGCTCTGCCCAGATCTTTGGCGAGCGCAGCCCCTTCAACCGCTACAACGCTGTAGATAGTGCCGAGCTGGGCAAGCTGGTAGTTTACTACGAGCAATACCGCTGCGGCGAACTGGCAGTAAAGTACGGCAGAAACGAGGCGTAAGGTATGTCTGTATTATCAAGCCTCGCGATACGCTTTACCGCTGACGTTGCCTCTTTCGATAAGGGCATGCAGCAGGTGAACCGCAAGCTGGACAACTTCAGCAAAACGGCCAACACCATTGGCAACACGCTTATGCTGACAGCCATTGCCAGCCAGGCGGCGGGGCTTGGAATGCAGATCTTTCAGGTAACGGCTGAGTTCGAGAAGATGAAAGCCGTGCTCACCAACACCCTGGGCAGCAAGGGCGCCGCTGAGCTGGCCTTTGACCAGATCCAGAGCTTTGCCAGCAAAACCCCCTACCAAGTACAGGAGCTGACGGATTCCTTCATCAAGCTTACCAACCGGGGCTTTAAGCCTACGACCAACGAAATGCGCCAGCTGGGCGACCTGGCCAGCAGCACCGGCAAAAGCTTTGACCAGCTTTCAGAGGCGCTGCTTGATGCCATGACGTCGGAATTCGAGAGGCTCAAGGAATTCGGAGTTAAGGCGAAAAAGGAAGGCGACAGAGTAAAATTCACCTTCAAGGGCGTCACCACTGAGGTAAAGAATACCGAAGAGGCTATCAAGAAATACGTGCTCTCCCTGGGGGATGCACAGGGCGTAAGCGGCTCTATGGCTGCAGTATCGGAAACCCTTACCGGTAAGCTTTCCAACCTGGAAGACAGCTATACCAAAATGCTGGACACGATCGGCAAGGGCAATACCGGCCCGATCGCCAAAGCCATTGAAGGGCTTACCAAGCTTACTGAGGCAGTTACCTTCCACATGTCCGGTACCAAAGACCGGGCAAAGGAATACGTAGACACTGAAAGCATACAAGGGGGTATTGCCAACCTCAAAAAGCTGCAAAGCGTACTGGCAGACTTGCAGGAACAGCAGCGCAGTGAGGGCTTTCTATCTAAGGTAGGGGAACACATCATGGGTCGGGATGATGAGGCCAATAAGATCAGCATCATTGCCGAGGCCATACGGCAGCAGATCGCCGCTACCAACGCCCTTGTAGAAGCACAGCAGAAAGGCGCACAGGCTACCCGGGAAAAGATTGCAGCCGATGCGGAGGCCGCTAAGCAGGCTATGGCAGATCTGGGCATATTGGGCCGCCTCAGAAAAGAACATAAGGAGCTTTCAGAGCAGATCAACACCAGCAATTCAGAGAAATTCATCTTTGAAGCAGGCCTGCGACAGATGGCCCTTGAAAAGGAAATTGAGCGGGTGAACAACCTGGCCAAAGCCTACAACACCCTGCCTAAAATTCAGAGCATTGGCCTGATGGATATGACGGCCAAAGACTTTGACCCGCTGAAGAGCATCAAGGACAAAGCAGACAGCGCCGACCTCAGTTGGACAAAGCAGTTTGAGCAGGCTTCTGCAGCTGCTCAGGAGATGATAGACCTTACCCCCCTGATTGAGGGCTTCGCTGATACCATTGGAGATGCATTCACCAATTTGGGAGACGGCTCCAACGGCCTGAAAAACTTCTTTGGCGGCATTACCCAAACCATTGGCGGCTTTATGGGCACCCTGGGTAAGCAGATGATTGCCATAGGTGGCGCCCGTATGTCACTGGATAAGCTGGGCCTGACCGGTGCCCCGGCCATTGCGGCCGGCATTACACTGATGGCCCTGAGTAAGGTGGTAAGCAAATCCTTCTCAAAAGGCCCCTTTGGGGGCAGTGGCAGTGGTGGCGGTGTAGTGGATCCGCCCTTTAATGTGAACAAAGTGCCCTATGCCAGCATCCGAGGCCGGGAGAACCTGGCTGAAGAGCTGGGCAAAGTAGAATTTGAGATTAAAGGCACCTCCTTAATAGGCGCATTCAACAAAGCACAAACCCAACGGATAAGACTAGCATAGTATGAGCTGGCTAAAATCACTATTCAGTTACGGTGGGGAGCAACGTTCCCAGCCGGTAAAACTCAGCCAAATTGACAACTGGCAATCCTTCTTTCTGGGCGGGGGAGCCGTTACCAGTTCAGGCCAGCTGGTAACGCGGGAATCCGCTATGCGCTGGAGCCCGGTGTATGCCTGTATCCGGATCATAAGTGAGAACATGGCCAGCGTGCCACTCAAGGTGTATAAGAGCACCCCAACGGGCAAAGAGGTGGACAAAACCAATCCCCTGTACAGGCTGCTGCATTCCGAGCCTAACCCGCTCATGAGCTCCTTTACGTGGCGCCAGATCATGCAGGTGGATCTCCTCACAGAGGGCAACGCCTATTCGATCATCCATCGCAGAGGGAGCAAGGTAACGGCCCTGGAGTACGTGCCGGCCGGCAAGGTGGCCACTTATCCACAGGGGGACAGCCTCACCTATGAGATTGAAAAGAAGCGCTACAAGCATACGGATATCCTGCACGTTACCGGCCTGGGCTGGGACGGTGTAAAGGGCATGAGCCCTATTGAGTACGCCCGGGAAGCCATAGGCCTGGGCATGGCCTCTGAGAAGTACGGCGCTGACTACTTTGGCCAGGGGGCAACCCTTAGCGGCATCCTGACCACAGAGGCCACGCTTAACCCCGATCAGCGCACAGCCCTGAAGGCTGCCTGGTATGAGGAGGCACACGGTAAAAAGAACAACCACGCTACCAAAGTGCTGGGCGGTGGCATGAAGTACCAGCGGATTGGCAACACGCCTGAGGAGAGCCAGAACGTGCAAATACGGCGCTTTCAGCTGGAGGAGGTTGCCCGGATATTCGGCATACCCAACCACTTGCTCAACAACCTGGAAAACGCCTCTTTCTCTAACATTGAGATGCAGTCCAGCGAGTTCGTTATGTACTGCCTGCGGCCTCATGCGGCCCGCTGGGAGAGCGAGCTGCAGCGTAAGCTGTTCCCCAACGATGACACCTTTGCAGAGTTCTCCCTTGACGGCTTGCTGAGAGCAAACGCAAAGGACCGGGCCGAGCTATACAAGGGCCTGTTCAATGTGGGGGCTATCGACTCCAACACCATTGCCAAGCTTGAGAACCTGGAAGGCACACCGGACGGCAACCGCCGCTATGTGCATAAAGATATGATCCCCGCCGACCTGATTGAGAAATATTTACTTCAGACCAAAAATGGAAAAGATTAAGGAGCTAAGACAGCAAATCAATGGCAAGATCAAACAGCGCAAAGAGGCCCTGGCTAACATGCGTTCGATCAACGATAAAGCCACAAAGGAAAAGCGTAATTTCAACCAAGACGAGCAAACGCGCTACGATGGCTTTGAACAGCAAATCTGCGACATAGACGAAGAGATCAACGCTCTACAGGACGAGCGGGACCAACTGATTGAGGAAAGAGACAACCAATTAGAAAACATACTGGCAACTATGAAACCAGAGATCAAGACCAAAAAGCAAGAGTATCGCTGGATTGATGCCAGCACCGGAGCCGATGTAAAAGTGCTGGCTCCAGAAGAAAAACTGTCTAACCCTTCGCACGAAGAGAAAGACCTTGACCTTGGCCGCGCCCTGCGAGCCCTGGCCACCGGCGACTATAAGAGCGCTGACAAAGAGCTTCGCCTGATGACCACTGCCGGCAGCTCCTCTGTGACGATCCCCACCGTAATGAGCAACCAGCTTATTGACCTGGTACGGGAAAAGTCCATTGCTATGCGGGCCGGCGTTCGCACCGTAGCGATGCCACATGGCAACCTGACCATTGCCAAGGTAGCCAGCGGCCTGACAGCTGAGTACAAGGCTGAGGGCGCTGCCTTCACCTTCCAGGATATGACCTTCGATAAAATGGAACTGAAGGCCAAGACCATGGGTGTGGTGGTGAAGATGAGCCGGGAGCTGGCCAAGGATTCCGCCAACGCCGCTCAGGCTATTGTAAACGAGCTGGCACAGGCTATTGCCGATGAGCTGGACCGCGCATTCATCCTGGGAGCCGGCACTGCAGCTGACCCCTACACCGGCATTACCGTGCTGGCAGGCGCTCAGTCTATTGCCGCCGTTGGTGCCCTGAACAGCTATGCACCCTTTGTGCAGGCATGGTCAAAAGCTCGTAAGGTGAACTCCTCACCCAATGCGTATATTATCAGCCCTGATAACCTTGGCACGCTGGCCCTGCTGCAGTCTACAGACGGGCAGTACATTCAGGCTCCCAGCCTGATCAGCGGCATTACCCCGCTTGATACCAATCTGATCGGCGACGACATTGCAGTGGTTGGCGACTTTACCAAAGCCTTTTGGGGGGTAACTGAGGGCTTGATGATCGAAACGACCACACAAGCCGGAGAGGCCTTTGTAAATCACGAAGTAGCCTACAAAGTGACCTGGAGAGGGGATCTTGCTTATGAGCGGGAAAACAACTTCATTAAGCTGGAAGGCATCACTGCCTAGTAACTCTGTGGCTAGAGTGGGGGCGGGATGCCCCTGCTCTTTTCTTTTTTTAATCTCTGTGGCCTTTTGCTTTGTCACCGCCGTCCCAGTAGAATTGTCACACAGCCAAAATTGAACCCAAAGGGGGTACACCAAAAACATTAAAAATACTTTTGCGCGTATCGCAATTGGTTCACGTCCTAATTTAGAAATTGAATTAAGGAAAGACAGGGGGTTTTGCTCCCTGTTTTTTTTGTACAATATATGTTCCTTGAAACAATAGTAAAATTATAACCACCTGATTTTAAGCGCTATAACTGATTGTTATAGTTTTGTAGAATGAAAAGTGCTTGTTCTTTATCCAGGGCCAGTTGCTGCCTGAGCTCGTCCAGGGAGTCAAACTTCAGCTCTTCCCGGATCTGCTGCACCAGGTCCAGCCGAAGCTGCTGTCCGTACAGGTCTTCTTCCAGGCCAAAAATGTGCACCTCCAGGCGGTGGCTCTGCCCGCCTACGGTTGGGCGCATGCCAATGTTGAGCATGCCCGGCAGCAGGCTGTTAGTATGGTGTACCCGCACGGCATACACCCCATCGGAAGGGATGAGCTTGTAATGCTCCGGTATTTCCACATTGGCCGTGGGAAAGCCCAGGTTGCGGCCTATTTTATCACCCTCTACCACCAGGCCGGCAAAGCTGTAGGGCCTGCCCAGAAACTGAGCGGCCTCTTCTACCTTCCCTTCTGAAAGCGCCTTGCGGATGCGGGTAGAGCTTACGCCTACATGGTCTACATCCTGGCGGGAAATCTCCACCACCTCAAAGCCCCAGCGGGCCTTATTGGCCATCAGGTACTCAAAGCTACCTTCGCGATTGCGGCCAAAGCGGTGGTCGTAGCCAATCACCAGCTTTTTGGTGCCAATGCCCTCTACCAGCACCTGCTGAATGAACTCGCTGGAGCTCAGGCGGGAAAAGGCTTCGGTAAAGGGAATTTTCACCAAATGCTCAACCCCAAAGGAGGCCAAAAGTTCGGCCTTTTCCTC
Source organism: Cesiribacter andamanensis AMV16 (assembly GCF_000348925.1). GTDB lineage: Bacteria > Bacteroidota > Bacteroidia > Cytophagales > Cyclobacteriaceae > Cesiribacter > Cesiribacter andamanensis. The sequence continues at coordinate 4,183 of NZ_AODQ01000055.1, read as the reverse complement.
AAAGGTAGACAGCAGTTTCAGGTCCCGGCTATCGGCATGCAGCACCAGGCGGGGGTGGGGCCAGAAGGTGATCAGTACCGATTCGCCGCCGGATTGCCGGGCGGCATCTACCAGCTGCTTTAATATTTTCTGATGGCCAATATGTACCCCATCAAAGGTGCCGCTGGTAACTACGGCATGGGGCAGGCGGGTAAAGTCCTGGAGGCCGTCATAGATCTTCATGCGTGCTACCCTTTATATGGTCCAGTAATGCAAGGGGTTCTATTGCATCTTCTATGCGCAGGCTGCCAATGCGGGTGCGCCGCAGGGCGCTCAGGTAGGCGCCGGTGCCCAGCAGCTGACCAAAATCATGCGCCAGGCTGCGAATGTAGGTGCCCTTGGAGCACACTATGCGAAAATGCACCTCGGGCAGTGCAAAACCGGTGATCTCAAACTCCGGCACTTCCACCGAACGGGGTTCCATTTTGATTTCCTTGCCCTCCCGGGCGCTTTTGTAGGCCCGCTTGCCCCCTATTTTGATAGCGGAGTGCTGGGGAGGGATCTGCTGCAGAGGGCCGGTAAGGGAGGCTGCCGTGGCGTAGAGCTGCTCCTGCCGGATATGGGCAAAGGGGGCCTCGCTGTTAAAGTCGGTTTCCAGATCGTAGGATGGGGTGGTCTTGCCCAGTACCAGGGTGCCGGTATACTCTTTTTCCCAGCCCTGAAAAGTCTCGATCTGCTTGGTCATTTTGCCGGTACAGAGCACCAGCAGGCCGGTGGCCAGGGGGTCCAGGGTGCCGGCATGGCCGATCTTTTTTACTTTCAAGCCCCAGCGCATTTTATTGACCACATCAAAGGAGGTCCAGCGGTAGGGTTTATCCAGAAGCAGTACTTCTCCTTCGGCAAAATTGTATTCTGTTTTCCTCATACCCAGCGGTACTGGTAAAAATAGGGTGCCGTGCATGTGCGCAGCAGCAGGGGGTGAACAAGCAGGAGCAGGGTGCAGATGGAGCCAGCTAAGCACCCGGTAGGCTTAGCAGCTGGCTCAAGTGCAGCCTCAGGATTTTTTGGGATTGTACAGGATGGCAAACAGCTCGAAGATAAAGCCCAGCATAACAATGATGGGGCCCACCGTTAAGCCCAGGGGGCCAAAGCCATGTGGCTCACTGTCCAGGCTCATGATCACAAAGCCCAGCACCAGTATGCCTATGCCCACCAGCATCAGCATGTAGTTGATCTTTTTAAAGGGCAGAATATTCGGTTGGTTTTCCATAATGGATTAATAGAGTTCGTCCAGCGAAAGTTGTAAATACTTGTTCATGGCCCGCCAGGTGCTGAACCAGCCCACCAGGCCGCCGGCAATTACCAGAATGCCAAATACAAGGAGGGTGTTTTGCCAGTCGGCCAGCAGCTGCAGGTCTTCTACCCGGTCGTAGGCCCAGTGCAGCAGGGCATAGAGCAGGGCAGAGGCCACAATGCCGGCCAGCATGCCATGAAAAAAGGCGCGTGTTAAAAACGGCTTGCGGATAAAACGCCCGGTAGCCCCTACCAATTGCATGCTGCGGATAAGAAAACGCTGGGAAAAGAGGGCCAGCTTAATGGTATTGTTGATGAGCACCACCACCACAATCAGCAGCAGGGCGGCAAAACCAAGCAGCACCAGGCTTATCTTGGCCAGGTTTTCGTTGAGTGATTCGGCCAGGCTTTTTACATAGGTGACTTCGTGCACCCCCGACAGGCGCTGGATATCGGCCTGCACCAGCTCAAGGCTGTCGGGCTGGTAGTAGCCCGGCTTCAGGCGCAGCACATAGGAGTCGCGCAGGGGGTTATCGCCCAGCAGGGCAATTTCTTCTTCGGGATTGTCCAGGAATTCTTTGGCCGCCTGCTCTTTGCTGATGTAACGCACCTGGGCCTTATTTTCTTTAGAGGCGGTGTAGCCCTTGCCGGCCAGGGTTTTGCTGATCTTGATCCGGTTGGCCTCCGAGAGGTCTCGCTCCAGGTACACCTGCACCTCCAGGTTTTCCTGGATCAGGCGCTGAAAGTTATTGGCATGCAGCAGCAAAAGGGCAAAGAGGCCCAGTACAAAAAGCGCCATGCTGATGCTGAACACTACACTAAGAAAGGGGTAGCTGCCCAGCTTTTTTTTATTGATCTTACGGGTACGTGCTTTTGCTGCCATAGGGGCGGACTGCCACTGGTGATGAAGGGGCAAATTACTCACTCGGGGGCTCAAAAACAAAAACAGCCGGAAAATGCCGGCTGCCAATGTTTGGGAGTAGTGTGCGGGTTTATTTTTGTGTGCGGGTGATGTCCAGTTCCTTTATCAGCTTTTCGCTGCTCAGGCGCCGCAGGCGGGTAAGCTTCTGCTGATCGGTCTTCAGGGCATAGTAGTTATTTTCAAAGTACAGGAAGTAGCTCCGGGTACCATCCATGTTGATCTCCAGAATCTCATAGGTCTTGTTGTTGAAATCGCCAAAGATAAACAGCTTGCTATCGAAAAACTGGTAGTGGAAGTCGTACTTATCGTGCTGCTGGGCGCTTACCTCTATGGTAGAAGTGGTAAACTGCCGGTTGCGGCTCAGTACATCCACCGGCGCTTCGCCCTGGTGGCCTACGCTGTTCAGGTCAGTATCTTTAAAGTCGGTGAGTACGCTGGGTTTCTGTACCACGGCCTGGGCAGGGGTACTGGCTGGCTTCTTCTCGGCTTTGGCCACCGCGTTGTTACTGGCCGGGGCGGCTGCCTGATTAGGGGCAGGGCTGCCGGTAGGTTCGGCCGGAGTTTCGCCAGGGGTATGCTGTGCCAGGGGGCTGGCGGACAGTTCTTCCTGCAGTATTACCACTTCAGGCAGAGGGGGAAGGCTGCTATCCTGCTGCTGCTCCAGGGCACTCAGCTCAATGAAGCGGCTTGGCAGCCCATCCTGATCGGCAGGGGCCTCGGTGTTCAGGTACATGAAAGCGCCAACACCCACAAGACCCAGCAGGGCCACGCCGGCGGCTAGCTTAAGGCCCAGGGCAGTGCTGAATCCACCAGCGCCTACATCCAGGCTGTCGAGCCGGTTTTTTAGCTCAAGGCGGCGGTTTTCCTGCAGGGCATGCACAATGTCGCGTTGCAGCAACACCTCTTCCTGAAGCTGACTGTCGGCGGCCATACTGGCCTCCATGGCAGCCTGCTCTTCGGCAGAGAGTTTACCCAGCAGATACTCGTCGAGGCGATGGTTATGGGGGGTGTTTTCCATCATGGGCTAATCCATAAAGTCGCTTTTGCTGTACTTGCTTCGTACCAGCTCATCAAGCTTCTTCTTACACTTATATTTTTTTGTTTTGGCGGTGTCGGTGTTGGCAAACCCCATTTTTTCGGCGATCAGGTCCATCGACATCCCATCAAAATAATAATAACTCAACACATTGCGGCAGGTAGGGCCCAGAGCTGCCACACAGGCGCGGATGATCTGGATGCGTTCCTTGCTGTCATCGCCCATACCTACCTCCCCATCCTTTGCCTCGTGCACCAGTTTGCTTTTACGCTCCAGTTCTTTTCGCCACAGGTTCTGGCACACGCTGTAAAGGTAGGTACTGATCTTGGAAGTAAGTACAAGATTGCCGCTGGCAGCTTTTTGCCAAAAGACGATCAGGGCATCCTGAAACACATCTTTCGCCTCCTGATCGCTACCCCCATGGGTAACCACCAGGCGGGTCATCATGCGGTAGTATTTCTTATACAGAAAATCTAACGCCTTTTCGTCCCCGCGGCTAATGCGTTCCAGAACCTCACTGTCTTTCATCTAGCTCGCTGCTGTTTAATACGACCTACCCTATAAAAGTAACCCGCTTTATTGTTATTTTTTTTAGAAAAACCTACATGGCTACTCATCGGCCCTGCCAGGCTGCTCGCTCAGGCAGATCACTTTGGTGGGGAGCACCCCATACACCGCATCGCCTGCTTTAGGTTTAATTTTGTAAAATCCCGTAAACTTTCCAAAAGCCGGCAGCATTCCTACACGCGGGCCAAAGTAATAACAGGGCAGGCTAAGCGCCTGCCGGGCAGCTCCCCGCAGGCTAACAGCGGGATGGATGTGCCCGCAAAGGGCATAGGTGCCGGCTGGCAGCACGTCTGGCTCAGGGGGGTGGTGCGTAAGTAAAAATGGGAAAATTTCCATATTGTTTTCCTCAGTTGCAGCCGGCTGGCTGCCGTAAACGCCCTGTGGCA
>NZ_AODQ01000054.1 GCF_000348925.1 Cesiribacter andamanensis AMV16 | reverse complement strand
CCGTTACGGGCAGTTTCTCAAAGCGGGTTTCTTCCAGTAGGTTTAGGCGGGGCATAGAGTTTGGATCTAGTGGTACGTACTATCGTTGTTGTGCTGTGCTTACTTCGTTTCCAGCGCCTGGGGAAGCTTTTCCAGTGTTTTCCAGACCTGGAACATGGCTCTTGGCACATGAAAGCATCCTTTCCACTTACCCCCTTTCAGGGGTAGCAGGACTTCACCGCGTCTGTTTAAGTACCCAAACCATTCATCGTACTGGCTATCGCGGAAATGGTTCCAACTCCAGTCATGGACCTTCCGGAACCACATCTGGGCGTTTTCATTGCCGGTAAGTTCATAGGCTTTTGCCAGACACACCAGGGTTTCCAGGTGCACCCACCATAATTTCTGATCCCACTCCAGCTGTTGTGGGGGGTGGCCCTTTATATCCCTGAAATAAAACAATCCTCCAAATTCAGTATCCCAGCCCCACTCCACGATGCGCAGGGCAATATGCACTGCTTTGCTGATAAGGGCAGCATCGTTGCGGCGCACTCCCAGATCCATGATAAACCACATGGCTTCCAGGCCATGGCCGGGATTGATGAGGCGGCCTTCAAATGAATCGGAAAAGCTGCCGTCGGAATACACATTTTCCAGGATCAGGCCGGTTTCGGGCTGGTAAAACACCTCCATTACCTCATGGATCACTTCTTCAACCAGGGAATCAATCGTTTCTTTGTCCAGCAGATGCTCCAGCTCCAGAGAAAGATTGCACAATATCATGGGCAGGGAGAAATTCTTCAGATCGCGCGTGCCGGGATAAAGCTTGCTATAGCTCCCTTTGGGGTTTTGGCGGCGCATCAGAATGTTGGAAAAGGTATCGCGGGCGATCTGCGCCCACTCTTCCTGCGGATTTACTTTGTAGTAGGTGCCAAAGCCCATGGCGGCAAAGCAATCTGAAAAAATGTTGTAAGGCTGCAGCAGCGGCTTTCCAGAGCGGGTTAGGGAAAAGTACCAGTTACCCTGCTCGTCCCGGCCCCACTTTTTCAGGAATTTCGCCCCATGCCCGGCCATTTGCAGCCACTCCTGCCTGCGCTCTACCTTATCACAGAGCATCGAAAAAAGCCATAGCTCCCTTCCCTGCAGCCATACAAATTTATCGGTATCGAATACATTCCCCCAGCGGTCCAGGCAGGTAAAGTAGCCTCCGCAGCTTTCGTCTTTGGAGTGCTTGAGCCAGAAGGGCACAACGTGCTGCAACAATTCCTGCTTATACAGCTCTGTATAGTCTTTCATATCAACCTAAGCGTTCTATGTATTCTTTATAGCGATTGTACAGATGGCCCGCCTGCAGGTAGGCTGACTGCGGGCTCATAAAGTGTGAGAATTCGAAAGTGATGGCTTTATCATAGCCGGCCAGGCGGGCAGCCTCCAGCTTTAAGCGCAGTTTTTCGAATTTTATAGGTAGAAACCTTATGGGCATGTCGCGGTCAAAGCTCTCGGCATTGGTCCAGCACTGCAGCCCGAAGCGATCGGCCAGCTTTTTGTTTACCTCAAAAAAGGCCGGCAGTTCGTGGTAATCGATGTGCCCATCCTGAAAGGCCACCGCATCAACCGCCCCTTGTATACCGGAGAAGATTTCGCCCCATTCAGCTTCGTGCTCCTGCAGCGATATGGCGTCTGTTTTGGATAGCTGAGAGGAGGATGCCAGTACGGCCTTTTTACCATCGATCCAGGGCGAGATAAAGGTGGGCAGACCGCCACTTATTTCTTTGCACTGCTTCCCCAGGATATGAAAGGCCGCTGTAGCTCCTTTGGTTTTGCGGCTGATCTCCATGCTCAGGTACCAGCCGGCAAAGCTTTTATAATGGCCATAGCGCTGCCAAACCTCGTCAATCACATAGCGGTTGGCATCGATCTCGTGCTGCATATTGCCCGTATCCCAGTACTGGCCGCTATCGTACAGGCCAAAGTAAAACTGCAGGGCGTGCTTGTCGGCCAGCTCCAGAAATTGTTCCAGCAGGTCTACAGGGGGGCTGTAACAGCCCAGCACCCCTTGGAGGTAGGCCGAAGGATAGGTGATAAAGCGCCGGTAGCCGCTGCGGATCAGAATTACCGTATCGATGCCGATGGCTTTCATGTAGCCAAAATCGCGGTCCCACTCCTCCCGGCCCCAGTTCTGGTGCGGAATGTCATGTGAGATTTCATCGATAAAGGTTCCCGTTATTTTCATTTACTGCTATCGTCTGAGTTGGGAAGAAGAGTCGTTGTTGATCAAAAGGGGTTAGCACAAAACGCTAGCCGGCCGGCACGTTTCGGACTATGCCAGCGGCAGGGGCGGGACTGCTTTTGACAGTTTCCTCATCGGCTTCGTGCAGGTGGTCCCACCAGTTCTTTTTCAGCCACCAGCTGGTCAGGATCAGCACCAGTACCCACGTCAGCAACTGGTCATTTTCCCGGATCATGAAATAGATGGGAATCACCACCTGAGAGAGCTGCCAGACAATACCGGCCAGAATGTTAAGACTATCCCGGCGCAGATGGGTATTGGGTTGAAATGCTGGATCCTCGGCCATCACCTCCCGCTTTATCGGGCCCCAAAAGCCCCAGGGGCGTGTTTTCTTGTAGTATTCTTTAATGGCCTCCCTGTTTTCCAGCGGCTTGCTATAAGTACCGATCAGGCAGCCCAGCAGCGAAAAGCCGAAGATGACGGGGAAGATATAGATATCGACAATTTCGGGAAACACAAAGAGCTTTACTGTAGAGGCGAGCAGGCCCAGCAGCATGCCCCAGAAATACCCATAGCCGGAAAAGCGCCACCATACCCATTTCAGCATGTTGGCCGATACATAGCCCCCGTAAAGGGCGGCGGTGATCCAGAGTGTCAGGCGGTTAAGCGAAGCGGCATTGAACCCGAAAATGATGCCCACCACCACCAGCATGACCGATGACAGGATGCTCAGGCGCACATACTTCTTATCCGAGGCATGGGGGTTGATGTATTTCTTGTAGATATCGTTAACGACATAAGCAGGAGCGGCATTCACAAAAGCTGAAAAGGTACCCATAAAGGCGGCCAGAAAACCGGCCAGCAGCAGGCCCTGAAAGCCCGGCGGCACAAAGCGGCTAATGGCCAGGGGCAGGATTTTTTCAAAATCAATCCCGGGCCCCATTTCCTCCAATACCGGGCTCAGGTAAACCAGCGCCAGTACGGCAAAGCCCGCCACCATCAGGTAGCGGGGTATGTACATAACCCAGATGGTGGTAAAGCTCATCTTGGCAGCCTCGGAAGGGGTGCGGGCAGAGAGCACCCGCTGCATGTCGTAACTGGGTACCGGCCCGGCGATGGAAGCAAAGACCCCCTTAAAAAGCATCATCATGAACAGCAGGCCAAACATGCCGAAACCGTCTTCCGCAATCTTATCGTTTACCGCCGGAAGGGCCGTATTGGTCCAGTCCAGATTCAGCTCCCAGCCAAAGAATAGATCTTTCCAGCCCGGGGGAACGGCAGCACTGATCTGCTCGGCCGTAACGGAGGTATAAGCAATATAGCCTACCACAAAGCATGAAATGGTCATGATCAGAAACTGCAGTACTTCTGTAGCCACCACACTATACATTCCCCCCTTTACGGTATAAAGGGTGGTAAGCAGGCAGATGATCAGGGCATAACTTCGTTCGGAGGTAAGGTACCAGGGCCCGATGGCCATGCCCAGATCCCATGGAAGAATAGCGGCGCAGTACTTGCCGATGCCTTCAAAAAAGTAGGCGATAAAGCCTATAACGCTTACCACGGCAAATACGACTATGATAATGTGCGCCAGCCGGGCCCCCTGGCCCTCCCCAAAGCGGAAGGTGATCCACTGGGCGCCTGTCATAGCATTGGAACGGCGAAGCCAGATGGCCAGAAAAACAAAGATGAATACCTGGTTCCAGACGGGCCACAGCCAGGGAATCCAGGCACTTTTAAGCCCGTAGATAAACAGGATGCTTACCGTCCACATAGTGCCTGAGATATCAAACATCCCCGAAGCATTGCTCAGGCCCAGGTAGTACCAGGGCAGCTTGTTGCCCCCCAGAAAATAGGACTGCAGGTCTTTGGAAGCTTTTTTAGAGATATAAAAGCCCAGAAAGAGAATGCCCACGATGTAGGCGAGAATAATGCTAATGTCGAGTAGGTGTAACGGCATCGCGTAGGGCCTGGTATACGGGTTAGGGTTAGCAGGGGTCACAGTCAGGCTGCGACCTCCGCATTGTATTTCCAAAAAAGGGGATTTGCCCCCACGCTCAGGGACTGCTGTTGTTCAGACGCTGGCCCTGATGATCCACCGCTAAGGCAAAAGGATTCAGGATGCGGTCGATCAGTACGGCTGCCTGCCGGCGGTTGAGCAGCGGCTCCTTTGCTGCTGCTTCCGAAAAGCCCAGCTGTTGCCAGGCTTCCGCCAGTTCTTGCTCCTGCAGGGAGGGCTTTACTAGTTTAAAGACTTCTGCCAGATAGCCCAGGCTTAGCTGAGCGCCGGAGGCTGCCCGCCCGGCCAGGGCAGGATAATAGTCCTGCATCCCCTGGATCAGTTCCCATTCGCTGATGGGATAGCTGGGATACATCCAGGTTTGGTTGGCCCATTTATAGGAAATACCGGTTCCTTTCAGGATACCGGTTGCGCCAATGCGCTGCAGGGCGGCAAAATGCGGATCTTGCGGTTTAACATCAATAAAGGGCATAATGTAGGCTCCGGCCTCCAGCAGGGCTTGCTGAACCTCCCGGATGGGTACCTGGGCGGGCTGTACCTGCTTTTGCAGGCTCAGGGCTGCCAGGGCTCCGGCGGCCTGCCCTATGCCCATTACCACCGGCTGCAGGCGGCTGGCACCATTTACTATGTTGGTGACACTGATGCTTTTTTCGGCCACGATAAGGCCCTCGACCCCCTTGGGAATCAGCGCACCGAGGGGGATGTTGTAGGAAGGCACTTTAAAATTGATGAAATCAATGTCCGGCGCATCCGGGTTTTTGTCGTGGTGGTGATCGATGGGATAATCCCCCACAGCAACCCCCGTGCGGTAGAGCGCTTCTTTTTGTGAATAGGGGTCGGCCACATGCGTAGCAGTCAGTGTGGCCAGACCCTCTATCCGTCTGGATTCCCGATGATAGGGAATCATGGGGAGTTTATCGCGGGTAGGAAATTCGTCGTCTGCCAGGCCCAGGTGCTGAAAGCCCAGCTCCTGCTGCAGGTAATAGACAAAGCGCAGGGAATGCTGCTTAGCTTCTTCCAGAAGCGCCTGCCGCTGGGAGGGCGTTTTTTCAATGAGATTCAGGTAGTAGTCGTTGCCGCAGCGGGGCCAGTTGATCATGTATTTTTGATTGGGCAAGCGGCCGTACTGCATCATCTGCAGGCAATCATCAGAAGGCTTTTTGGCTGCCGACGGCTGGCAGGCACAGCGAAATTCTTCGGGATTATAGCCCTTTGGCTTGGCAATGGTTTTATTGACCCCAGGGCCATAATCTTTTAGTACCACCACATAGGTAAGGTCCTGGATAATATCATTGGCCTGCAGGGGCGCCAGCTGTTCGCCGGTACTTTCCCGGCTATCCATCCCAATGCGGTAGGCCGCCCCGGCAGCGGCAGCCACATCGCCAAGCTCGCTTGCATCCAGCAGCAGCCTGGCTTCTATGATCCTTCTCTTTCTGCCTTCCAGCAGAGTTACCCGCCAGCTGCCGTTTGCCATTTTCTCGATCGCACTCCAGCGGGTATTATAGCGTATTTGCAGTCCGGGCAGGGTGGCAAGCTCTTTCCAGAGGCGGTTGCCCACCGAGGGCTCAAATAGGGTGTTGCTTACCCAGCCAGTCTCTACCGCTGCCGGGCCGCCATAGTGGGCATACAGCTTCTGACGAAATTCTCCCCACAGGCCGGAAGGCATCTGGTGGTTGCCATCGATGGCCGAAACGCCTGCCGCAGTGAGCATACCGCCAAGCCAGGGGGTCTCTTCCACAAGAAGCACCTGCACCCCCATACGGGCCGCCTGTATGCCGGCCGTAGTGCCGCTGGCCCCACCCCCTATGATAAGGAGATCTGTTTTCAGGACCTGTGCCTGTGCCGGCAAAACACAAAAAATGCCCGCCAGACCAAGCCATATCGAAAACAAGCCCTTATAATTCATTATATTTCATTTGATTTACAACCAATCTAGTAAAATATCATAAAAGGTGAAAGTCTTTTTAAAATTATTTATTAAGTCAATATTTCTTTGTATATTATATCAGAATCCCAGCGTCACAGCGTGTTAGCTAGTGACCGGAGCCTATGCCCAAAAGTTTTAGCCATTGGAAATGACCAGAACGTTTTTTGAAGAGCTTAGCAACGAAAGTGCTACCGGTGTTGCCTACAAAAATGTAAACCTCAAAAAAAGAGTGTTATCCTATTTTGCCAATGTAGGAAATGCCACCATTGCCGAATTTTGCAAGGAGCTGAACCTAAGCCCGCCCAAGGTTAACAGCCTGCTAAATGAGCTTATGCAGGATGGCCTGGTACAGGAACAGGGCAAGGAAGGCTCTTCGGGCGGGCGGCGGCCCAATCTGTATGGCCTGCGCCCGGATTCCGGCTTCTTTCTGGGCATTGACGTAAAGCAGCAGCACATCAACATTGGCCTGACCGATTTTCAAAAAAACCTGGTGCGCCTTGTGGAGCGACACCCCTACGAGCTGCGGAATGACAAAGAATCGCTCGATGAGCTTTGCCGGCTGATCAACCACTTTATCAAGGAGTTTGGTATTCCCAAAGAGAAGATCCTGGGCATTGGCATCAACCTCTCCGGCCGCATCAACCACACCACCGGCTATAGCTATAGTTTTTTCATTTTCATGAAGACCCCTTGAGCAAGGTGATCGAGGCCAGCGTGGGCATCCGGGTATTTCTGGAAAACGACTCCCGCGCCATGGCGTATGGCGAGTTCAGCTCCGGTATTGTAGGTGATGAAAAAGATGTGCTATTCCTGAACATTGACTATGGCATTGGCATGGGCATCATGATCAATGGGCAGCTTTCGTATGGCAAATCCGGTTATTCAGGGGAGGTGGGGCACATCCCCCTGTTCCAGAACGAGATCATCTGCCAGTGTGGCAAGAAGGGCTGCCTGGAAACGGAGGCGGCCGGCTGGGCCCTGGTCAACATGTTCCGGGAGCGCCTGCTACAGGGCTCCTCCAGCCTGCTTAGCCTGGCAAAGCTATCGCCCCAGGACATCAAGCTGGAAGACATTATCGAAGCGGCCCAGAAGGACGATGTACTTTCCATTGAACTGCTGGCAGAGATCGGCGAAAAGCTGGGCCGGGCCATAGCCCTCCTCATCAACATCTTTAACCCCGAGCTGGTGATCCTGGGCGGCAGCCTTTCTCAAACCCAGGAGTATATCCGGCTGCCCATTAAAAGTGCCGTAAATAAATACTCGCTGAGCCTGGTGAATAACGATACCCAGCTGAAGATCTCCAAGCTGGGCAACAGTGCCGGGGTGATCGGCGCCTGCCTGCTGGTGCGGGACCGCCTGCTGGAAATTGCCTGAGCCGCCCGCTACATCCCATACCACGCGCAGAGGCCATAAATAGGGGTGTTGGATAAACCAGCACCCCTATTTATGGCCTCTGCGAATGCCCCTACTTTACAATACCTGCAGAATAAGCTGTGAATTGGTAGTAATAAGCCCGGGCACATACAGTTTAAAGGCATAGCCCTTTGTAGTATTGGCGGGTACAAACACCGTCCCGAGATCTTGCTTGGGGGCATTAAGCTGGAGGTAAACTGTTTTTCGGCTTCCTACAAAATCAACCGGCCCATTGAAGGTAGCATTGTTCTTTGCCGGATCGTAGGCATTGGAGGCCATTGAAATTTTTACATACTTACCCGTAGCATACTCGTTCTTCAGATTGATGCCGTATTCGATCAGGTGCCCGTAATTGCCATAGGTGCGTGAAGAAGAACCCGCCAGCGTCATTAGGGCATCGGAGGTCTGCTCAGCCAGGTTACTGTTGAATTTTGCCGTTGTATTCAGGCAAAAGCCGGCATAGGCTGCATAACTGGGAATGGTTGCATCTATTCTGGCATACAGCTTGGAATAGCGGTATACGCCTGCCTCACGGCCGTAGGTATTGGTAGATTCTGTTCTGTAGTCTCCAGGGGCACAGGTGGATTGTGAGAGGTTTATGGCCCTGCTGGTAGCACCATCATAAGTAATGACCGTGTATACATACGCATTTCCACTGGTAGTTACCTCCAGCAGCCCATCTATCATGTTGGCGCTGTTCATGGGCACCCTGGCAATTTCCCGAACCTTATACGGATCTATACTGGCAGCGGCCGTATTTTGGTTAAAGCCACTGGTATTCATCCAGTTTTCTGCAACCTTAAAGCTGGGCCCGGTCCCTGCCCCTGTTAAGGGATAACTACTATTGGTATGGATCGATCCTTTGGACTGTACCGTGATGGCAGTTGAGGGATTAGGGTTGGAAACCAGCACATGCAAATAGGCCGTTCTGCCTGTTTGATTTATATGAAACAGATAAAGGTTGAAGGTGCCTGAAAGGGGGAAGGCCGCAGACGTTCTGCCAGAACAAGCCTTGCCGGCATTGTTCATCAGCCAGCCCTCGCCCTGGAAGATTTCGGGATTGTTGCTTACCCAAATGGGGTTTCCGCCAATGTAGGTCGTTGGCTTGTGCAGGCTGTTGTCTGCCACTTTACTGCTGCTCCCAAGCGTTCCCGCCGTAAAATGGGACTGCACAATAGGAGAGCTGGCCGCCGCTGCCTCGGGTGCCGAAAGGGCTTCCGGAGCAAAGGGGGCTTCTGTACAGGCCATGCCCAGGCAAAGCACGATACCGGCCATGCCTGCGCGGCTAATTCGTTGGATGTTTTTCATACGAGTTGGTTGTAGTTGGTAAAAAAATTAAAAAGCTCAGGGGGTTAGGGGCAACAATGGTTCAGCTGCATCAGCGCTTCTTTCCAGCGCAGGTACCCCCGGCCGTTCAGGTGCAGGCCGTCATTGGTGTAGCGGCTGTCGAGCCGGCCATCCGCATCGGAAAATACCGCATGCAGGTTAATGTAGGTGGCCCCATGGATGCGGGCAAGGCGCTGCAGTTCGGCATTAACCGCCAGAATGTGCGTTTCTTTGTTCTGATAGCCTTTGTATTCGCTAAAGTGGTTGTTGGTGGGCAGCAGGCTTTGCAGATAGAGCTGCGTACGAGGCGATTGCCGGCGAACCTGCAGGATGATCTTTTGCAGGTTGGCAACAATGACCGCGTCGGGTATTCCCCGGGCAATGTCGTTGATGCCGATCATCAGAAACAGTTTGGCCGGGCCGGAGGCCGTCACTTCGTCCAGTCGGTTGAGCACGCCAAAGGTAATGTCAGAAGAGATGCCCCTGTTCTTTACCAGGGGGTTTTGCCAGAGTTCTGCCCATTCGGCAATGTCGGTAAGGCTGTTGCCCAGAAAAATGATTTCCCCCGGGCTGTCGGGCAGCAGCCGGAAGAGGGAAACTTTCTGTTCGTAATAGGAAGATGAATACGTAGTATCATAGCCAAGGCTAGAGGGGGTCTGAGCGCTGCAGGCACCGGCAAGAATAAAACTTTGCACCAGAAGTATAATCAAGCAGATGTGTTTCATAGCGGATCTGGCGTTTGGGTGGAAAGGTAAGCCCGGTCAGCCCAGGCTGCGGTATCAGTTCGTTCCCGAGGGTGGAAAGTGTGCCCGCTCACTGGCCCAGGATTTGTTTGGTTCCAGGCCCATGACAAAGCGCAGGGCTCCCCCTTGCATGATCTCTTCGTGGGTAATGTAGGAGCGCTCCAGCCGCTTTCCGTTCAGGAACACATCCTGTACATACACATGGCTGCTGCTGTTGTTTTCTGCCGTAATGCGAAAGCTTTTTCCCTCCGGAAGCTGCAGCTGTGCTTCGCGTACCAGCGGACTGCCCAGTACATAGTGGCCGTCTACCGGATTTACCGGGTAAAAGCCCAGGGCACTAAACACGTACCAGGCCGACATCTGGCCGCAATCGTCATTACCGGCCAGGCCTTCCGGCCCGGTAGTGTACATGTTCTCCATGATGTTGCGCACCCGCGCCTGTGTTTTCCAGGCTTTCCCCACATAATTATACAGGTAGGCGATGTGATGGCTGGGCTCGTTGCCGTGGGCATACTGGCCAATAAGGCCCGTAATGTCAATGGAAACATTATCGCCCGTCATCTGCGAAGTTACCTGAAAGGTAGAGTCCAGATGTTGCTCAAAACGGGCCGGAGAGCCAAAGAGGGAGATAAGACCCTGTACATCATGGGGCACAAACCAGCTGTGCTGCCAGGCAGTGCCTTCTATGTACATGCCCTCGAAGCCATGTTCGGAATGAAAAGGGTCGAAGGGGCTCACCCAGCTGCCGTCGCTGTTCTTGCCCCTCATGAAAAGGGTTTCCCTATCGAAAAGGGGTTTATAAGAAGCAGAGCGTTTCATGAACGTTTCATAATCCTGCTGCTTACCCAGTTTTTTAGCCACCTGGGCAATTGCCCAGTCATCAAAGGCATATTCCAGGGTTTTGGTGACCGACCAGCCGTCTTTATCGGCCGGAATATAGCCCCACTGGCGGTAAAGATCGGTGCCGCGGATGTTCTGCTCCGCACTGGCCAGCATTGCCTGATAGACTTCTTCTTCCCTGCCTTGCAGGTGGCCTTTCAGCAGGGCTTCGGCAAGTACCGGCACTGCATGATAGCCTGTCATGGTATTGGTTTCATTGCCCGCCAGTGCCCAGACCGGCAGCAACTCATACTCGTGATAAAACGCCATCAGCGAGCTGAAGAAATCATTGAGCCGTTCGCCCTGGGTTATGGTATAGAGCGGATGGGCAGCCCGGAAGGTATCCCAGAGGGAAAATACGCTGTAGCGCTCAAAGCCTTCGGTGGTTTGGAGCTGGTGATTGGCCCCCTTGTATTGCCCTTTTACATCGGAAAACAGAGAGGGCGCCAGGGCGGTATGGTATAGGGCCGTATAGAAGACCGTATCGAGGGCAGGACTGATCAGGCGGGCCTGAATCTTACCCAGCTCCGCATTCCAAGACTCATGCGCCTGCTGCACCCATTGCTGAAAATTCCAGCCCGGGGCTTCCTGCTGTATGTTGGCCAGGGCACCCGCTTCGCTGGCGCTGGAAATACCTACTTTGATCAGCAAGGGCTCCGGACCGGCCCCAAACTGCAGCAGTGCTCTTACCTTTTGCCCCCTTGCTTCACCTGTGCTGGCGGCACTCCCCTCCTGCTGCAGGCGGTGGCTGCTCAGGGGCTGGGAGAAGTGAGCAGCAAAGAACACCCATTGATCTTTGGCCCATCCGGTCGACTTGCGGTAGCCAGTAAGCAGCGTATCGTTCACCACGCGGATATAGGTATCCGTAGGTGCATCCCAGTTGATGTGAAAGCCCAGATCAATGGCAAGGGTTTTGGCAGAATCTTCCGGAAAGCGATACTGATGCAGGCCTACGCGCCGGGTAGCGGTCAGAGCAACCTCAATGCCATTGTCCAGCTGTACCCGGTACAAGCCCGGGCTGGCCGCTTCCCGCCCATGCTGAAAACGCTGGCGCTCCCCCTGCTGCAGATCAGCCGCATAATAGGGCATTAGCGATATATCATACAGATCGCCAATGCCCGTACCGCTCAGATGGGTATGGCTAAAGCCGGCAATCAGGCTATCCGAATAGTGGTAGCCCGAGGACCAGTCCCAGCCCTGGGTGCCATTGTCGGGGCTGAGCTGTACCATGCCAAAGGGAAGCACGGCACCGGGATAGGTGTGGCCGTGGCCGCCTGTGCCTATGAAGGGGTCTACAAGGGTTGATGGGGGCGCAGCTGCTGTTTTCGGACTACTTTCGTGCTCCAGGCCAGTGCAGGCTCCTAAACCAGCAAGAAGCAGGAGACCAGGGGCCAGAGACGTGTAAGGACGTAAAGTCATACTAAAGTGGCTTTTTCGGGAATGGCGGCTTGTGATAACGAAGCAGGCCTGTTTACTCCAGCAGGTTCGGGTAGATGGCAGGGGCCGGATAGATGGCCCGGAATACCTCCGGGTACGAGAGCAGCGCATTGTAAAAGAAATGCACTTCGCCGGTAACGCCACGTCTGCGGTTTTCCTTTACCATGGCAACCATAAATTCAGGATCGGGCACATAGCCTCCCAGGTAGCTCAGGATGCCCGGGTAAAATTTATCCACGTGCTCATTCCCTACCTGATTGAGCTGCTCGGAAAGCAAGCCCCGGTAAATGGAGATTCCCTGGGTATCCCGGCGGTACAGCTGCGGGCTCACCAGATCAGCGTAGCCCCCCTTTACCCAGGCGGGATAGTCCTGAAGGTATTCTACCAGCCCAAAGTTCATGGGGCTGGGTGACATGGCCACAATGCTCGAGGGATTAATGGCTTTTACTCTGTTGTAAAGGTCCTGGCCGTAGGCATTTAGGATATTGGCCCGCCACTGGATCCAGAAACCATCTTTAGGGTCGTTGGGGGGAGCCTGCCCGTTATGCTCAGCCTTGTACTTTTCAACCGTATAGGCATCGTATCCACCTTCGGTGGGCATTGCAGGCAGGCGGTCGTCGCCCTGCACCCCATCCATATCGGGATAGTTGCGTACTGTTTCCAGCACCAGCTCGGTCATAAACTCCTGTACCTCGGGGTGTAGGGAATTTAACCAGTAAAAACCATTTTTCACCACCTGGTTCCCGGCATTGTTAATGGCGCCCCAGTTTGGCTTAGCCTGCAGAATAGGTCCCGGGCTGCCATTATTGGCTGCAAAACCGTACTCAAACCAGGCAAAGACCTTGATGTTTTTGGCATGTGCGGCATCGATAAACTCCCGCAGTGGGTCCCGACCGGCATAAAGCGGGTTAATTTCCACTCCGGTAAGGTTTTTCATCACCTGGCTGGGGTAGGTGGTCAGAGCTTTGTTGTAGGTGACCACAAAGGCTGTATTGAGGTTCAGCTCGGCCATGCGGTCTACGGCTGCCTGTATGTTGGCCTGCGAGTTCAGGACATCGCTGTCTACATTGGTGATCCACACCCCCCTTATTCCGGTCTCCTCGGGCAGCACACTTACACGCACGGTGTAGGTTTCAGTGCTTTGCCCATCAGGGGCAGTTACAGTATAGGTAACGGGCTGGCTAAAATTCTGGGGGGTTGAGGGTGACGGGCTTATGGTAGCCCCGGTTTCGGCAGGCACCAGGGCTGCCGTAAGGGCCGAAAGATCGGTTCCATAGAATACCTCAAGGCTAATTTCATTGGTTTCCTGATTGATCACCCCCGTCTGGAAGAGTGTAGGAAGCTTAAAGCTGGTCAGGCGGGCATTGTTACTCAGGCCCTCTGCTACCAGAACGGTATAAGTCTTTTTCAGGCCATCGGCACCGGTAACGGTATAGATGGCAAAATTACGAAAGTCCTGTGGTTCGCCGGAGGGTGGGTCGATGCTGGCGCCCTCCGATACACGGATGGTAGGCTGCAGGGCGCTACGGTTGGTGCCAAAAGGAACGGTCAGGCGCACGGTGCCATCGGTATGATTGATTTCCCCCTCCGCCGCTGGGTCTACCCCTTCGAAGGCAAAGTACTCGATGAGCCGTTCGTTGCGAGCGGCCATGGAATCATCGTCTTTACAGGAAAAGAGCAGGCATAGTGCCAGCACAAACAGAGAAGCCTTTCGTAGGTAGTTCATGGGTATTGTCTTTTGAATTCAGGAAAAGGCACCGCCTCTCCATATTCCCGTTTGAAAAAGTCCTTAAATTTTTTGATGCCTTCGTAAAAGAAGAATACTTCCCCCTGCACTCCATGGGCTCGATTATAATCGATCATCTGCTTGAGGAAAGCTTCCGATGGGTTATAGGTATCTACCTGAAGCAGCACGCCAGGGTAAAAGGCCTCCCGATTATAGGGTCCCAGCTGCTCCTGTAGAATTTTATCCATTTCCAGCTGATAGCGATCAAACGCATAGCGATATACCTGCGGGATGACCAAATCTACCAGTCCCATCTTTTGCCAGGCGGGCCAGTCCTGCAGGTAGTTTTCTTCGCTCCAGGGGTAAATGCTGGGCGACATGGAGATAATGCTTTGCGGGTTGGCCCTGCGCACCTCTTCCACCAGGTCCTTTAAAAAGAGGGTAAGCTTACGGGATCGCCATTTGATCCAGTCATAATCTGTTTCATGGGCAGGGGGTGTGTTGCCGCCGTGCTCCTGCTGGTAGAGGGCTACGGTATAGGCATCGTAGCCGCCATTAGAGGGTAGGGCCGGCAGGCGGTCGTCGCCCTGAATGCCGGCCAGATCGGGATACTTGCGCACCACTTCCAGCACCATATCCTTAATGAATTGCTGCACCTCGGGATGAAACGCATTCATCCACTGAAAGCCATTTTTCTCTGTAATTTTTCCGGCCCGGTCCCGGGAGGCCCATTCGGGACGGCGTTGCAGCAACAGTCCGCCGGTAGAGTCGCCATAGGAGGCAGAAAAGCCAAATTCAAACCAGGCAAAAACCTTGATGTTCTTGGCAGTTGCTTCTTCGAGCAGTTCCTGCAGGGGGTCCCGGCCCTGAAAGCGAGGCATGATGGAAGTGCCGGTTACGGCGGCTACCACCTGGCTGGGATACAGGCTGTACCCCCTGTTCCAGGTAACCACAAAAATGCTGTTAAAGCCCAGTTCCTGGCAGAGCGCCACAGCCTCTCGGATGTTTTCCCGGGAATCAAGTGCCTGGCTGGCCACATTGGTGAGCCAGACCCCACGTACGGCAGCCGACGACTGCGGATCAGGCGTCGGAGTAGAGGTAATAGCCCTACCTCCAGAACAGCCCATGGCCAGCAGACTACAGAGAAGAAGATAGCACCGAATGAAAAGGTGTAGATGGGGCATGCGTCAGAGACTGGTGGTGAGAATAAATTTGGCCAGCACCTGGTTGGTTATCAGCACATATACCTCAACCCGGTTATTCTCCAGGGGGTTGATGGCAACTGCTCCGCTGGCATTTACATTGGCAATTTCACCGGCGCCCTGCATGAAGTTCTGGCTCAGGATCACATCCTCAGCGGTTACGTTCTCCAGGCCGTTAGTAATGTCAATGACAATCAGGCGACTTTCAATATTGCTGCGCGGAAAGGCTGTAACCAATACCCGTTTACCGGCAAACTCAAAGATCTCGAAATGAGACGTAAAACCATCATACAGCTGGCGCCCCCCATTGGGAATGCGGGCCTGGAAGGTCCCGTCCAGTGCGGTGCGGGTAAAGTCGATGTCGTTGGCATTTACATAAAGCTCTTCGCTATCCGGACGTAGCAGCTGGGCGTGGGGGCGGGAACCCAGGCGGGTAAGGGTGGGCACCCCCTGTATGGGGATAATTTCAGGCTCGGGATTAAGCACCCCGCCCGTAACCGTCCATTTAAAGACCAGGTTGCCCCGGTCGGTGGGGTTCAGGAATTTTCGGCCAAAGCTGGTGAGCACTACCGCATCGCCGCTAACATCACCGATCACCGTAAAGGTATCCCCCATGCGGTACTGGGTATTGGTATAGCTGAGCCAGAGGGTGGGCTGGCTGGTTTCGTCTTCCCAGCGGTATATCTTAAAGGTAGTGGGGGCTCCTCCCCCATCACTGGTCCACTCTACGGTATTGCAGGCCAGGATCGAGCCATCTGCGCTCACTTCTATATCGGCTATTTTGGGTTCGCCGCCGCTAACCCCGCTCATGTCCAGGCTGCCGATCTGGCTGCCGTCTGCCGGGCTCAGAATCAGTATTTTATCGTTATTGCTGGTTACATACAGGTGACCGTTACCGAAATCAATTCCACGTTCGCCATCGGGGGTAAAAAAACTGGGCACTCCACTTCCAGCGGGCGAACGGTTCCAAACGGGTGGACTCAGGCTGAGCCGCGGCTCCTCATCAGATTCTTCCACTACTACTGTCCAGGCCTGGGTGGTGCCGTCTTCGGCTGTGACGATGTAGGTAGCGGGCTGGGTAAAATTGTTGGCAATTCCGGAAGGGGGTGAGATGGTTGCTTTCTCAGAAATGGCTATGGTAGGCACCAGCGCCCTGAGGTCGGTGCCAAAGGGCACCACCACGTTTACCCGGCTTTCGGCGGCATTAATACTGCCTTCAAAAGACTGTCCGGGTCTGATGTCATTAAAGTCAAAAGAAAGAATAGCCGTTCTTTTGCTCTGAAAGGGGCCTTCGTTGAAGTTATCATCTTCCTTGCACGACCAAAAAGTGGCAATAAGTAGCAATACAAGTATTGAGATCCGGGAAAAGCCTGAAACACTCATGGAAAAACCGTTTAAATGAAAAAGAAAAAGAGCTGCAGCCGCAGCTACAGCTCTTTTACCTTTGCCTATTGCTCAATTGTAACAGTGTAGGCACCGATACCAAAGTTGGTAATCACGGCATACACTGTTGCCGTATTGCCACTAACCACTACATCCACACCACCGGTGCCATTGAAGTTGGTGTCAATATTGCCATCCGGTGTAAAGGGCACGCGCTCTATATTAGCTGCCGTTACATTATCCCAGCCGTCGGTATAGTCAATCAGGTAGAGGTAGCCAGACGTAGCGGCATTTTCTGTAAAATCCGTAGCTGTAGTTGCTACAATCTTTCTGCCAGAGAGCTCAAAGGCGGCTACATCCAGGGCAAAAGAAAAGAGCAGGGCTGTTTCACCTGTGTTCAGGGCAGCAGGCAGGCGGCCTACCAGCGCACCGGCTGAGGTGTATTCCGCAATTCCGCCAATGCCGGTACCGGCTACGATAAGGTTGGAATTAGCTTCATTGCTCACCGCTACCACATCCGGAGCATTGCCCATGTTGGTAATTTCTCCCAGTTCAATGATGTCTGGGGTAGTATTTACCTCCCCGCCGCTGATGGTGAATTTCAACATTTTATTGTTTTGTGTACCAAAGCCGCCGCCGGGTACATATATGGTGGCATTGCCACGCACATCACCCACTACGGTAAGGTTTTCGCCCAGGCGATACCCCTCAGGGGTAGGGTATTGAAAGAGCAGTTCCTGCTCGGCATCCTTATCGTTCCATACATATACATTCCAGGGATGCTGATCGGCGGAGCCAACGCGCAGGTTAGAGGCTACAATTCTACCCTGGCTGTCGGTATCGGTACCCAGCAGGAAGAGGTTACCGGACGCAAAATTTTCCTTACCATCGATAAATTCCAGATCCTCCCGCACCAGTACATCCGTTCCGTCTGCGGCAGATACTACCCGTATTTTGTCGTTGTTATTATGCACATACACAAAGTTGCCATGCACGGCCAGGTCCCGGTCGTTATTGGCGGTAAACCAGGCGGGCAAGCCCCCCTCGGCCAGATTGCGCTGCCATAGAGGCGCTACTGCTATGCTGGGCGGGTTTTCCTGTGTTACGTTTACAGTATAGGTCCGGGTGGTGGTCCCGTTTTCGGCTGTTACAGTATAGGTGACGGGCTGAGAGAAATCGCGGGCAACGCCTGAGGCAGGTGCGATCGTAGCCCGCTCAGATACGGCTATGGTGGGTACCAGCGTAGTTACATCCACATCATAGGGAACAGTAGCGGTAATGGTAGTGCCGGAAATAACGCCGGCAACCGGCGGGTTGATGCCGGCAAAGCTAAAGGCGGTGATATCAGCGGCATCGCTTAGGGTGGGCCCTGAATCATCGTCTTTACATGAACTTACTGCGAAGCCCAAAACAAGAGCCATCACCAGCAGATTCGCATGTTTAAAGAAATTCAATTTCATCATTTTGGTTAGGTTTATTTGAATAATACGTAAAAAAGTATCCTGCTCAATCTGCATCCCACCAGACCCGTGTGGTGGGCAGGTCGGGGCCCTGGCGCTGCACGGCTTCCTGATAATTTTCCCGGTTCAGCGCCTGCTCTTCGGCGGGGTAGCGCAGGCGGGACGGCACGTTGGAGCCCCCTGTTTCACTTTGTCCGTCGGTATTGGGAATGGGGGTAAGCCTGGGAAAGCCGGTTCTTCGATAGTCGGCATAGCCTTCGAAGCCCTGGTTGATGTTGGCCAGCCACTTTTGGGTAATGATCTGCTCCAGCGCACGGGAGGGGTTATAGGCGATACCCGGTTCGGCCAGAAAGGTATTGATCTGTTCCTGGTTAATGTCCAGCTGGGGTAAACTGGCAAGTTCACTGGCTGGTATTCTGCCCTGCAGGTCCTGATACACGTCCAGCCAGTAAGCAATAGAGGCACTGATGCCCTGTTCGTAGTACTCCTGGGCGTTGCCTGGCCCCCAGCCCCTCAGGGCGGCTTCGGCCTGCAGAAAGAGCACTTCGGGATAGATCAGCAACCCGCTGGGGGCAAATAAGTTGGAAATGATCTGCGAATCGCGGGCATAGTCGTCCGGATCCAGCGCATTGATCTCCGTAGGGTTTAAGCCATTGCGCAGGCCCACAAATTCACCATTGGCCGGCTCCAGGTAGATTTCCAGGCGGGGATCGTTGTTTTGCTGCAGAAAATCGACCAGGGTAGAGCTGGCCCTGTATTCATTAAAGCTGCGGATCACCCCCATGGGCTGTATGTTCTCATCGGCATTGCCAAAATCACGGCCATAACGCATCAGGGCAGACTCGGCATTGGTGCTGATCAGGTTGCCGGCAGCAAGCACCTCCCGCACATGGGCTTCGGCCACCGCTGGTGCCACCTCGCTCAGGCGCATGGCAAGGCGCAGGCGCAGGGAGTTGGCAAATTTACGCCAGAGGGTCAGGTTCCCTCCATAGAGCACATCGGCCGAACCGAAATTGAGCGTTCGAGACGGATCTATGGAAGCTTCCGCTTCTTTGAGCTCGTTGAGCATGTCCAGGTAAATATCTTCCTGACGATCGTAGCGGGGGGTAATGATTCCGCTAAAGGCGTCAAAGTAGGGTACATCGCCCCACAGATCGGTGATGCGGTGCATGATAAACACCTTCCAGATGCGGGCAATTGCCGTTTTGTTCAGCTTGTTCTCATTGCGGGCGCTGATGTTGATCACCTGCTGTATTTGCATGCCAAAGTCGGCATAGGCAGCTGTCCAGTAATCGGTAAGCCAATCGTTGCGGGTAATGTAGCGATCGGTTTCGAAGCGATCTACTGACATGGCATAGTACTGGATATAGTGGTTGGCATAGAGCTGCTGCGCCCGCTGAAACTCTGTATAGCGCAGGGCGCCATAGACCAGCGAGCGGGTAAAGAGCAGGTCTTCATTGATGCGGTCTTCCTGTACGGCGGTTGGGCTTACATTAAGTTCCTCGAAGCGGTCGGTACAGGCCGTAGGCATCAGCAACATGCTCAGCAGGGCTACTGCCAGAAAACGGGTTTGTAAGGCAAGCATCCGGTTCATTTAGAAAGTAACGTTTAGGTTAACACCAACACTTCTGGTAGAGGGGAAGGCAAAGGCCTCGATGCCCTGGTCGTTGCCTGCATTGAATGTTGCCTCCGGATCGAAACCAGGCGTATTTTTATGCAGGAAGAACAGGTTGCGTCCTACCAGCGACAGGCGTGCCGTAGTAAGGAACGTTCTTTCCAGCAGGCGCTCGGGCAGCCGATAGCCCAGAGTGGCTTCTCTCAGCTTCACAAAGCTGCCGTCGTACAAAAAGGCTTCGGCATAGGTAGAGGCGCGGCCGCCAACGGTTTCCCAATAGGCCTGCGGATTAACTTCTATGGTATTTTTCGCTCCTCCTTCCGTTACCCCTTCGGCGATATAGCCTCCGGCGCCGGCATACCACTCCAGGCGATCATACTGCGTGTAGCGGGCATTGCCATTGGCCGCTGCCACCGAATTGGAAAAGGAAAAAATATCGCCTCCTTTACGAATGTCCAGCAAGAAGCTGGCTGTAAAATTTTTGTAGGTGAAGGCATTGGAAAAGCCGGCCAGGAAATCGGGCTGAAAATTACCGATTCTACGAATACCCGCAGGGTCCCGCAAGGGCAGTCCGTTACTGCCGATGATGCGCCGGCCCGTCTGTGGATCGCGCAAAAAGGCATTGTCGGCATAAATATCGCCAAATTGCCCTCCTACTTCGGCCTGTATGCGTACCCCAAACTGATCGTAATTGCCGCCAATCTGGTATACTTCTACATTAGGTGCCAACTCCTCTACGCGGGAGCGGTTGCGGGTAAAGTTTACGGCTGTTTCCCAGCTGAAACCGGTAGTTTTTACAGGACTACCCCGCAGAGAGAGCTCTATACCCTGATTAGTAACAAGGCCGGCATTGATAATGCTGGTTTCAAAGCCCGAGGGTTTAGAGACAGGAACAGCCAGAATCTGGTTGGCGGTGCCGGCGTGGTAATAGGTTACATCCGCCTGAATCCGGTTCTTAAGAAAACCCAGTTCCAATCCGGCTTCCAGGGCCGTGGTGCGTTCAGGTTTCAGGTCGATAGGCGGGCGGGTACGGGAGATTTGTCCAAAGGTTTGCCCACCATGGGTGAGGTTGTTGACAAAGTAGTTCAGATCCAGCTGATGAGGTCCGGTATCGTTGCCCACTTCGGCATAGGAGGCGCGCAGCTTTCCAAAGCTCAGGATGCCCCAGTCCCGGTCCAGCAGATCGGTAAAGACCAGGCTGCTGGAAATAGAAGGGTAAAAGTAGGACCAGGCCGTGGGCGGCAGGGCCGATGACCAGTCGTTGCGGCCGGAGACTTCCACAAAGAGGTAGTTATTATAGGCAGCCTGTACAGAGCCATAGACCGAATGTATGCGCTTTTGGCTGGCACCCTCGCTGGTAAGGGTACTCAGGGCATTCTGGATCACAAAAAAATCCGGAATGTTGAGCCCCTGCGCACTGGTGCTGATGGAGCGCGCTTTTTGCTGCATAAGGTTGCCCCCGGCGGTGGCCGTAAGGCTTAAGCGTTCGCTAAAGGCCTTGTTGGCAACCAGTAACAGATCGGAGTTGCGCTCCTCAAAGCGGCCGTAATATTCGGAATAAAAGCTTCTGTCCGGCGTAATCCGATAGATGGTATTGGTTGCATTCCGGTTTTGCCGGAAGTCATTGTAATAATCCGTCCCGCTGCGCACATGCATCCTCAGCCAGTCTGTAAAGGCATACTCGAGTTTTACATAGCCGATAATCCGATCCCGCTCGTCGTTATTGGTGTTCAGGTTAACTGCCCAGTAGGGGTTCTGCCACTGATCGGGGGCGGCGGCATTGGTATAGACCCGGGGTCTGCCATTGGGTAAGCGGTAGTCTTTCAGGTCGTTCAGATCGATGGAGCGCGGCATCTGAATAAGGCTATTCATGGGGTTGTCCGGGCTCAGGGTGAGGTTGGGCCGATTAAAGGCGTTCTGTTTGATGTAGTTGATCTTGCCTTCAACTGAAAATTTTTCCGATAACTGAGAGCTGATGTTCAGGCTCAGGTTAAGCCGGTCCAGGTTGCTGTTTGGCAGGATGTTTTCCGTATGCAGGTGGGAGAGGGCTACACGGGCCTGGGTGGTTTCAGATCCCCCTGAAAAGCCAATGGCATTGGTGTAGGTCTGGCCGGTGCGAAAAAAGTCGCGTATGTTATTCTCGTAGGTGGTATAGGGCTTCTGTTCGCCGGTCCAGTCTACAAAAGGCACCCCATTCAACTCGCTCTGCCCCAGCGCTCTGGGACCCCAGCTGCCCCGGATGGCATCTGTAAAATTGCCCTGGTTATTCAGGGGATACTCCCCATTGGAGCCCCGCCCGAAGCGGTTTTGGAAATCGGGTAGTACCAGGGGCGTTTCCAGGGTTAGGTTGGAGCTGAAATCTACCCCTATCCCCTTGCGGGCGCGTCCCTTTTTGGTGGTGATCATGATAACCCCGTTCTGTCCTCTGGAGCCGTAAAGGGCGGTAGCACTAGCCCCTTTCAGAATGTCAATGGACTCGATATCATCGGGGTTGAGATTCGAAATACCATCGCCATAGTCCACTCCGCCAAACTGGCCGCCACCGCCCTGGGGATTGGCCATAGGAATGCCGTCTACCACATAAAGAGGGGTATTGGCGCCGGCAATGGAGGAAAACCCACGGATCACCACCTTGGATGTTCCGCCGGGACCTGTTCCCGACTGGTTGATCTGCACCCCCGATACACGCCCGGCCAGGGAATTAATCAGGTTATTCTCCCGGGCCACGACCAGTTCATCGCCACTGATGGCCTGTGCCGAGTAGCCCAGCGATTTCTTTTCCTTTTCGATACCCAGTGCCGTCACCACCACTTCCCTTAACTGCTCTACGGATTCTTCCAGGGTAATATCGATTACCGAACGGTTACCCACAAGAATTTCCTGGGTTTGGAAGCCGACAAAAGAAGCGATCAGAACACTTTCAGGACCGCTTACCTGCAGGCTATACTGCCCTTGGAGGTTGGTAACAGCGCCGGTGGTGGTTCCTTTTACCCGGATGGCAACTCCCGGCAGGGTTTCCCCTTTAGTATCACGTACCACTCCCCCAACCTGTTGCAGCTGGGCAAGGGCCGGCAATGTGCTACCGAAACAGAAAACGATCAGGAGTATACATCTGCTCATCATACAGGATTCTCTTATAGGGTATCGCAAACGATTGCAAACAGTGCTCAGCAGGCACCTCTTGGCGGGGGTGCTTCCGGCTGCAGAGGCGGGTGCTCAGAAATGGATGGCGGTTGCAGAGCTGCAGCCTTCTCTATATGGCATTCTTTAATTGGTGGGCAAACACCTTGTCATAGCCCCGAGCATAAAGCAGCCATCCTAAAACTAATGTAATATAATTTTAATAAACACCAAAGCTTATTAAATTAAATTATAAAGTATTGAACGTTTAGTATTTTTTTAAACATGCTAATGGTGGTAAACTTTATTATCCTGATAATTGAAAATGGGTAGGAAGTGCTTGAAGTGCATACCTGGGTCACCTCCACTAGCTGTAGGCAGTATGCTACTCCGTAGTAAATGTGTTTTTTTTTAAAACTAAGGTTTATTTGCTTGACTTAAGCAACTGCCGTGAGTCATCAACACTGACTACCTTGCCATGCAGCTAAGCATTTGGGACCTGCTGGTTGAGCAATACCTGAGGTATTAGTGAAATCTACCCAGGCCTACCCCTGCCTTGTGTAACAAATCTTGCCTGGCAGATGCATCGCCTTGTTTCCACTATAATGCACCATTTACAGTAGCCGCTTCGTCCTGTACCGCTGATATGCCAGATTGCATAACTCATCATCAGAAAGGAACATGACCTGCTGCAGCATGAAATAGGCCCTCCGCTGATCGTAACGTTCTTGCAGGAATCCGGTACATCCGGATGATACTAAACTGGCAAGTGGTGTTATGAAAGTGATGTGATGTAGAAAAGCTGGTGGCTATAGGGAGTTTAGGCAGATCAGATGGAAATGAGTTTGAAGATATACCCGCGCATCCAGGCAAAGCCACCACCACTTGGAGGTGGCATTTAACCCCTTATTCTTATAGGCCCATGAGGTATCCCTTTTTTAGTGGTCATGACCGGCAACCGGCAAGTTGTACCGCCTTTGCCATTACCTATTACATATCGGCATCCGACAATACCCAACAAGATGCCATCTCCAAGATCACGGCAAAGATCAGCCTGCATCTACAACTCAACGAAATCCCAGTGAGTGATTATCACTAATCCTACATTCCCCTACCTGCACCGTACAGTAATTGTAGACACATAGGAGCATAACAAGCCAATTTTTCCCTAAAATACGGTAAGGAGAGGCAATCCCATAATATGCTTTGTTACAGTCAGAGTTGTACTTGATAAAGTTAATACAACTCAACTGGTGCGCTCCCACAATATATCCCCTAAAAAATCAGATCAGCGCTACTATTACTGGCTTGGCTGTTCACTAGTGGCTGGCGCCTACGGCCGCTGCTATGGTAATAGTAGAAGGACTTATCCCCGGGCGTTGGTCGCAAGTCAAGCCTACCCTACACTCTTAGGCAGGTGAGTATCATCAAAAAGTGAATTCTCACAGAATTAGTTGAATGTTGTCTATAGAGTGGTACAAAATATGGCGAAAGTCTGGACGACAACGCCGAAAATAGGCGAATGCCTTGCATTACAATTCATTTTATTTTTCCAAATTGCCATATCAGCTTCCTACCTATCCGGCCTTTTTGATCTTATTAAGCATGTGCCAAGCGCAGTGAAGCAAGAAGCGTGCTCGTTACCCAGGATGAAACATACCCGCTGATCACTGTCCGTGCAAGGGAGACAGATCGTTAGTTCGAGCGGCGGCGCACGCGACACTACAAAAAAGACTGATCCAAACACGCAATACAGGTATTTCCATGAGTCTTCACATTCTCCTAATCGACGACGACGAAACCTCCATTTTCATCCACAAAACACTGGTTGAGACAAGTGCGCTCTCGTTGGATCCCCTCTGCTTCAGCAGCAGTGCTGCAACCCTTGATTATCTGGAGAAGCACCATCGTACGGGCGACCGCTACGTCCTGCTACTGGATATCAACATGCCTGTGATTGATGGTTGGGCTTTTATGGATGCCATCCAGCAGAAACCCTATGCGGATGCTCTCTTTATCTTGATTGTAACCTCTTCAATTGACAGAGCAGACCGGAAGCGAGCTTCTGAATATAAGCAGGTAATTGAGTATTTCGAAAAACCGCTGGATATAGACCATTGTATTCAGACCATCCAGCAAAACATCATTTGAACACGTCAAGGGCTTTTTTTTGAATTTACAGCTAGATGCTGATAGCAGACCAATCATTTGTTGACTGCAGTCTTCCGAAGCCAGTAGCCCCTTCCCTGTCCTAAAAATATGTTGATTAGAATTTGCGAAACCAAACGGTTGCATTTATATTGCAACTGATTGGTTGCATATTGAGGCATTAGCGGTTCGCCAGTAAAAACAGAAAGCCCTATGAGAAGAGACATATTCCAGGCCATTGCCGACCCTACAAGACGCGCCATTATTGCCCTGCTTGCCTTACAGGCCATGACCCCCAACGCCATCGCCGAGCACTTTGACAGCACACGCCAGGCAGTGTCCAAACATTTGCGCATCCTGACCGAGTGCCAGCTTGTCCGGCAGCAGCCCCAGGGCAGAGAGATCTATTACCTGCTGGATATAGAAAAAATGAAAGAGATCGACCAGTGGCTGGAGCAGTTCCGGCAGATTTGGGAAAACCGCTTTAGCCAGCTCGACCAGCTATTGACCACTCTTAACCATAAAAAGCCATGAGAACAGCCCAACTATTTGAATTTACCGTCGACAAGAACAAAAACTCCATCTTAGTGACACGCGCCTTTGCCGCGCCCCTTGCCCTGGTTTGGGATGCCTGGACAAAAGCCGAACTGCTGGACCAGTGGTGGGCACCCAAACCCTATCGGGTAGAAACAAAGGCGATGGACTTCCGGGAGGGTGGCACCTGGCTATATGCCATGATCTCACCTGAGAATGAAGCGCACTGGTGCCGGGCAGACTATCAAAAGATAATACCCGGACACAGTTTTTCCGGCCTGGATGCTTTTTGTGATGAGGAGGGCAATTTCACACCCGATTTCCCCCGATCACTATGGAACAATGTGTTTGAGGGGAACGATCCTCATTCGACCACCGTACAGATCACCCTGCAATTCGATTCGCTCGAGGACCTGGAAAAAATCATTGCCATGGGCTTCAAAGAAGGCTTTACCATGGGCCTGGAGAACCTGGATGCCCTGCTGTTACGCTTAAACCAGTAATCTGTCATGAAGCAAAAGATCACTTTTGTCATTTGTCTGCTATTCGGCCTTATGTTCATCAATGCAGGGCTAAACAAGTTCTTCCACTACATGCCGGTCCCTGATGACTTACCCGCAGCACTTACAAGCATGAATACGGCACTCCAGTCCATCGGCTGGGTGCTTCCGCTGGTAGGGCTGGCAGAAATTATAGGGGGTCTGCTGATGATCATTCCCAGGCTCCGTCCCCTGGGGGTGATTATCCTGTTCCCGATCCTGATCGGTATCCTGCTGACACACCTCACAGTTGCCCCTTCTGGCTTGCCTATTGCCCTGGGGTTGCTGCTAATCAGCATGTGGATCATTCTTACGAACCGGGACAAATATTATCCATTGATTGGGAGGGGTATGTTAGCTCATCCAACGGCAGGAAAGCTTAAAAAAAAGCAGGCAGGCTCTCACCTGCTCCAAGATTCAGAATCGCTATGGAATTTATAAGCCTGGCAATTGATCCGGTCATTCTCCGTAGTTTTTCAATCACTCTTTGAATCTTTAAAACCTGGCTTGCAGATGAGATGTAAAGGATTGAGCAAAGCACCAGGTGCTAGTCCAGGTACGGGCTGACACTGGAGTGGGTATAAAAAAACTGTAAAAAAGAAAGCTTGTGCTAGGTTCGAATGGCAAGCATAGCCTCTGGCTTATTGCGCTCCTAGGCTGTCCACTGCAAAGTCCTCCCAAGGAATGGCCTTCAACCAGCAAACTGCCCGAAAAATGCTTCCTTACCTTCCTGCAGCTTCTTTTTAAA
This sequence comes from Cesiribacter andamanensis AMV16, assembly GCF_000348925.1. Taxonomy (GTDB): domain Bacteria; phylum Bacteroidota; class Bacteroidia; order Cytophagales; family Cyclobacteriaceae; genus Cesiribacter; species Cesiribacter andamanensis. Next base: position 1,689 of record NZ_AODQ01000054.1, on the reverse strand, counting down.
GTATTCTTTATAATAAGGCGTACTGTGCTCGGTAGGATAATTGATGCCCGTAATTTGCTCCGAGAGCCGTTCCACCAGTTCATCCAGGGCATCCAGGCCAGGCTGATCGGCCAGCAGGTTCTGCCGCAGGGGTTCGGGCTGTGCGGCGATCAGGGAGGCCAGTTGCCCTGCTGTGAGCACCAGCCCGAACTTTACTAATAGGATACGCTGAAGAGGGGTTGCAGTAGCGGAAAGAGATTGAGTTTCAGGTAGAATAGGTGCTGCCATGCGGTGACTAATATTTTTAGTAAATAAACTCAAATATTCCTTCCCTCCGCATCAGAAGTAAGATAAAAGTTGTCCGGTTAAACCAACTTGTCTTCTCATCCCGGCAGCCTAATGTGCAAGTGCTAATCCGGTGCTAGACGGTATGCCCATCGGCTTCCATTCCCTCCGGCCAAAGCCCTCTCGGATAGCTTCAGGAGGAAAGGCATACCGCTTCCTGTACTCTCCTTGCTTCAGCCTGCAGCACCAGCCCCTTAGCAAACCAATACGCCAGGCCTTCCTGCCGCAGTAGCCAGGCTTACCTGTGTTGCTTAACCGATCAAGTCCGTACCAGGCAGTAGCTCCCGGAAGTAATTAGGGGGCTGTTGCTTCCAATGTAAGAATTTCTGAAAATGCTCCTTGCTCAAAAAAAACCGGTATACAGAGCAAAGGGGGATCGCCAGGAGCCCCGCCAGGTCCGTTCATTCACGTCAAACGCCCTGGCGGATGGAGCCATACTGACGGCAGCGCCAAGCACCCCCCTATTGCTGGTACACAAGGAAAGGTTAGGCAGGACTGCCCTGAATACGTGCATTCGTCCTGTCCGATGCATGCGCAGGCCGATCCTGCAGTCCATGCACCAGCAGTGCCCCTCTTTGCCGATTTTTCTCCAGCAACTTCTCTATATCTGCCGCATCGTACAGGAGTACGCCCCCCAGCCTGGTAAAGGGCAGCGTCCCGTTGATGCGCAGGTTTTGCAGCGTTCCCGGCGAGATGCCCAGCAGTTTGCGTACATCCGGGGATTTGAGCCACTTTTTAGGCGCTTCTGCTGCTCCTTGTGCCAGGAGCCTGCCGATTTCCTCCAGCAGTTCTGCCTTAAATGCCTGTAGATCGTCAGTAGTCAATAATTGTTCCCGGTACAGCCTAGCCCTGGCAGCCCCGGAAAAGGAGGATGGTTCCTGTGACATATGAAAAAATAGTTAGATGAGACAAAAATCATTAGACCGTATGTTAAGACAGCGACGTATCACTGCAGTGTGTTCATCGCCTGAGCAGAAGTCGCTGTCGCTCCAGCCTGTTCCCATGGCGAAGCAGCAGTACGTATTCCTTCTCCGGCAGGGCACGCACATCCAGCCTCATGGGGAAGGCGATCCCCTCCCGGCGCAGCACCATTTCCCCCTGCAGGGAAACCACCGCCAACTGCAGGTCTTCCGGCAGTGGCCTGGGACCAGCAACACTATCTTCCTGCTGTTGCAGATCCACCTCCACATAGTCCTGGGCAGGATTGGGGTAAAGGCTCATGGTCAGCAGCAGAGGGCGGAAAAAGGTGACGGTCCCTCTGTACAGGGTATTGGAAGTACAATTGATGAGGCGCAGGTCATAGTAGTAGTTGCCGCCCGGCACATAATTCCCTGTTCCGTTCAGCCGGCCGTTCCAGCTGATCTC
>NZ_AODQ01000053.1 GCF_000348925.1 Cesiribacter andamanensis AMV16 | reverse complement strand
CTTCAGGGATCGGGCTGCTGCTTCGGCAGCCATGCCAGGGGTTTGAGCTGCTACGGAGCCTCTAATGGCAGCCCTCAGGTTGGGGATAAAGCGGTTGCCCATGCTGATCACCTGCCCATCGGGCCCTATGTTGATGTTGATGATGGCGCCTTCTACCTCAATTTCCTGATGGCGCTGCTGCAGGTATAGATGGGTAATACCATTTTTTTTGCTGACGTACTGATCTGTAACCACATAATCGGCAATATCAGCCTGGGTAAGGCCATAGCCCGCTTTATTTTCTGCAATATGGGTAAGGGCTGTCTGCAGGGCATCCTGTGCCTGCACAGCCTGATGGGCTGAAAAAATAAGGAGTGTTGCCATTAACAGCCCCCTTAGGGTAAATTTTAACTTCATACTGTGTAAAAAGTGGTGAATAATTGGAAAAGAAGAGAGCAGCCAGATGCCCGCTAAGGGGTGGCTGGCTGCTCTATGGGTTTAGTCGTGTAAAAGTACTTTTTCTTTTAGGGTGCCATCGGGGGTGTGTAGGAGCACATAATACAGGCCCTTGGCCAATCCGCTTGTGTGTACAGTTGTCTGGTTCTGGCCCTGCTGGCAGCTGGCTGGCTGCTCATGTAGCACCTGGCCCAGCATGTTGATCAGTTGTATCTGTAGCGGGCCTGCCTTTTTTGCCTCATACTGCAGGGCAAAGGTTCCATGGGAAGGGTTGGGGTAAAGGCCCCGCAGGCGAAAGAGCCCATTTTCTGTAGCTGTTATGCTTCCGGTGCGGGCTTTGGTACTGCTGTTGTTGCCTTTGATGCTGATGGTCTGGCTATAGAGTGCATTCAGGCCACTGCTGCGCAGTATTTGTAGCCGGTAATAGGCCGTGGCGGTAAGGGGATCCGTATCCAGCTGTTTATAGGATGCCCCGGTGGAGTTCTTCTTTTTGGCGGGCAGCTGTGCAATGGGTTCAAAGCTGCTGCCATCGGCCGATCGCTCCAGGATAAATGACTCATAGTTCTCTTCTGATGCGGTTAGCCATTGCAGCTCTACACCTTCTGTGGTGGCAGCTGCCGTAAACTTCTTAAGCTGGACCGGTGCAGCTTCAGGAGAGGCGCCACTTACAAAAATATTGTCCAGATACAGGTTATTCCCGTAGTCGTTGGTACCTACAAATTTTATGAGCAGCTGGCCGCTGCGGTAGTTGTTCAGGCTCAGGCGTTCTCTTCTCCAGTCGCCGGCTGTAGGGTAAAAGGCCCCTTCTGCAGCGGGGGCAGTAGCCAGTTCGGCACCGGCCTTGCTGTAAATGGTTTTGAACGACCGGCCGCAATCTACCGATACCTGCACTTCCAGCTTATCATTGGCGCTTGAGGTGGCATAGGCTACATCAAATTCTAGATGGCTGTCTTCTGTGGTACTCAGGTCTATGAGGGGAAGCTGCAGGGCATCGGTCGTGCCTTTGGCGTCATACTCATAGTAATTCATAAACACAGCGGTGCTTGCCTGACCATCGGCTCCTGTAAGGTTCGAATAAGGGCTCCAGGATTCGCAGCGGTCGGCATTATCAAGTTGCCATTTGTTGCTGGGAGGATAGAGGCCGCTTTCAAAGGTTTCCAGAAAATCCAGCCGTTCGCCTACGTTTGATATGATAAAGCTGTCGCTCCAGCTGTCGTTAAAGGTTCGGGCATCACTGCCGCCATTTGGTGCTGCAGTACGCACAGTAAAGGTGTGTGTGCCATCCGGGGCGCTTATGGCTGGCAGGGTAACAGATTCAATCTCACCCGTTGCTAAAGAGCCCGTCCACTGGAAGGTTTGTACAGAACCACTGCCTAGCTGATAGTGAATTGCCACTGAGGTAAGTATCTGCTGGCCAAGGTTGCGCAGGAGCACTTCAGGTAGAATATTTCCGCCACAGCGCTGGCCGGTAGGGGATACAATTTCAATAATGGCAGCATCAAGGGCTACGGGCTGCAGGTGTACGGTTGAGCTCAGAAGCTCCCGCCGGCGCGGGCTTTTGGTAAGCACGGTGCGCATGCGCAGCGTCTGGTCGTTGGTGAATATGTTCATGCAGGCATCGTAGGTGTAGTCCATGTAGTTCTGCACCATGTCTACACTGCCGCAGGAGATATCACTGGGGTTACAGCCCGAGTTTGACGCATCTGATTCGGGTGTGTCGCCACAGAAATCATCTACCCCACAGCCGCCATCGCCCCAGATATGCCGAAGGCCCAGCCAGTGGCCCACTTCATGGGTTACAGTTCGGCCCAGGTCGTAGGGGGCGTTGTAAGTGCCCTGCGGATATTTTTCGCTCGAGCCAAAGGCATCAAAGCCCATCACCACACCGTCGGTCTGGGCACCCCCCGTATCGCACCCCAGGCCGGAAGCAAAACCGTGTGCCGGATCCGGAAACTGGGCATAGCCCAGCAATAGGGCGGCAAAGCGTACGGTCCACATGTTCAGGTAGCGGTTGGGGTCGTAGATAGTGGCGGGCTTTATGAGCAGGTCAATTTCTTCCAGTACATAGGCGGGCAGGGGCCCCTGGTAACGGTGAATGCCCGGTTCGGGCAGTAGGTTGCCCTCGGGATCTACCAGGGCGGGTACAAACTCAATCTGCGTATCGGCTCCGCGGCTATCCTCATTAAATCCCCTTGTACCCATCATGCGGCGGAAATCTTCGTTCATCACCTCAAGCTGGGAGTAGATCTGCTCAGCGGCTATATTGGCACCGGTTCCTACCGGTTCGCCAAAGTGTACCACATGCACAACCACCGGTATTTGTAGTACCCCCTTCAGGATGCCGTTATTGGCTGGATCGGCTTTGGCTGCTTCTATTTGCGCGGCCATTACCTTTTCAAAATCCTGGGTGCCGGGTATAGAGAGGTCCTTGCTTTTGCGAAGGTTGTGGTACTCTACCGTATAGCAGCGGATCAATTCTCCGGTGTCAATAGGATCCAGGACATTGCCTGTAAGGTTACTGGTGCTGGTAGAAAAATGCTGTGCTGATACAGGGGATAGAAAACTGGAAATGACTAAGATCAGTAGTAAAAGGTTTCTCATAAAGGAATGCTCTAGAATGGATGATCACAAAAAAATTATATAAATGACGAGAAGGATATAAAACGTGGAAATGTTCTACATTTCTCCATAAACCATGTATGATCTTATGTTGTATAAGGTTAATCTACAAAGCAGGAAGAATTTAATTTGTGCATTAATATTCTGTATGCGATGCTTTATTCAGAATAATATTGCATAAAGTGCAGGTATATACGAATGTTTATAGAATGCAGATTTTTAACAAGTAGATATTAAGTTGTATTAATCTCATGTTTTACCAGTAATTGTTAACTAGGCCTCCTATTTGTTTAATTGATGGATTATCTATTAAACAGAATTGGCAACCTTGGAAATATTCAATTGATGTAATGGATGACCGGCCTTGCGTTTCGGATCAGGTGAACGAGGATGACGCCTTTAAGACAGGGTGTGGTAATTTTCCTCAGTGAAGGGGGGAGTAATTAAAAAGCCCGCTGCCTGTTGGAGCAGCGGGCTGGTTAAGGGTAAAAAAATGAGAAAGAGGGTGTGGAAAAAATGGAGGGGATGTTGTCCCTTACTGCTTATTAGTAAGGCATGGGCAAAGAAGCTTTCTTAGCCAGTGGCTTGAGGGCATTGATCAGCAGCTGCACGGGTGCAGAAGGGGTGCTGGCCAGAGCAGGTTCTTCTGCTTTGCTAACAGGATGGCAGCTGGGCGGCTGCATGCGGCCCAGGCTATTGATCATGGTAAGGCTGGTCTGAATTGGCCCGCTGCTTACGGCACTGGCAGGGGTGCGCTGCAGGTGCAGGCTATCGGGCATGAGCAGAGCGCCAGCCAGGAGCAGCGCACCCAGAAGCAGGGCGGCTGCCATACTTTTGAGGATGAACCGATCAATGCGCTTCTTATCCAGATCTTCGTGGGGTAGGTTCAGGTACATGGTTGAAAGAATTAGTCTGTTTCAATAAGTCAAAGCCTGTGCCAATTGCTAAAAGGGCTAAATTTTAAAAATTGAGCCCTTTTTTTGGAGGGGCAGTGTCCGAAAACGAACACTCTGTACGCTTTTGCGCACGCCTGTTCGTTTTTGAGCTTCTTTGGAGATTAGATGCAGGCCGGGCCCCACTGGTTGCAGCAGCAGCTGTAATTTTTTTTCAGGCCGGCTGAAATGGGCCGTCTTCCGATTCAGGCTGTTTGTTGTCTCGGTGTGTAGATGCTGTAGGTACTCAATCTGACGCAGGGCAGTCTGCAGCAGGACGAGCTGTACTGCCTGCAGCTTTTCTGTTTTACGGTTGAGGGTATCGGGTACACTGGAAAAGCCCTCAGGCGGCTGCCCCTCCGGGATGCAAAAAGAAGGTATCAAGATCGAAAAAAATTAGTACTATTTGTATATTTGATGTAGCGTTTATAACAATATTGTTTAATCTTTCGGGTGCTACGACACTATTTTCTCAACAGGGTTACCTATTTTATCTGCCTGAGCCTGACTAACTAACTTTGCAGGAGATATAGGGGTTTAGTTTTGAAGGAGAACTGACCGGGGGTAATACAAAAAGAAGCGCTCGCTACAGGCAGCGCATATTTGGGGCGCTCTTCCTTACCTACAGGAAGTGTTGTTGAAAGAAAAAGTAAGAATGAAAGTAGGTAAGTGAACAAAAAAAGTAATACTTTGGTAGTCTAATAGTATTACTATCGGTTGTGTTAACATTGCTATTGAAATAATCTTATGTTGAGCTTTAAAGAGATCAAATACGACCTGCCCTCGGGCATAGTTGTATTTCTGGTAGCGATACCCCTTTGTTTGGGAATTGCTATGGCATCGGGTGCCCCCTTGTTTTCGGGCATCATTGCCGGGATTGTGGGCGGACTGGTTGTTACCCTTATTAGCGGCTCCCAGCTGGGAGTAAGCGGTCCGGCAGCCGGCCTGGCCGTTATTGTGCTTACGGCCATCAACGACCTGGGCAGCTACCCGGTCTTTTTATCCGCTGTTGTGCTGGCGGGTGCGCTTCAGTTGATCCTGGGCTTTCTTAAAGCGGGCAGCATAGGCTATTACTTTCCATCCTCGGTGATCAAGGGGATGCTGGCCGGTATTGGGGTAATCATTATTCTGAAGCAGATTCCTCATGCGCTGGGCTATGATGCCGACTATGAAGGTGACCTGAACTTTGTGCAGCCCGATGGGGAGAATACCTTTTCCGAGCTGGTGAATGCCCTGAATTACGTTTCGCCGGCGGCGGTGATCATCAGTGTATTGTCGCTGATCATTCTGATCTTCTGGGACAAGGTGCTTTCCAAGCGGGGCAAGATATTTTCCATTATCCAGGGGCCGCTTGTAGTTGTGCTGCTGGGCGTTGGCCTTAATCTGCTGTTTCAGAACTATTTCCCCGGAATTTACCTGCGCGATAATCAGCTGGTAGAGCTGCCTGTGGCTGACAGCATCGGAGGCTTTTTTCAGCAGTTTACCTTCCCGGACTTTAGCCGACTGCTCTCATATGAGGTGTTGGTGATTGCCGCTACCCTGGCCATTGTAGCCAGCCTGGAAACCCTGCTGTCGCTGGAAGCCACCGATAAGCTGGATCCCTACAAGCGCATAAGCCCGGCCAGCCGGGAGCTTACTGCACAGGGGGTAGGCAACATGGTTTCCGGCCTTATTGGCGGCCTGCCCATAACGCAGGTAATTGTACGAAGCTCCACCAACATTCAATCGGGCGGGCGCACCAAGCTGGCCGCTTTTATCCATGGCCTGATGATTCTGGGCTGCGTAATGTTTGTGCCCTATCTGCTGAACCTGATCCCGCTGGCCTCACTGGCTGCCGTGCTGTTTATGGTAGGCTATAAACTTGCCCAGCCGGCCCTGTTTATGAGCATGTACCGCAACGGCTGGTCGCAATTTCTGCCCTTTATCGTTACCATTATCGGCATTGTATTTACCGATCTGCTCACCGGCATTGGCATTGGTATGGTGGTGGCCATTTTCTTCCTGCTGAAAAATAACTACCATGTGTCCTACTACATCAGCGAAGAGAAGAGCCCTCAGGGCCCCAAAAAATACCGCATGGTGCTGGCTGAAGAGGTGACCTTCCTGAACAAAGGCAATATCATGACGGCCCTGCGCCGCATGCCCGATGATGTAGAGCTTGAAATAGACCTGAGCCGATCGGCTGTAGTGGATTTTGATGTCATGGAACTGATCGAGAACTTTAAGGATACGGCACGCCGCAAGAATATTCAGCTGCGGGTGATCGAATCTACCCCTCGAAATCCGGGCAAACCCCTGGTGGTCCCGCTGGCCGAATCGCCTGCCCGGGTAGAAGAATAGTTGTGAAAAAAGGAAAAAGGTTGTTGAAAAGGGGCTGGTGCACACCAGCCTTTTTTTATGCCCCACAGACATTCCCTTACCCCTGAGTGCCGGCCCAGGGGCCAGTTCATGGGCGAGAAAAGACAGACAGTATGCACCCAGCTGGGCGATGGCTTATATGCCCTGCTTCAGCGGATGCAGGGTCTGTTGTTGGGTATTGGCCTGCAGCATGCTTTCTGCAAAGCCGTTGATGGCTGCATGGTCCAGCTCAGAGCGAAACACTAGTTTCTCTCCCCGCACTTTTAGCAGTAGCTTTTGCCACAGGCTCATGCGCCGGGGTATGAGCTCTCCCCCAACGCAGGCAGTGGCCTGGCTATGGGCGATCAGTTCAGCCGGAAAGGCGCGCTCAAATTGTTCTTTTGCCAGGCTGCGCTCCAGGCAGCACATAAACAAGCCAATTTTTTTTTGCAGCAGCTCCTGCAGATGATCGTGGCAGAGATGCCGTACCCGCCTGTTCATCTGGCCTATATGGATGGACCCTCCAATCAGGATCAGGTCAAACTGCGTCAGATCAGGCGAAGGGTTGGTGCGCAGGTCCAGCACCAGGGGCTGCAGCGGCGCAAGCTTTTTGGCCAGCAGGTGCGCCACTTTTTCGGTAGTTCCTTGGCTGGATGTATAGAGGATGGCAGTTGTCATGGCAATAATCTGTTTGAGTGTAAGCTAGGGTGTTATCCGGAAAGATACCATGATCTATGTCATCCTTTAGGCATGCCTGTGCGCCCCCCCCCCTGCACCCGTTGTACACCCTGGGGTGTAGCTTAGCCAGGCCGGGGCTATCAACGGCCGGGAGGCCGTGCAGCCACTGAGGTTACCTGCAGCCCACAGCATGGCGTGCCGGCAGGCGGAGGCTGCCTGCTGCCGCAGCGCCAAAAAGACCTGCGGCGGCGGAACGTTTTACGCCCCCATTTTTTTATGGGATCTGGGCCCCTTTCTGCCTCTGGCCCCGGCATGGCGCAAGGGGAAATTATGCTATCTTTGCCCCTTCAATTTCTTTTATATGATCTCAGTAGACGGTGTAAGCGTTGAGTTTAACGGTGCGGCGCTGTTCAGCAATGTTACCTTCAATATTAATGAGAATGACCGCATAGCCCTGATGGGCAAGAACGGTGCCGGCAAATCTACCCTGCTAAAGGTGATTGCCGGGGTGAATAAACCTACCCGCGGCAAGATTTCGGCCCCTAAGGATGCCGTGATCGCTTACCTGCCGCAGCACCTGCTTACCGAAGACAACTGCAGCGTGTTTGAGGAGGCTTCCAAAGCCTTCGCCAAGATTCTAGGCATGAAAACACAGATGGAGGCCCTCAACCGGGAGCTGGAAACGCGCACCGATTACGAGTCGGAGGCCTACTACAAGATCATCGAGCAGGTAACCGAGCTGAGCGAAAAATACTACTCCATTGAAGAACCCAACTTTGATGCCGAGGTAGAGAAAACCCTGCTGGGCCTGGGCTTTCTGCGCTCCGATTTTGGCCGTCCTACCAAAGAGTTCAGCGGCGGCTGGCGCATGCGCATTGAGCTGGCTAAGATTCTGCTGCAAAAGCCCGACCTGATCCTGCTGGATGAGCCCACCAACCACATGGACATTGAATCGATCCAGTGGCTGGAAGATTTTCTGGTGAATAATGCCAAGGCGGTGATTGTGATCTCGCACGACAAAACCTTTGTCGACAACATCACCAACCGCACCATCGAAGTGACCATGGGCCGTATTTACGACTATAAGGTCAACTACAGCCACTACCTGCAGCTTCGCCGGGAGCGCCGGGAGCAGCAGCAAAAGCAATACGACGATCAGCAGAAGCAGATTGCTGAGATCACCGAATTCATCGAGCGCTTCAAGGGCACTTATTCCAAAACCCTGCAGGTGCAGTCGCGGGTAAAAATGCTGGAGAAAATGGAGATTGTGGAGGTAGATGAGGTAGATACCTCGCACCTGAACCTGAAGTTTCCGCCCGCACCCCGCTCAGGCACCTATCCGGTCATTGTGGAGGAGCTCTCCAAGAGCTATGGCGATCATGTGGTGTTTAAGGGAGCCTCCCTGACCATCGAGCGTGGCGAAAAAGTGGCCTTTGTGGGTAAAAACGGCGAGGGTAAATCCACGCTGGTAAAAGCCATTATGGGCGAGATCGACTACCAGGGCAAGCTGCAGCTGGGCCACAACTGCATGATCGGCTACTTTGCCCAGAACCAGGCCTCGCTCATGGACGAGGACTTAACGGTATTCCAGACCATCGATAACATTGCTGTAGGGGAGATGCGCACCCGCATCAAGGACTTACTGGGTGCCTTTATGTTTGGCGGTGATACCATTGAGAAGAAGGTGAAGGTATTGTCAGGAGGGGAGAAAACCCGCCTGGCCATGATCAAGCTGCTGCTGCAGCCGGTCAATTTGCTGATCCTGGACGAACCTACCAACCACCTCGATATTAAAACCAAGGATATTCTCAAGGAGGCCCTGCGAGCCTTTGATGGCACCCTTATCCTGGTATCGCACGACCGCGATTTTCTGGATGGGCTGGCCACCAAGGTGTTTGAGTTTGGCAACAAGCGGATCAAAGAACACTTTGAAGATATTGGAGGTTTCCTACGGAACAAAAAGCTGGAAAACCTGCGGGAGATTGAGCGTACGGTAGCCAAATAAAGGTCTAAAGTACATTTACACGTTAGCAGACAAAAGCAGCTTGCTTAGCCGGTAGCACCGGTAAGCAAGCTGCTTTTTTATGAGCTGCAGGAAAGCATGGAGCAACCTGCTTTCTGGCTGGCCCAGTCGGGGCGTTTTACCAGAAACTGGTCCCACTTGTTGGAATATGGGTCTTTGATGGCTTGCTGGAGTGTATCAAATAGGCTGGAATCTCCTTTTTCAAGCCCCTCAATGGCCTGATGCAGCAGGTAATTGCGCAGGATAAAGCGGGGATTGGCCTTTTGCATGCGGCTGATCCGCATATCCGGTATTTCCTTGCTCTCCCTGATTCTCTCTTTCCATTGCTGTAACATGCGCACAAAAGCCGCCTTTTGCTCAGCATTCAGGGGTCCATAGAAGCTGTCATTAAAGTGCTCCAGAATCTGCTTGTCTTCCTGCGGGGCAGGGGGTAGCTCGGTCAGCAGCTGGTAAAACAGGGTCATGTCCGGCTTCACCAGCGCAAGCGTCTCGCTTACCAGTGAGATGAGCGCCTTCTCTTTCTCCTGCACCTCCTCAAAGCCCAGTTTCTGGCCCATCATGCGGTGGTAGCCGCTCCAAAAATGCTCCTCGAATTCCTTCAGGGTGGCTACCAGGGGAGCCGTATCAGGCAGCAGGGGAGCCAGGGCACTGGCCAGCCGGCTCAGGTTCCAGTAGGCAATGGAGGGCTGGTTGCCAAAGGCATAGCGGCGGCCGGGCAGGTCGGTGGTATTAGGGGTGAAGTTGGGATCAAAATCGTCCAGAAAGGAGTACGGCCCATAATCGATGGTCAGGCCCAGGATGCTCATGTTGTCGGTATTCATCACCCCATGCACAAAGCCTACCCGCAGCCACTCCACCATTAGCCGGGCCGTGCGGACCACTACTTCGCCAAAGAAATCAAGGAGCTGATTTTCGCCCTGCAGCTGGGGGTAGTAGCGGGCAATGGTCCAGTCGGTGAGCTGGCGCAAATTCTCCAGTTCCTGGCGGGCGGCGGGCATTTCAAAGCTGCCAAAGCGCAAAAAGGAGGGGGCTGTTCGCAGTACAATGGCCCCGGGCTCAAAGGCGGCATTGCCGTTGTAAAACATGTCCCGCATCACCTGATCGCCGGTGCTTACCAGGCTCAGGGCCCGGGTGGTGGGCACCCCCAGGTAGTGCATGGCTTCGCTCATCAGGTATTCCCTGACCGAGGAGCGCAGCACCGCCCGGCCATCGGCCCGGCGGGAGTAGGCGGTGGGGCCGGCCCCCTTGAGTTGAAGCTCCCAGGCCTCGCCCGCCGGTGTCGTCCACTCGCCCAGGGTAATGGCCCGGCCATCGCCCAGCTGCCCGGCCCACTGGCCAAACTGGTGGCCCGCATAGCAGGCGGCATAGGGCTGCATGCTGGGGGTGGTCAGGTTGCCGCCCAGAATCTGTATGTCCGTCTCATCAGGCCTTTCGATGCCCAGCTCCTGCGCCAGCTCATCCGACCAGGCCAGTAGGGTAGGGGCCTTTACAGGGGTAGGCCGGGCCAGGCTGTAGAGCACGCCCGGGGTCTGGCGCGGCTGCAGGCTTCCGCTTTCCTCTCCGGGAAAGGTGGTAACAAACTGATTTTGATAGGTATGGGTGCGTAGGCGCTGCATAGGCTGGGGGCTAGTCAAAAAGGAAGTAAATGGTATGCACCTTTATTCCCTTCCTTCTTTAATACGCAGGCGGGCAGGTAAATAGCTATGCTGCCGGCAGTTTTTCGGTACAGCTCGTTTGCTTGTTGGGTGAGCGATGCCTTTTGATCTTTCGCTCACAGCTACCTGCCCGGGTCTGATGGCCAACAACTGAGCAGCTTATTAACCTTTTAGAAACTATCCTTCCTGACTAGTTTACCCCCAGGCGGGCCAGCAGCAGCTGGCTGGTTTTTTCGGGCTGGTCGAGCCAGAGGGCATGGCCGGCCTGCGCCACCACATCAAAGGTGTGGCGGGGAATGGTACCGGCCTTTGCACGACCAGTAGCCGGCCTTTCAAAGGCATCCCGATCTCCCCATAGAAAACCAACCGGTAGCTGTAGGGAGGAGAGTTGCCCGGTCACAAGCAGGCGCTTTTTCCAGCCGCCTACAGAGAGCACATTTTCCAGAAGGGTATTAAAGGATTTGCGGCTGCCAGGCAGCAACAGGCTGTAGTAGGCATGCTCCAGATATGCATCCGAGAGCTGCTCCGGATGGGCCACCAGGAGCTGTTTGTGAATAAACGCCGCATTTTGTTTGCTGGGCCTGGCCAGGGTGTGCAGCAAAAGGCGGTTAAGGCCCCGGGTGCCCAGCAGCCGCAGCAAATAGGGAATCCAGCGATTGATGCCTGCAGGGGCGCCCAGCAACAGTAATTGTTGTACGCGCTCTGGATGGCGCAAGGCAAAGCAGACGCTGAAATAACCGCCCATGGAATGGCCGGCCACAACCGCACGCTGCAGCCCTGCGGCATCCAGAAAAGACTGCAGAAAGGCTACAGCATGGGCCTGTACATCCACCCCGCGGTAGTTGAAAAAATCGCTCAGCCCGCAGCCGGGCCTGTCCGGCGCATAGACCTCAAAATGCTGCGCAAGGGGTTTTAAGAGGGGGATCCACTCACTGGCATGCCCGCCGCCGCCATGGAGGAGGAGCAGGGGTGGACCCTGGCCGGCCTTCAGATAATGTACCTGACGGATGGGCCCGTTGGTGTTGATGGTCCGGGATTCTGGCTGAATGCCTGCAGCATCAAAGAGTTTCTGGCGGGAGTGTTTATAGGCTGCAATAGGATCCATATCCGATAGGGTTTTGTGCTTGCTCCCATCTTGTGCGCAGGCAGTTGAATGGGTTCTGCTGCGCGGCTGCAAGGGTGTTCTCCTCCCGGAGAATGATGCATGTACAGGGCGTGCCTCCGGGAAGGAGCAGTGGGCGTGCTAAACAGCTGGAGCCCCATTGGTGCGCAATAATGCCACTTGTGCAAAAAAATGCGGCATAATGTGCAGGATAAGGTAGTGAATTGTGAGGTAAATCGCCAGTATAGGGCCTGTTTTCTGGTACTAGGGTAGGCCGTCTGGAGCAATGGTCGGCAGGCCGGGGTAAAGGCCGGGAAGTAGCCTAGTCCATACCAGCAGGTGGAGTAGCTGGTGATACCTGCAAGCTCCAAGGCCAGTGCCTGGTATTAATACCTTTCGAAGGTTTCTCTGAGCTTTTCTACCGTGTGGGTTAGCTGTTCCCTTTCCAGAGGTGGTACTGTGGTGGTAGCGTCATCATGCTCCAGGGTATCTGAAAGGCTATATACCAGCTGCCTGGCCTGTACCATTTTGTGTTGCAGCTGGCTATACTTTTCTTTTGTCTTACGCAGCTCAAAATGCGCATTTACCAGTTTGGCCAGTGCCTGAAGTGATGCAATTTTCTGCTCGGAAATCTCCCTTGGCCGTGAATCAATCACACATAGGGTTCCCAACGCATGGCCCTGATCATCCTGTACCGGCACGCCGGCATAAAATACAACCTGGGGATCTCCGGTGGTCAGGGGGTTATCATGAAAGCGTTCATCATAGCGAGCATCAGGCACTACCATAGTTTCTTCCGGATTTAAAATGGCGTGTGCACAAAATGAGTAATCACGGGGGCTTTCCGTAAGTTCTGTACCCTGCCTGGACTTGAACCACTGGCGATTTTCGCCCACCAGCGTTAAGAGCGCTATGGGAGTGCCGCAAATCTCGGACGCAATGCGCGTGATGTCATCAAAACCTGCTCGGGCAGGGTATCCATCAGCTGATGCTCGTTAAGAGCTTTCAGGCGTTCAGCTTCATGGGGGGTTTTGGGGGCAGGTTTCATAGGGAATAAAGCGTAGCGGGCGGGTAGTTTTCTAATAAGCGTTTTCTTCGCCTTTTAGTGCGTTGTAAACGGTTAAAAACATAATTCTGATATCGAGGGTAAGGCTCCAGTTCTCAAGATACCATAAATCATGCTCTACGCGCTTTTTTATGTGATAGAGCTCCGTGATTTCACCTCTGAAACCATTTACCTGTGCCCAGCCGGTAATGCCCGGTTTCAGAAACTGGCGGATCATGTAATCATCGGCCAATACTGAAAAATCCTGGGTATGTTTTAGCATATGGGGTCGGGGGCCTACAATGCTCATCTCTCCTTTAAACACATTTACAAACTGTGGAAATTCATCCAGACTCGTTTTTCTCAGGATACGGCCAATGCGGGTAACGCGTTTATCGTTTTTGGTAGCCTGCACAGCTTCGGTAGCTTTGTTTTCACCCATGCTCCTAAACTTGTAGCATTTAAAGGGCTTGTTGTTTTTGCCACTGCGCAACTGGCTGAAGATTACTGGCCCTTTTGATTCCAGCTTGATGAGCAGACCCAGCAGGGGGTAAAGCCAGGACAGGATAAACACAATCACCAATGAGCTAACCACCAGATCAAAAGCCCTTTTTTTGAACATGTTTACTTCTTCTTCCAGGGGTTCACGCCGTACAGTAAGGATAGGCATATCCTGCAGATAGTCAACATGTACCGGTCTGTTGATGAAATATGAGAAATCCGGAATAAGCCGAAACCGCACCAGATCATAATCGGCCTGCTTCATCAATTGGTAGACCTTAGGGTTGTTTTCAGGCATAATGGTAGAATAGATTTCATTTACCTGTAATTCTTTTGAAAGCAGAAGCGTGTTTTCAAGCTTGCTGTAGAGCGGATAGGAGTCCGCACTTGCTGTAGGCGGATCTTCGTCGATATAGCCAACAATAGTACTGCCAAACCCCTGACGCTCCAGATAAGAGGTTAGCTTGCGGGCCAGGTTATTATAGCCGATGATCAGGATCTTACGCTTGAGGTACACCTTGTTTTTTACCCATTTGCGCATGAACAGGTAAATAAGCCGGTTGATCAGCAGCAGAAGCAAAAAGCCGCTTACTGTAGTGAAAACTAGAGGATAAGAGAGGGGTACCAGACGCGGCAACAGCAGGTAAAGAATATTTAGACCGGCCCAGATACCGTACACCCGAAAGCTGGCGCGCAAAAAGTTCTGAAAGAAAGAGATGGTATCAGTCACATAAATCCTGCCCAGCCAGGCCAGCAGCAACCAGGAACCATTCATGATCAGCCAGTACTGTGCGTAGCGCATATAATACTGAGCCTGAGGGTCTTCTTCAAAAATTCCCTGGGCTGCCAGATACACAAGGTTTAGCCCCAGAATATCCAGGAGTATAAAGAATAATTGGATAAATCGCTTGAATGACTTATTCATGAATACATGTTAAACTGCCGGTGTGTATAAGTGGTCCCGATCGCATAAGAATCAAAGCAGGTTTAAGCAAGCAGTGTGCTGCACAGATCTATTCGCATCTGCGGCCTGCACAGCCCGGCAATAAGAACGCATATGTTCCTCACCGCTACTTGCCTGCCCTTTTATTGGCTGCCGGTATTTGCCGTGTAATAGGCTCTTAGTTTAATGGTTTTTTTCTTTTAATGTTTAAACAAACGAAAAAAAGAATGCTCTCCTTGTCCTAACTAGTGCAGGGTGCTCCTTTCTCAGTCAGATGGCAAAGAACCAGGGAGTAGGGAGTCAGGCCATTACAGACACTTCCCCAGTTTGTAGCCATTCTCCCTTTCAGGGGCTATAAGGGTTTTTTTACCTTTATACCATTTTCTTTTACAATGTAAGCCGGGTATACGCCTACCACCGTACAATTAGGCGGCACGTTTTTCACAATTACGGCATTGGCGGCAATGATGGAGTTTTCTCCAATAGTTACCTTGCCGAGCACTTTGGCGCCCACATGCACCTTTACACCATCCTGCAATGTGGGCCTGTCGGTGCGGTTACTAAAAGCAATGGCCACATCCTGATTCACCCAGCAGTTGGCTCCAATATACTCCCCATTGATGCGGGAATTTTCACCATGCTGAATGAAAAAGCCCGGCCCGATGTATTTTGCGTTTAGGTAGAGGGAAGAAAGCTTGGGCATGATCAGGTTCAGGATATGCCCCCAGGGCTTCAGGCGATAGTAAAACAAATTTCGAAACTCCTTGTGCCAGACCAGCAGGTGTACAAAGGCAACCGTTCTTGAGTAGGGAAGCTCCAGCTGCCGGATCCATACATCCAGGTCCCGGTCAATGATGGCCTTGTTTTTACTGGTATAGTAAAACAAGAAGTGAAACGGGCATCGGATAAAGGAAAAGTACAGCCAGGCAGAGAGTAGGGTTTCTTTCATCTTCTACGGGTTAGCAGGTAATGGAAGAAATAAAGCGCAAAGGTCGGGTAAAGTACAAAATAGCGGTGGAAGAGCTTGGGCTCATCCCAGATACGGTACACCCAGCGTATGTTGAGCTTGTCAAAGAAAGGGGGGTAGTATTTTTCTTTTGTGGCCAGCTGATGCAGGTACCCGCCACAGGTATAGCCATAGCCCCTCCAGCCAAGTTCGCTAAGTTCAATCAATACCTGCTCTTGCAGGGGAGTGCCCATGCCACAGACCACAACCTGGCAGCCCAGGTGCCGAATATGCTCCAGAACTTCCCGGCGCTGCTGCCTGTTCTCAAAAAAGCCATTGCGGTAGTATGCAACCCTAAAGCCGTAGCGCTTCTCCAGGATGGCCACCGATTTTTCAAGCTTCTCCTGGCTAGTGCCAATGATGGCCAGTGGTAAATTCTGCTCCTTTACAAACCGGAATACCTGCGGGGCAATAGAGCTATCGTCAAAGCTGTAGCGTTCTATCTTCCTGCCCAGAAAATACTGCATGAATTTTACCAGCGAAATACCATCAACATACAAATGATCTATTTTTTGCACCACCCCATCGGTATCACCAAGCTTGAGCAGAGAAAAGGGATTGATAAAGGAATTAAGCCCGGGTGTAATGCTAAAGTTCTGCACCTTACGAAAGGCTTCTTCCCAGGTATGGTTCCGTTTGGCGGCGCTAGTGTGTTCACTCATGGTGCTTAAGCATTTTGTGCGTCTTTGGAGTACTGCAGCAGGTAATTCTCCAGCATTTTTGATTTATGAAATTCCTTAAAGTACGCACTCTGGCTTAGGGTGCATGCATGTTCGGCATAGCGGGGGTAATTGGCCTTCATCTCCAGTATAGCCTCTGCAAAAGCCTCTACATCATTTACGGCCACAGCTATGCCATTGTCCCCTACCAGTGTGCTGTATGAGCCCACGCGGGTGGTAATAATAGGCAGGGCAAGGGAGGCGGCCTCAATAAACACGTTTGGGAAACCCTCAAAGATGGACGATTGCACCAGCACATCGGCAATGCTAAGGAGTTTGGCTACATCAGAGCGGTGCCCCAGAAATTGTACCCGATGGGGTAGGTTAAGCTCCCCTGCCAGCTGCTTTAGCTGCGCTTCCTTGGGACCTTCACCCACCATCAGACACACAATGGATTCATCCGCTATGCGGCTCAGGGCCTTTAAGGTAACTTCCTGATTCTTCTGATCCGACAGCCGACCCAGCGAAATGAGCACAAAACAGTTTTCCAGCTTCAGTTCTCGTTTGAGTGCCTCGGCTTCTGAGTTTGGGATGGGGGTGTAGAATTCGCCACCCATGTTTATGGTAATGTTCTCCCTGTCTTTAAACCAGCGCTGATAATGGTCCTTCATGTGGTCGGAGAGGTAGTAGAGGCGGGTGGGAGCAAAGCGGTACAGCCACTCCTTGTCCAGGTAAATATTATCGAAGTTGAAGTTTACCTTGGCCCGGCTGAATTTTTCCAGCATCAAAAGGTAGGGGAAGGTAGTGCGTTTATGTCCCTGAATGAAATCAATCTGCTGCTGCTGCACATAGCGCAGCACGCCCAATACACTCCTGTAGCCCCGTATGGGGGTGCGCACCTGCTGCACGCGGCTATCCAAAAGAGGCGTTTGGGCACCCTCTGGTGCAAACAGGTATACCTTTTTAAAGTAAGAGACATACTTGTTGGCAAAAAAGAGGGCGCGTTTCTCCTCTCCTCCATGATCAAAATCTGGAATAATGATGCCGATCGATTTATTTTTTAGTGCTTCCAGTGCCATGTGTGGGGTGCTGCTGAATAAAATGAGTCCCGGGCTTGCTCCTCTTTTTGAGAGGCAGCTCTCCCTTAGCTGAGCTTCTGACTGGCCAGGTTCTC
Source organism: Cesiribacter andamanensis AMV16 (assembly GCF_000348925.1). GTDB lineage: Bacteria > Bacteroidota > Bacteroidia > Cytophagales > Cyclobacteriaceae > Cesiribacter > Cesiribacter andamanensis. The sequence continues at coordinate 11,931 of NZ_AODQ01000053.1, read as the reverse complement.
ACCGGCGCTTTGCTCTTTTAGTTTTTGGGCAAGGGCCCGGTAGAGAACATGCCCGTTTTTGTTCGGATCCCCGATTCGCTCATCATGCTCAAATTCCCGGATGTAGATGGTAGAAGACAGGCGGTAGGGTTTGCGGGTAAAGAAGAATTTTCGCTCATACGGCAAGGCATCAAAAGCCCGGATATCGGCCTCGGTACAGCGGTCCAGCTCAGTGCCCAGAAGCAGCAGATTATCCATTTTTACCCGTTCTGCCCGTTTGTGCCATTTCGCTGCTGCCTCTTGTTGCGTGCTGTAGTGCAAAAAGTGGATCTCCAGCTCACCATTCAGCTGGGCAATGGGGTAATCTGCCTTGTATTTCTGCAGGTGTTTTTGGTAGCGCTCCCTTCCCAGGGGGTATTTTGATTGGGGTACAAACGTTAGCTCTGCCTCCAGATACCCCTTAAGGTTTGATAGAAAGGCTATATAGTCCGGAAAGAAGAAATACAGGCCGGCCGTTGGGCTCAGGTAAGGAAGGCCAAGATCCTGGTAAAAGAATCCTGCCGTGCAGTTGTTGGAGATGATGGTAGGCGAGTCTGCCAGATAAGGCCGCAGCGCCTCAATCTCCTGGCTACGCAGGTGCTTAAAATACCTGTCCCGCTGCGCTGATAGAAATTTTTTTACATCTGTAAGCATGGCTAAAGCTGTTATTGTAAAAAGCGGAGGACCTTATGGTATAACCCCCTATCTGCTTAGGCTATGGTATTGAATAAGGTAACAAATGACTCCCTGAGTCGTTCGGCCGAATAGGTGGCAGCCACATAATCAGCCTGCGCCTGACGCAACCGCTCATAGTCCCGCCGGTGGTTGGTCAGTACCTGCATCAGCGTATTGGTGAGGTCCTGAAGATCGCCGGCTTTGAACAGGTACCCATCCCTGCCGTCTGTGATCTCTTCCCTAAAACTTGCAATGTCGGAGGCAATAACCGGAATGTTGTATTGAAAAGCGATCTTCAAGGGCCCGCTCTGTGTGGCATCCCGGTAAGGAAGCACCACATAATGGGCACTGAGAAAAAGACCGGCTACTTCTTCATTGCCAATAAAGCGAATGTGTTTCTGAACCAGCTCTTTTTTGTGGATCAGGGGTTCGTACTCGCTCTCCCAGGCATCGGCCCTTCCGGCTATCACTGCCTCAAATGTCGGCAGCTCCTTATGTTCAGATACCGTATGGAGTGCCTGAAGGAAGAGATCCAGACCCTTATAAGGAAGTATATTGCCAAAAAACAAAAAGCGGATTTTGCCGGAATCCTTTGTCTGCGCACCAGACCCGGTGCCAAAATCTTTCAGGGGCAGTGGAATCAGGCTTACCTGCTTAGTAGGGTATAAACGTTCAAATGTAGTTTGCTGTTCTCTGGAGAATACCTGAAAATGCCGGAAGTGGTGCATGGTGATGGCCCGGCTAAGCTGTAAAATGCGCATGAAGCGGGTATTGCTATGGAATTCTACATCATGCAGCGCTACCAGGGTATTGGCCGGGTTCAGCAACAGGCTGCACTTGCTCAAATAGATATTATCAAAGGTAACCATGTAAAGCACATCTGGTTGGTAGCTTCGAATGCGCGCAATCAGCTTTAGAAAAATAAGCAGGCAGCGGGGGTCCTTCAGGTTATAGGGCATCTGGTAAGCATCCAGTGTAATGCCATGTGCATGGCAATACTGACTAAGCTCCTCAAGCGTGTAGTTAGCATTTCGCTTTTGAATAACCACACCGTACACCAGTTCCCAGTGCGCTGGCAAATGGTGCAGAACGCCCATATCTACGTCAGAAAAGGAGGTAATGGATAAATAGTATACCTTCATAGGGGCATAGGGTTGGTAGTGAGCCAGGTGTGCTGTAAGCCGGTAATCCCTGCGCCTGCCCGCTGTAGTAGGACCGGGGCAGCCAGACCCCGAGGGCACCTTGCTGCAGCACCTGCAGGCAACTTGAGTCTATATAAGCATTTCAGCACTAAATTGTGTGATGAAGGAAGAAGAAATCTGCTCCTGGCACCCATTATGAATGCTCTGCGCCCTGTGGCAAAGGCCTTTTGTTTCGCTTGCGCATATAATACAGCAAAAAACCACTGCCTACCACCAGCCAGAACACTATAAAAAACAGGTACTGGTTTATGTACTCCACCAGTCCTACATAGGCCAGCGTACCACCGATGCTCAGCAGGTAAAAAGAGGCCATGTGTCCGGGTGTAAGAATATTTTTCCGGATCAGTACCACATCCTGTATGATATGAAAGATCAGAAAGGAGATAAAAATAGAGAGGTAGATGACTGTTAGCGACTCATGGATGTAAAAGCCAATGGCGGTGAGCACCGCATATACCGCCAGGCAGGCCAGGTTGATCCACATATCCATGCGCTCCTGCTTAATGGCCACCAGCAGATTTGCCTGCAGAATGGCTGTGGGAAACACCAGCATGGTCAGAAACATTTCTTTTGTATAAAAAGCAGTGCTCTGATAGGTTTCGCTGAAAATAAAGGGCAGCAGTATGTCTGAAAAGGAATAGATAAAGCTAAAGGAGAGCAGCCCATATAAAAAATACAGCCCGTACACATTCTGGTAGTAGTGCTTGAGGGAGGCGGGATCATTCTGGTTGAATTTGCGTACTAGCGCCGGATACACTGTACTGGAAACAATTAAAGGCAGTATAATGAACACTGAAAATACCTTGTAGGTAATGGCATAAATGGCCACATCGGCCAGGGGAAGAAACTTGGAAACAATAATGTTGGCACTGCGCCAGTAAACCAGCGATATACTGCCAATGATCACAAATACCCAGTTTTTTAGCACCAAGGCCTGAATATCCTGAAAAGCCACTTTGTAGCGGGCAATGCTGCGCGCCGAAACAAGGCGGGAGGTACCCATGCGAATAAACAGGTTGAGGGTAAAAAAACGGATGACCACCTGAGCAGCTATGATGAAGATGGCGGAAAAATCATGGAGGTAGAGCGAGCAGGCCAGGGCAAATAACAGCACGGCTTCTATGATCAGGATCTTGAAGGTGATCTTTTGCTGTAGTTTGGCAATGTTCAGGGCCTTAATGGCATAAATGATATTGTCAAAAATGATATTAAAGCCAAAAATCAGTGAAAAGATACGAATGTCGGGCTCCGAATATAGAATCCAGGCGGTAAGCGCATTGAGTACATAAAAAGCCAGGCCAAAATAAAACTGGATCTTAAAGAAGCGGGTGATCAGCCCCCGCTCATCCGTAGTAGTATCCAGCTCCCGGATAAACCACTGACTAAGCCCCAGTGTAGAAAAAGCAGCCAGCAACAGGTATAGTGCATTGGAGATGAGGTACTGGGCAAAATCATCGGTACCCAGCTGGCGCGCCAGAATCACAAAGAACAGGGTAAGGAAGATATTTTGCAGAATATTGGACAATATGCCCCAGAAGCTGTTCACAAACAGCGAGGAACTCTTGAGCACATTGATGTTTTTCAGGATCTGGGGGAGCATAGCGGCGCAAAAATGGGATTGGATTTGATCAACAGGCACAGCAGGGTGCAGAGCAGTACGCTAATACGCAAATCACTTAATGTATAAACGGTGGTAAAGGAAATCATCCAGCTAATAATGGAGGCAATCAGGAAAAAGGGGATAAAGCACCTGTGGCGCAGGTAGGCGGTAAAAAAGGAACCAACAGGAATCAGAACAAACAGCATGCTCAGAATAAAACCGATAAGCCCAAATTCCACCAGAAACTTCAGATATCCGCTCTCAGGATGATCAAAATAGAGAATATCTCCATTTTCCATAAGCCAGAACTGATCCCGCGCATACTGGGCTACATAGTTCTGGTAATTTCCAATACCTATGCCCCAGGTTTGGTGCTCCTCCCAGATGCGCAGGGCCTGTTGCCAGTACCTGTTGCGAATCTCATAGGACTCATCAACTGATTCTGATCGATTGAACAGCGGAATCTTGTCACCCACGCTAAGCCCAATCAGAATAACCATTCCTATGCCCAACAGCCCCAGAAGTTTGTACTTTAGCGGGCCCATCAGAATCAAAAACGCTATGCCCACACTCAGTCCTAAAAAGGCCGCCCTGCCACCCGATAAGATCAGACCGGCTACCACTGCGCCAAATAGCACCAGCCTTTTTAGTACAGATAGGGGCTTCTGTTGAGTGTTTATAAAAAACAGAAAGCTGGCCATGGCAGCAAACTGAGCATACTTTTGGGCATCATGAAAAAAGCTGGGAAATCGAAGAGCGCTTTCGGCACCCGTATTGGTATTGGTATTGAGTACAGGATAAATAGTGAAGCGCAGGCCCAGTACCAGCTGAAAAGCCAGTACCAGCAGGGAAATAAGCGCCATGATTTTCAGCAGTCTGATGAGCTGTAGCCCAAAGGCAGGGTTCTCATTCACTTCATCCAGAATGCATTTTGCAAAGAAGAAGAGCAGGATCAGCTTTACAAAGGGAAGCAGCGCGGCAGCTACATACTCTGACTGCACTGCACCAACCAGCAACACAAACAGGAGTGCCAGAAAGAGGGTTAAATACCGGCCATTTTTGGTAAATGTGAACTGTAACCGGCTGAACAGCACCAGAAAACTTATCAGGCTGATGCCATCAAATGCGGTAAAAGCCCCAAAGCGCACCGGAGTAATGAACAGGTCGATAAACGGATAGATACAGAGTATGTACAGAATGTAGGATCTGCGCACCTGCTCAACCCTCTTCAACAGGATAAACGGCAGGTAGGCTGCAAAAACACCAAGCCCTATAAGTTTACTCAGATCCATTCAGTGCGTGTTATCATGCGTAGGGGCAAAACTGGGGCGGAGGCTCCACCGGAGGCTGCAGTAGGCTTTGCTGCTGGCAGGCTAAGGCCGCAGCGGCTGTTTTATAACCCGCTCATACCCGTAGCCAAATCCATAGCCAAAGTAGCGCCTGGGAAACCCTCTGGCCTTAATGCCATTCAGTACCAGCCCTACATTCCTGAGTGTTTTAAGCTCACTTGCTGTATCCAGGCGTTTTAGCAGGGTTTTAGGTGTAACCCCATGGCGTAGCACCAGCAGGGTGTGATCGGCAAAGGGGGCAAGGGCAAGGGCATCTGAGGCCAGTTCCAGCGCAGCTGTATCCATCAGAATATAGGTGTACTGGCTCCTGAGCAAGGCAAGTAACTCTTCCATGCGGGGGTGGGTAAGCAGCGCTACCCCCCTTTGGGTAGGGCTACCCGCCGGCAGCACATCCAGGCCGGGCTCTCCACTAGCCTGCACCAGCTGGGGGATAGTGACCTCCTCAGACTGGAAAAAGTCTGTAAAGCCCTTTGCCTGCTGCAGGCCATAGGCGGCCGATAGGGCAGGCCTTTGCAGGTTCAGATCCAGCAGCACTACCCGTTTGCCGGTTCTGGCCAGTTGCAGGGCCAGCTGGCTGGCCACAAAACTGCTCCCTTCCTGCTGTAGAAAGGCCGTTACCAATATGGTTTTGCCGGTATCTGCGGCATGAAACAATCCCATAGCCGCCTGTAAATGGCCAAATTCCCGGACCAGCACCGGATCTGGAGCTTTTAGATCAGGTGCCTTTCTGGTTGGTTTGCGGTAGGTGATCTCAGCCAGTACCGGATGTGCGGTATGTTTCTCAATATCGGACCGGAACAGCAGTGCTCCTGAAAGATTCTCTCGTACCAGCACATAGCCAATCCCGGCGCCAAAGGCCGCAACAAGGCAGCCAAGCAGTATAAGTAACCTTCTGGAGCCCTGATTTGCTACATTTGCATCTGCCCAGTCCACCACCCGGCCATCAGCCAGAGAAGAGGAGTTGCTGAGGGCTGCTTCTTCTCGTCGCTGCAGCAGAAAGGCATAAAGGTCTCTTTTTACCGCCTGCTGCCTGCTGATGTCCAGCAGCTCCCGTTCCTGCTCAGGGATGTCGCGGATGGTGGCGGTAATGCGGCCCGAGGTGGCAGTAAGCCTGTTGCGGCTGGCCCTGAGGCGCGCCTGCTGGTTGGTAACAATGCTTTGTATGTTGGGCCTGATTTGCTGAATTTCATTCTCAATAGAGCGTACCAGGGGGTTGTTCTCGCCTGTGGTGGTGCGCTCCCTGGCCAGCTGTAGTTCCAGCTGGTTGAGTTGTTGTAAAAGATTGGCCAATACCGGGTCATCTATACCCAGGGTAGAAGGCACCACACCTGTGCGGGAACCCTCCTCACTCAAATAGCGGGCTACCTGGTCAAGAAGGGCAAGCTGGGCTTCAATTTCTGCCACCCGCCGATCATTTTCAGCAACATTCTGCAAATAGATGCGGCCTTGCTCGCTTAGGTTAATGGCCCCGGTTCTGGTACGGAACTGCTGCACGCGCCGTTCTATAGAATCCAGTTCCCATTCTACCTCCCGCAGGCGTTCTTCCACAAACTCCAGCGAGTTGGCTGCCAGGGCATTTTCATTGGCTACCGAGGTGCGCAGGTATTGCCGAAGCAATTCATTGAGCACCGCCTCGCCCATATCGGGCTGCTCGGTCTGGTAGGTAAGGTTAATGGTAGTAGATAACTTGCTGGTGGTGCTAACACCAAGGTTATTCGTAAGTTGGCGGGCTACAATGGAAGGATGCTCCAGGGCAAAATAAAGTGGCTTTTGGGCCGGTTGCTGCTGGTAGGGGTTTGGCACAAACCGAAGCGTGCCATACGGAAACTCAATCCACTGATGCAGGGCGTAGGGCTTGCCCTCCACTACCACCCGCTTGCTCCCGGCCTCATACGAAAAGGCCTTGCCTTCTGTTTTTTTTATTTCTTCCGGATTTTGTGCCTCAACCAGCAGAGGAGAGTTCAGAAAGCCCGCATGAGAAGCCGTAGTTCGCTTCTCGCCAATGGGTGCATACAGGTGCAGGGCCAGTACTACTTCCTTCATCAGGCTTCTGGACTGCAGCACCATCACTTCATTGTCTACCACCTGCGTGGTGGCAAAGGCATTCAGTGCCCGGAAGGGCTGGTTGCTGTACCCCTGGTTGCCTTCATTGTTGGTGTTGATAATAAGGGAAGCAGCAACAGTAAAGGTGGGCTTTCGATACAGCGAGTAGCCAATGCCCAGGGCCAGAAAAAGGGTGCACAATAGCAGCAACAGGGGCCAGAAAGGAAAGAACTTGTACCAAAGGCTTTCCAGAATATTTTCAGATGATTCGGGGTTTTTAGTAGGTTCCATGGCTGATTCAGGTCACCTGAGTAAACGGTCAAGAATGAAAATGGAGGCCGATAACCCGCTCACAAACAGGGGAAGAACCTGAAAAAGCCGCGTTCTGCTGGCTACACGCGCCCGGTTGGGCTCTACATAGATCACATCATCGGCTTTAAGGTAGTAATAGGGGGATGTCAGCAATTCACTGGAGTTCAGGTTGATGCGCCGGGCCACCCGCTGGCCCCCTTCATCGCGCAGCAGCAATACAGTACTTCGTTTGCCAAAAATGGTTAGATCGCCCGCCAGTCCCAAAGCCTCCAGCAGCGTAATTTTTTCATTGGCCACTGTTATTACCGTGGGGCGGCTTACTTCACCCAATACAGTTACCTTAAAATTTAAATGCCTGACGTCTACAATAGGGTCCAGCAACAGCTTGCGCTGGATGAGTGCAGTTGTAATTACTTCCTGAAGCTGCTGCTTGCTTAACCCTTCAGCCTTGATAGCGCCCAGCAGGGGAAAGGCAATACTGCCATCGGCCCGCACCAGGTAGCCTGCTGGTCTTTGAACTTCCCCGGTTTGGGTTCTGCCCTCGGCATTGCTTGTATTCGGAAGGTTAAAGATCTGGGATGCTTCCGGATTGGAACTGCTAACAGTAATGCTCAGCAGATCATCTTTTCTAATGATGTGCTCAGGGGCCCCAACGGGCTCAAAGCGCGCAGCATCATCTACATTCGGAAAGTAAAGTGCCTCTTTGTTGGAAACACACGCACTTAGACAGTTCAGAAAAAGGATTAGGACAACTAAAGATTTATGCATAAAGCTCTACAGGTGCTGTGCTGGAGTTTGGGAATTGCCGATGGTAGGGGTGAAGGCAAGGCCCTGGGGCCCTTTTCTGCTGGGGTGGTGCACCGGTTGAGCAGCACCCGTAAAGGGAGGCTCAATAGACTGTTCCACTGGGCATTTTTGGGTTAATATGCATAGTTAATTGCATTTTTACTAACTCATGTCCGGTCATTTGGTTTCTTTTTTTCAAATCAAAGCTTGTCTGGTTGCTGCCACTACCCAGCAAGGGCTATGCCCGGCCAGCCAGCAGAATCAGCTGGAGTGCCAGCATGTAGAAACCACGTGTCCGTAGTGATCAAGTGTTGTCTCTCACCCCATGGTTGGCAGTTCTTGAGCCTGCAACTGCACACCCACAGCCGGACTGGTAAGGTGACAGGCCCATCCCTTTCCCTACTGGCAGAATGGTTCCATAAGGGCTGCTTCAGATAGCCAAATATCCTTTTGTGTGCTGGCAGAAAGCAAAATCTTCTTAAATTAGGGAGCTATTAGTGTTTCAACATACATTTTTCACATGATAAAGAGGATTTTACTAAGCTTTGTGGCAGCTGCGGCCCTTATGGCCCAGCCGGTGCAGGCGCAGGAGGGCTACCCCATTAACGGGGTGCAGGATACCCGCCCCCAGCGCTATGCCTTTACCAATGCCACGGTAGTGCAAGACTACCAGACCACCCTGGAGGGCGCCACCCTGCTCATTGAAGGGGGTAAGGTGGTAGCCGTAGGCAAAAACATCAGCCTGCCCGCCGGCACGGTAGTGCAGGACCTGAAAGGCCGCTGGATCTATCCAGGCTTTGTGGAGCTCTATGCCGAGTATGGAGTGCCCAAACTGGAGCGCAGCCGCCGCAACCGCTACGATCCGCCCCAGAGCGAAACCGCTACCCCCGGCGCCTATAGCTGGAACCAGGCCATCCGCTCCGAGTATGACGCCATCAGCCAGTTTGTGCCCGCTGCCGAAGAAGCCAAGGCCTGGCGGGAGCAGGGCTTTTCCGTGGTACTGACGCACCGTCAGGACGGCATTGCCCGCGGTACCGGCGCCCTGGTAAGCCTGGCCGACGATAAAACACAGAATGTTGTGCTGATTCCGCAGGCCTCCAGCCACCTGTCGTTCAGCAAGGGCAGCTCCGGCCAGGAGTATCCCGGCTCGCTCATGGGTGCCATTGCCCTGCTGCGCCAGACCTACCTGGATGCCAGCTGGTACCAGAGCCAGAAAGTTAAGCCCTTCACCGACCGCTCGCTTGGCGCCTTCTGGGAGCAGCAGCGGCTGCCGCAGATCTTTGATGCCGGCAACATGCTCTCCATCCTCCGGGCCGATAAGATCGGCGATGAGTTTGGCAAGCAGTACATCATCCGCGGCACCGGTGAGGAATACCAGCGCCTGGAGGCCATCAAAGCTACCGGCGCCTCGCTGATCATTCCGGTAAACTTCCCTGAGGCCTATGATGTGAGCGATCCCCTGGATGAGATGAATGTATCGCTTTCGGATATGAAGCACTGGGAGATGGCCCCCTACAACCCCATGCTGCTGCAGCAAAAGGGCATTGAGTTTGCCTTTACCTCCGATGGGCTCAAGGACAAAAAGGTGTTCTGGAAAAACCTGCGCAAGGCCGTGGCCCATGGCCTGGACAAGCAGGCTGCCCTAAAAGCCCTTACGCATACCCCTGCCCGCCTGCTAGGGGCACAGGATCGGGTGGGTGCACTGCGCCCCGGCATGCTGGCCAACTTCCTGATCACTTCCGGCGATGTGCTGGAAGACGAAAGCACCATTTATGAGAACTGGATCAGCGGCAAACGCTACCAGCTACAGGCCATGCCGGCCCAGGAGCTGGCCGGCCGCTATACCCTTGCGCTGGGCCAAAACCAGTACACCATCGACATTACCGGCCCTGCCGGCAAGGAGAAGTTTCGCCTGGTAGATAGCGACACCACCGGCCGGGACCTGAAGGCAGCTGTAAGTGAAAACCTGATCTCCTTTACCTTTAACCCTAATCCCAAAGATACGGTAAATGCCCGCCTGCTTCGCCTAAGCGGCTGGTGGGATGGCCGGAACTGGAAGGGCCTGGGCCGCAACGAGCAGGGACAGGAAATGCCCTTTAGCATGACCTATACCGGCCCGGCCAAGGAAAAGAAAAAGGAGGAAAAGAAGCCGAAAGAAGCACTGCCTACCCCTTCCAACGTACCTACGCCCTTCCTGGCCTATGGCCATACCCAGCCGCTTCAGCAGCAACGCTACCTGATCAAGAATGTAACTGTCTGGACCAACGAGCAGGAGGGCATTCTCCAAAATGCCGATGTGCTGGTAGAAGGGGGTAAGATCCGCCAGGTGGGCAAGAACCTTTCTGCTGCCGGCGCTCAGCTGATCGATGGTAGCGGCAAGCACCTTACCTCCGGCATTATTGACGAGCACTCGCACATTGCCATACAGGGGGGTGTAAATGAAGGTACCCAGTCGGTAACGGCCGAAGTGCGCATTGGGGATGTGGTGAACTCAGAGGATATCAACATCTACCGCCAGCTGGCCGGGGGGGTAACCGCTGCCCAGCTGCTGCACGGCTCAGCCAACCCGATTGGCGGCCAATCGGCCCTTATCAAGCTGCGCTGGGGCAAAGCACCCGAAGAGCTGAAAATAGCCGGCGCCGATGGTTACATTAAGTTTGCCCTGGGCGAGAACGTAAAACAGGCCAACTGGGGCCCGCACTATACCGAGCGCTTTCCGCAAAGCCGCATGGGGGTAGAGCAGGTCATGGTAGATGCCTTTACCCGCGCCCGTGCCTATGAGCAGGCCTGGAAGGACTATAACGGCCTCTCCAAAAAGCAGAAAGCCAGCGCTGTGGCTCCCCGCCGGGACCTGGAGCTGGAAACCCTGGTAGACATTCTGAATGATAAGCGCCACATCACCAGCCACTCCTATGTGCAGTCCGAGATCAACATGCTCATGAAAGTGGCCGATCAGTTCGATTTCCGCATCAACACCTTTACCCACATTCTGGAAGGCTACAAAGTGGCCGACAAAATGGCCCGGCATGGGGTAGGCGGCTCTACTTTTGCCGACTGGTGGGTGTACAAGATGGAAGTGCAGGAAGCCATACCCTACAATGCCGCCCTGATGCACGGGCAGGGGGTGGTTACCGCCATCAATTCCGACGATGCCGAAATGGCCCGCCGCCTGAACCAGGAAGCCGCCAAAACGGTGAAGTACGGCGGCATGAGCGAAGAGGAAGCCTGGAAAATGGTCACCCTGAACCCCGCCAAGCTGCTGCACCTCGATAATCGGATGGGCTCGGTAAAAGCCGGCAAAGATGCTGACCTGGTGCTCTGGAACGACAACCCCCTCTCGATCTACGCCCGTCCGCTCAAGACCATGATCGATGGCATAGTGTACTACGATCTGGAGCTGGACGAAAAAATGCGCCAGGAAGTAGCCCGGGAGCGCGCCCGCCTGATCCTGAAAATGCAGGAGGCCGGCAAAAGGGGAGAAAGCACCAAGCCCGTAGCCGTAAAGACCCAGTACATCTGGCATTGCGAAGACCGCAATGGGTATAACCACCAGGAAGCAGAACTGCACGAAGGACATTAAGACGATATCCCCATGAAAAAAATACTGATATATGCCGCCCTGTTGGGCCTGCCCCTAACCGGCCTGGCCCAGGCACCGGCCCCCGCCCCCCGGCAGCAGGGCCCCATTGCCCTGATGAACGGCACCGCCCACCTGGGCAACGGGCAGGTGATCCGGAATAGTGCCATCCTGATCCGCGATGGCAAGATTGAAAATGTGGTAGATGCCACCACCGCCCGCCTGGCGCTGGAGGGCTATGAGGTGATCCCCATTGAAGGCAAGCATGTGTATCCGGGCTTTATCCTGCCCTATACCAACCTGGGCCTTCGGGAGATTGATGCCGTACGCTCTACCCTGGATGAGACCGAGGTAGGCGACTTCAACCCC
>NZ_AODQ01000052.1 GCF_000348925.1 Cesiribacter andamanensis AMV16 | reverse complement strand
TCTGGGCCGATCTGGTCCTTTGAGGATTTTCACCAGGTGATCCTGAACGTGATTAAAAAGCGATGCGAAGGGGAGACCGCCTCCCAACCGCTGCTGCTTTCCGGCCAACCTTCTACCTTTACCCCTGTTTACCGATGAAAAGCTATACCTACCTGACACTTGCGGCAATGCTCATTAGCTGGGCTGCCGGACTGGGCGGGCATGCCCTGCTGTCCATACCCCTTTACGGCAGTGTAGCGGGAGGCGATACGCAGATGGTCGCCTTCTGGTCGGCCCCCTTTATGCTGCTGGCCTGGGGGTTGTTCATCCTGCTGCCGGAAAAGTGGATCCTCAAGGTCTATAGAAAGCGCAGCCGCTGGGGCTTTGTGCTCTTTACGACTGGCTATGCCCTGCTGACGTTTACGCTCCTGATCGGGTGGATCTTTTTGCAAAGCGGAAATTTTTGGATCGTCTACGCAGATGCAGCGGTGATCGGAGGGGTATTTGGCCTGGCCTTCCGCCTGCTGGTGCGCTGGAGCGAAAAGCACTACCGCCGCCCCTCCAGCATTTATTGATCCTGTTTGGTATACTAAAAAACAGATTACCCCATGCCTACTCCCTTTCTGACGGCCGAATGGCGCAAGCTGATCATGGCCAATTATGCCGTAGCCCCCGAACTGCTACACCCCTACCTGCCGGCCGGCACCGAGCTGGACTTGTGGGAGGACCGCTGCTATGTAAGCCTGGTAGGTTTTCTCTTCCGTCGGGTGCGGCTGCGAGGCCTGCCCATCCCCTTCCACACTACCTTTCCGGAGGCAAACCTGCGCTTTTACGTGCGGCAAAAAACCGCGGAGGGCTGGCGCAGGGGGGTGGTCTTCATCAAAGAGATCGTGCCTCGCCCGGCCATTACGCTGGTAGCTCGTACGGTATATGGCGAGCCCTATCAGACCCTGCCCATGCAGTACCAGTTTCGGGAAACCGACCAGCAACTGGAGGTAAGCTACAGCTGGAGGCTGCAGCGCTGGCACAGCCTGTCGGTGGTAGCCGATCCCAGGCCCACCCCCATTACCGAGGGCAGCGAGGCCGAGTTCATCACCGAGCATTACTGGGGCTACACCCGCCGCAGCCCCCGGCGCACCGATGCCTATGAAGTGGTGCACCCCCGCTGGGAGCAGTATGCGGTGCAGGCTGTTGCGGTTGAGGCAGATTTTGGGCTGCTGTACGGCCCCTCCTTTGGCTTTTTATCAGAGGCAGCGCCACAGTCGGTGCTGCTGGCAGAGGGGTCTCCGATTGCAGTGCTGGGCGGAAGCAGGCTGACAGCGGATAGACTGTAAAGCGGAACGCTAACTACAAGCTGGCGTTAACTCCTGGATGCAGATAATAGGGGTTTCAAAGAGCGTAAAGCGCCTTTTCAATGAGCCGGGGCACTGGTTCAAAAGCAGTTGTTTTCAGCACTAATCATACACGCTCTTGGCTTGCCGGGACCAAAAAGCTAGCTTGCTTCCTATCTAGTTTAGCGAGTAGTGCCATGCATCCGTTACCTGCAGAAGAATTCCTGTTTGTTATTCCACCCCCTCCCCATTCCCGCTATAGCCTGGGGACTGGCACACGCCTTTTTCTGGGGCTGTTGCTGCTGGCCTTAACCGGCGGGGGTGCCTGGGTGCTCTACCTGCTGGGAAGCAGGGCTATGCAACAACCTGGGGCGTTGGCGCTGCTGCTGATGGGAGCGGCCCTGGCCTATGTGCTCTACTTTTTGTACGCACTGTTTACCTTTATGCGGGCTTCATTGCGGGTAGAAGAGGAGCAGCTGATCAGTACTGAAGGTTTCGGAAGCAAACGGATAGCCATTGCCGACCTGGCCGGTTACCGCACCGACGAAAAATGGACGTACCTCCATTCGCTCAGCCGGCCTGGCTACCGGCTTCGGATAAGCAATTTTGTGGCCGGCCATGCTGCACTGCTGGAATGGCTGTCGACCTACTGGCCTAACCTGGACCTGGTGCAGAACTGGGAGGAAAGCGAGCAGTTGCAGGCCAATCCGGCGCTGGGGCGCAGCTCTGAAGAGCGGCAGGCAAAGCTACGGCAGGCCAGGGGGGTAGCCCGCCTGCTCAACTGGACCGGTGTGCTGCTCAGCATCGGCCTGTTAGTACTGCACACCTATCCGGCTCTTTATGCGCCCGGCATTGCCCTGGGGGTGCTGTTTCCCTGGTGCGTGGTGCTGGCCATCTGGTGGTACAGGGGGCTGCTGGGCATACATGATAAAGAAGAAGGAAGTGCTACTGCCAGAGGCCCACTACCCTCGGTGATGACAGCCCTGCTGTATCCATCCCTGATGCTGGCGTTCCGCACCTTTTTTGATTATTCCGTGCTGGGGTATGGACCCATCTGGCAGGCAGCCGCCGCTTTCGGGGGAATGCTGGCAGTGGCACTTCTGCTGGGCACCAGCGCTCTCAGAAGCTTAAAAAGTGCGCGCTACGGCCTGTATGCCACCCTTGTGGTTAGCTCGCTGGCCTATGGGTATGGCTCGGCCTATCTCATGAACGGACTTCTGGATACTGCCACCCCCATTCCTCACCAGGCCCGGGTATTAGATATGCGCATCAGCAATGGTAAAATTGACCGCTACTATCTCACCCTTACCCCCTGGGGCCCTATGCAGCAGCCGGCCGAGATAAAGGTGCCGGGCCAGTACTATAAAACCCTTTCATCAGGTGATACTGTACAGCTGCAGTTACATCCGGGCTGGCTGGGAGCGCCCTGGTATGAAGTGGGGGCACCCTGAAAAGCAATTATAAGACCTCTAAGATATTGAAGACACGAAGGTTTTCGCTGGAGTCTGAGCAACAGATAGCCAGCCAAAATTGTATTTTTGTAAATTGTTATTTAGTTTACTCCCTCTTAACCAAACCATTCTACGAAATGAACTCACGCCGCTTTCTTAGCCTTCGGGATCTTGCTTTCTTCTTTTTTGGTGTACTGTGTATGTTTGCTGTAGTAGTCGCAGTAGATTGGGACGATTTTAAGCGCGGCTTTAATGCAGGGCGCGATGATGCCCGGCAAAATTCGGAAATAGCGGTAGATCCGATCGAGGCAGCAGTGGAATAAGTTATTGCCCTGTTACTATAGTCGCATTATATATAAAAAGCCACTTCCCTTAACAGGCAGTGGCTTTTTCTTTATCTGGAGGATGTCTTACCTCTAACTTCTTTCTTCTGACCTCTACTTACCCTAATTCCCCCGGTTGCTGCGGCTGCGCTGCATGGGGTTGCCGCCGCTGGAAGCGCCACGGGCGCCCTGCTGCTGCTTGTAGAGCTCAAAGCGGCTGGGTTGGTTGTACTCCGGCCAGTAATTGTTGGCCTCATCGGTATCGGCGGTTTCGCGGAAGGGGTCCAGTACAATGGTCTTTACCTTTTTCTTCTTGGCAAAGGCTTTGGTCACCTTGTTCTCGTTGTAGCGCCAGATCTCGGCCGGCAGGTACTGCACTTCGCTGCTGCCATCCTCAAATTGCCACTGCACGATCACGGGCATTACCAGGCCGCCGCGGTTTTCCAGCTGCAGCTCGTAGAAGTGCCAGCTGGCATCCAGTGTAGCGCGCTCTTCGGCGCTGAGCGATTTGCGGTAGGCGTCGTAGGCGTCTTTATCCTGCTTGCTTACGGCAAACTCATTGTAGTTGTTGTAGAAATCCTTTAGGGAGGGGTTGCTCTCAACCGCTGTTTTGGGCACGGCCTGCTGGTTGCGGGTGCGGGCAATGTGGTTGGCATTGCGCTGGGCCAGCTCCTGCCGCAGGGCGGCCTCTACCTGCGGATCTTTGGTGTTCAGCTGCAGGTAGCGTACGCCGGCCAGGGCAATATCCACATGGTCGTTGGTATAGAACCAGCCTTTCCAGAACCAGTCCAGGTCTACGCCGGAGGCATCTTCCATGGTGCGGAAGAAATCTTCGGGCGTAGGGTGCTTAAAGGCCCAGCGCTGGGCATAGGTTTTGAAGGCAAAATCAAACAGCTCCCGGCCCATAACGGTCTCGCGCAGGATGTTGAGCGCGGTGGCCGGCTTGCCATAAGCGTTGTTGCCAAACTGCAGTACCTGCTCGGAATTGGTCATGATGGGGCGCTGGGTATCCTTGGCGCTCTTCATGTAAGGCACGATCTTGTGGGCAGGACCGCGGCTGCTGGGGTAATCGCGCTGCCACTCCTGCTCGGCCAGAAACTGGGTAAAGGTGTTCAGGCCTTCATCCATCCAGGTCCACTGCCGCTCATCGGAATTGATGATCATGGGGAAGAAGTTGTGGCCCACCTCGTGGATGATCACCGAGATCATCCCATACTTGATGCGGTCGCTATAGGTACCGTCCTTTTCGGGCCGGCCGTAGTTGAAGCAGATCATGGGGTACTCCATGCCGTTGCTGGCCTCTACCGATATGGCTACCGGATAGGGGTAGTCAATGGTAAAGCGGCTGTACACCCGCAGGGTATGCGCTACGGCTTCGGTCGAGTACTGCTCATAAAGGGGATTGGCCTCCTTGGGGTAGTAGCTCATGGCCATAACGGTTTTGCCGGCAATGTCTACGCCCATGGCGTCCCAAATGTATTTGCGGCTGCTGCCAAAGGCAAAGTCCCGCACGCTGTCGGCATGGTACACCCAGGTTTTGGTGTCCTTCGCCTTGGTCTTTTCTTTCTTTTCGGCTTCCTTCTGGGTAACGATGATCACAGGCTTCTTGGCCGTTTTGGCCTGCTCAAAGCGCTGCTGCTGCTCCTTTGTCAGGACTTCCTGAGGGTTTTGCAATACGCCGGTAGAGGCTACAATGTGATCGGAGGGCACGGTAATGCGCACTTTGTAGTTGCCAAAAGGCAGGGCAAACTCGCCGCTGCCCAGAAACTGCTTATGCTGCCAGCCCTGAAAATCGGAGTAGACTGCCATGCGGGGAAACCACTGGGCAATGGTGTAGAGGTAGTTGCCATCTTCGGGGAAGAACTCATACCCGCCTCGATCGCTCAGGATGCCGCGGTCGTTGATATTGTACCACCAGTCAATCTTAAAGCTCATCTTCTCGCCGGCCTTCAGGGGCTGGGGCAGGTCAATGCGCATCATGGTCTTGTTGATGGTATAGGCCAGTTTGGCGCCCTGCATGTCCACCACATGCTCAATCTTAAAGCCACCGTCAAAATCATAGCCAATGATCTTGCGCAGGCTGCCGATGGTCATGCGGTCTTCGATGCTGCTGGTCTCTGAGCTGTAGGTATCCGAGTCGGCGGCGCGCATGTTCTGGTCCAGCTGCACCCAGAGGTAGTACAGGTTATCGGGCGAGTTGTTGTGATAGGTGATGGTCTCCTTGCCATAGAGGCGCTGGGTCTCATCATCTATCCGCACATCAATATCATAATCGGCCTGCTGCTGCCAGTACTGGTGGCCGGGCGCACCGGAGGCGGTGCGGTATACATTTGGTGAGCGCAGCTCCTGATCAAGCTGCTCAAATTTGCGCTGATTTACATTTTCTTCCCGCTGCTGGGCCAGGCTGCTCATGCTTACGGCCAGGGCAAGGGCAAGAAATCCACATTTTTTAATCATAGTGCCAGAATCAGAATGAATCAAGAGCTAAATATACAGGATAGAAACCACTAATTACCATATTTTATTCTGAAGAATCAGCATAATGGCCATACCGGCTATGGTTGCCGAAACGCCCAGGCTCCATTCCCGCCGGTTTACCCCAGCCACAACCACCAACAAGCCGGCTATCAGTAAAAATCCCCCCACAATCAGGATCTGTCCTACTTCGATGCCCAGGTTAAAGGCCAGCAGGGGTTTGAGCAGATTGCCGCTGCCCAGCAGGCTGCGCAGGTAATTGGAAAAGCCCAGCCCGTGGATCAGGCCAAATACTGTTGCATATATATAATTGGTGTAGCCCCTGCCGGTACTAAAGCCCTGCTGCCGCCGAAACACCGTGGTGCCGGCCGTAATCAGAATGGTTACCGGTATCAGAAATTCGATCAGATCGGAATTAACCCGCACAATGTTTAAGGTAGCCAGGGCCAGTGTAATGGAATGCCCCAGGGTAAAGGCTGTAACCAGCAGCAGCACCTTGCGCCAGTCCCGCAGCGTATACAGCGCACATAATGCTATGATGAATAATATGTGATCGAAGCCCTGTAAGTCGAGAATATGTTCAATACCCAGTTGAAAATACAACCGAAACGTACTCATATCGGAAGGTTTGTTTTTGTAACAAGTTTGCAAACTTACGGCTTTCGGGGAATTCGGTAGCCACTTCGGGCGTTAAATTTCATGGTGGCCGCAGGCTGGCCCCGTATTTGTATGTACCTTTGCCATGATGGTAAACTATCTGCTTGTACTGCTTATTGGCTGGCTGCATCCCCTGCACCTGAGTGTAAGCGATCTGGTGCTGAATGCCGGCACCGGCAATCTGGAAATCTCGCACCGCATTTTTCTGGACGATCTGGAAGATGCCCTGCGGGCGCATACTGGTGAGCCTATTGATCTGTCTAATCCCAAAGATCCGGAAAAGGTACAGCAGGCCGTGGGCCGCTACCTGCAGCAGCATTTTCGGCTTAGCCTTAATGGCAAGGCGGTACAGCCGCAGTACCTGGGCTATGAGCTGGAGCAGGAAGCCATCTGGGCCTATATGGAAGTGCCCAGGGTGCGGCAGATCAGCACCATCACCATTCAGAATACCTTATTTTTTGATCGCTTCACCGATCAGCTAAATCTGGTGCACGTTACCCAGAAAGGCAAGATCCAGAGCCTGCGGCTGGACCATAAACAGCCAGAGGGCAGCATGCGCTTTTAATAAAGTGGGATGAAAAGTCAGGGTCTGGTAGCAGGCGGGCAGGCTAGTGAAGGGCTATCTCAGGCGTAATCATCGGCGGCAACGGAGGCATCGGCAAATTCGGCCAGGCTTAGCTCCTCCCAGCGCTGGCCAGTGTGGCGCAGCAGCGTAATGCCCTGGGCCATCCAGCGGCCGCTAAACTCTTTTTCTCTCAGCTCCTGCCAGGCTTTTTCAAAGGCTTCCTTCTTCAAATCCCGGGAGGCAAGGGTAAGATGAGGCCTAAAGGGTCTGCTGCCGGCCTCTTCGCCAAATATATGAAATCCCCGCTTCATCAGGTCGCCCACATCGGATTGCAGGCGTTTAAGCGCATCGCTGGGTGTAACATGCAGGTAAATAACCCTGGGCGGAAATGCCCCATAGCCATCCAGCTCTACGGAAAACGGTTTGTACCCCTCGGCCAGTTCCTGCAGGCCCTGCACCACCGCTTTCTCCCGGTTTTCCTTTAGCGTAAAGGGCATGTGCAGGGTAATGTGGGGGGGTGAGTTCAGTGACGCTTGGCTGCTCCATTTATCGCGCATTTCTTCTTTGAGCGCCCAGATCTGGGAGCAGAGGGGTTCTGGCGGAACCAGGGCAATAAAGTAAAGATTCTCCTGTGCCTGCATAGAGGATGATACGCGGCAGCGGTAGGGGAGTTATAAAAAAAGCCGCCCTTTTTTTAAGGGCGGCTTAGTACATGATAAGCGGTATGCTTAGAAGAACAGGCGAACACCCAGCTGTACAGAGCTCAGGTCAAGCGACAGGCCGAATTCGCTGTCGGTTTCCGTAATTTCGTTTTCAGTCCAGTTATTGTACGTTTCTGATTTGGTAGAGCGGTAGCCGAAGTAACCGGCAGTTAAGTCAATACCAATACGCTCAGAGGGCTTGAACATAAAACCAGGCGTAATGCCCAGGGCAAAGGTTGAGCTTTTGCCATATTCCCGGCTGGTATTGCCAGCTGTTTCTTTGATCTTGCCGCTGCCAAAGGAAAGGCCGCCTTCACCGAACAGGGCAATGCTTTCGCCCAGGCTGAAGTACTTTCTAACATAGGGACCAGCGCTGAAAGCAGAATATACCCACTTCTCATCATCACCTTTTTGTGAGGCGCGGCCCAGACCAAAGCGCAGTCCTACTTCCAGATCACTGGCAATGAAGTAACCAATACCCGGCGTAAGCGAAAAGCTATTAATGGGATCATCTTTTTCTGTTGTGTTGCCGCTCTCCACTTTTGAACGCTCACTTGCCATTGAAACACCACCGCCCACGGCAATTGTGCCCTGCTGAAACTGCGCATAAGCGCTGCTGCTCAGTCCCATACAGGCCACCAGAGCCGCAAATAACACCTTTTTCATATCGATTCTTTTGTTAAGGGTTTGATATTGCAAGATTAGCAGGAAGAAAAACCATAAAGTAGACACAGCGTTCATAATTCAGAAGGGCGTAAGGAATACAGCCATATTCGCCAAAAACCCCTCAGACAGCTTGCTTCATGATATCAAATGAGTAGAAAGTAGTAGAAAAGAAAGATCATTGGTTTGAGCTATGCCTATTTCTGCTCCAGAAATGAAGAACAGAAAAAAATGCTTACGTTCCGGCAGTGTTGGTGTGAGGCCTGTGCCTGTAAAAAACAAAAAAGCCACCCGGATCGGGTGGCCTTGAAGGGGTAAGTGTGTGAATGGCTATCAGAGCCCAAAGAGGTAGATCAGCGATAGTGAAAACCCCTTGTTGCGGGCTTTTTCGTTTCCTTCCATATTTTTATACAGATCGGTAAAGGCGAGCGAGTAGCGGGCATCTACCAGCAAATCATTGCCAGCCAGAGGCAGCATCAAACCACCACCAAAAGCGGCACCCCACTGCAGGCGCTGGCTGTCTTCGGGACTAACCTCCACAAATTCATCTGTCTTGTAGTCTTTGTACTGGTCTACGAACTTAACATCCAGCTTGTATTGGTAGCTGATTTCTGCACCTTCGTACGTACCGCTTCCACTGCCCTCATACCGCCCGCTTAACCAGTAGCCTAGGGTAGGGCCAGCATTGATATAGAGCTTGGTGGGGCCGCCAAAGGTACCCCGCAGCAGCAGGGGCATGTCGATAAAGCTGGTCCGGAACGACTCCTTAGTGGTCCAGGTAGCCATTTCGCCGCTTTCTGCTTCTTCTGTTGATGTGAATACCAGCCCTTTGTAACCATATTGAGCGTAGCTGATCTCAGGGGTAAAAGAAAGCAGGCTGTTTATCTTAAAACTGGTAGCAACACCCAGGCTAAGGCCCGGACTATAACCAATTTCCTGTTCCGTTCTGTCCTGGGTGTTTCCCAGGTCCATGGTTGTGAGATTAAGCCCCACTTTAGGACCAAGCTGTATGCTGGATTGTGCCTGCGCATAGAAAGTGCTTCCTAGCAGAAGCAGGGGTAGCAATATTTTTTTCATATGAAATTTGTTGAGGAGTTTTGCTTTACAAGATTAATAGGAATTTGGCACTAAAAAAATGTATTGACCTAATTTTTATCACCATCTTTAAAAAGTCATACATCTGCTTCTTCCCCTTTTCCTGCACCTAATCAGGCCTTTCAACCGCCATGTAGGATCCCCATGCCCTGGACACCTGCCATAAAAAAGACTCTTTCCGAAAAAGAGGCGCTGGAAAAATAAATCTGCTCTACTTGATTGCTGTTCTGGTCCAGGCTCACAGTTCGAGGCCTACATCATTAAAACTCCTGAAAAACCCGCTCTTCTACCTCCTGCTCTACCCGGATGTTGGTGAGCTGGCGCTCGCCCCTGTTGCCAGACAGCAACAAAGCTCCATGGCGCTGGTAATCAGTCCAGGGGGTCATAAAGTTGGGCGTATCCATCTCGGCTTTTTCGTAATACGCCCAGGCTTTTACCAGGCTGTCCGCCGGATCTACATACACCCGGTATTTATTCTGAGGGGTATAGCCTACTTCCTTAAAGCGCATTTCCAGCACTTCTGCCGCATCACCGCCGGGCAGGGTATCGCTACCGGCATAGGTGAGGGTTACGCCGCTGTCTTTGAGCTTAAAGGGCATCACCAGCCAGTAGCTGTCGTTTACCCATATTTGCTTGCCCCGGTCAATGGCCTGCTTCAGTTGTTCCGGATCGGTTAGCGGGCGGCCGTTCTGCATTACCCGGCCGGTATCCTGCTGGATGTTAATCAGAAAAACACTGCTATCGGCGGGGATTTCGATGCGGACCCGGCCGGTATGCTTGTCCCAGAGCAGGTGGCGGCGCCCAAAGAAGGTCCAGCCCAGGTAGCGGGTCTGGTTCCAGGCCTGGCGGCCGCCCTGCGCCTGCATTACCGCATCGGCCCAGGCAATGGCAAGGCTGTCGGAGCCCTCCTGGTCAAAGCCCTCGGCTGCCGGATTTCCGCCGGGCAGTGCATCAACCTGCTCTATTTCGCTGTTGCCGCCGCTGCACGCCAGCAGGCCGGCGGTCAGCAGTACTATATAAAGTCTAATCATAGCGAAAAGCTAAGGAAAAACAGCTGTCAAAACAAGCCTGCTGCAGCCCTCCTTATTCCTTCTTCTGCCAGGGAAAGGCGGCCCTGCCAGCCGATGCAGCAAACTCCTCCGCTCGATCAGTGAACTAATCAGAACCAAAGGAAAGTTGTAGATTTGCCCTGCCTTAGCGGCACCGATCTCCCTTGGCTGGAATTTACCTACATATCCCCTTTTGCCGGCAAGCCTGCTACTACTGCGACTTCCACTTCAGCACTAACCTGAAGACCCGGCAGGCGCTGCTACAGGCCATGCAGCGGGAAGCTGGGCTGCTGCAGCACTACCTGCCGGCCGGTGAGCCCATTGAAACGGTTTACTTTGGTGGCGGCACCCCCTCCCTGCTGGACGCTGGGGAACTGGGCGCTTTGCTCGAACAGCTGCAGCGCCTGTTCCCCATAGCGGAAGGCGCTGAAATAAGCCTGGAGGCCAATCCCGATGATCTTACCGCCCACAAGCTGGACCAGCTGCGCCAGCTGGGCATCAACCGCCTGAGCATTGGCATCCAGACCTTTCAGGAAGACGTACTAAAAGGACTTAACCGGGCTCATACTGCCAAAGAAGCGCTGCAGTGTGTACCTCTTGCCCGGGCTGCCGGCTTTAACAACCTGAGCATAGATCTTATGTATGCCCTGCCGGGTCAGGATGAGGCAGCCTGGCAACAGGATCTGGCCCAGGCCCTGGCCCTGAAGCCGGAGCACATCTCGGCCTATGGCCTTACCATAGAGCCGCAGACCGCTTTTGGCAAATGGACCGAGCGGGGCCAGATGCACCCCCCCGGCGAGGAGGTAGGCGAGCAGCATTACCGCATGCTGGTTGCTGCCCTGGGCAGGGGGGGCTACCAGCATTATGAAGTGTCCAACTTTTGCCTGCCGGGCTATCACTCCCGCCACAACACGGCCTACTGGCAGCAAAAGCCCTACCTGGGCCTGGGCCCGGGGGCGCACTCCTATAACCTGAAGAGCCGCCACTACACCATCCGCAATAACGGTCTGTATATAAAAAAGCTGGAAGCCGGCCAGCTGCCCCACGAGCGGGAAGAGTTAAGCCGTCAGGATCATATCAATGAATACCTGATGACAGGCCTGCGTACCAGCTGGGGGGTAGACCTGGACTATCTGAACCAGCAGTGGCAGCACCCCCTGCTCCGGGAGCACAGCGCCTATATAGCCGAAATGCTACAGCAGGGCCAGGCCCGTATCAGCAACAATCACCTTATTTTAACGGAAGAAGGCCGCCTGCTCGCCGATGAAATTACGGCCCGCCTCTTTTTGGTGTAGCAGACAAAGGAAAAAAAACTATATTTAGGGGTTTTGTTGGAGAGTCTGTCCCCTGCAGCGGCCGGTTTACCCCTTTCCAGTGGCCGTTGTAGTTGTTCAACTCCCCTTCAGATGGCAGCAGCGCCTGGCCGAAAGCCCCCTTTCGGCAGCAGCAAAACAGGCGGCACCACATTCCAAACCAGGCCAGGCCATGAGCAGCGAGGAAAAAAAAATATTCTTACTCCTACAAAGCATCATTTTTCAGTACCATGGGCTGGACGATGCCGAGCAGCAGCTTCTGCAGCAATCGGCACAGGAGCTGCAGGGCCTGGCCGAGCTGGGCTGGGCACAGGAATTCATTGGCGAGGATTACCTGACGGCCTTTGACCGGGCCCGGGTGTTTCTGCAAAGCATTGACCTGCCGGCCGATACCAAGCTCGAGTACCTCTACCGGGTGTGGCAATCCAACAATGCCAAAGGCTACATAACCGAGATGGAAGCTACTGCCATGCTGCGCCTGGCCCGGGACTGGAAGCTGGAGGGCGAACTGGTGAAACGGGTACGCGGCTAAGCCTTTGCCCGGCCGGTACCGGCCACCGCCTGTCCTTTTATCTCGTAAGAAAGCCGGAAATCGGGCAGCTCAATGCCGGAATAGCCGGCTGCCTCCAAATCTTCCTTGAATTTGAGCATGTTTTCCTTTACCCCATGCACCAGAAACAGGTGCCGGATCTCTTCTTTATTCTGGCTTAGCAGCAGGCGCATGATATCGCTGTAGTCGCCATGGGCGCTGTACTCGTTCATCAGCACCACTTCTGCCTTTACCTCCAGCTCCTGGTCAAACAGGCTCACCTTTGGTGCACCTTTCAGCAGGCGCCCGCCCAGGGTAGAGGGCTCGCAGTAGCCGGTGATGAGAATGGTGTTGCGGGCATCGGACAGGCCTTTTTTAAGGTGGTGGCGAATTCTGCCGCCCTCCATCATGCCCGAGGCCGAAATAATTACACAGGGCCCCTCCATGGCATTGATGAGCTTGGAGTCTTCGGTTTCGGTAATAAAGTGCAGCTGCGGAAAGCCAAAGGGGTCGGGATCGGTGCGGATGTAGTCCAGCATCGCCTCATTAAAATACTCGGGATGGCTGCGCATGATGTCGGTGGCGTAGACGGACAGGGGACTGTCTACAAACACCAGCAGATCCTCAGGCAGGCGGCCCTCTTCGGCCAGGATGTTCAGGGAGTAGACCAGCTCCTGCGTACGGCCAATGCTAAAGGCCGGGATAAACAGTTTACCCCCCTTCTCCACACAGGTATTGAGCACAATATCCCGCAGGCGCTCTTCGGTATTTTCCAGCTTAGCATGTACCTTACTGGCATAGGTAGATTCGCAAATGAGCACATCGGCCTGCGGAAGGGGCTGCGGCGCGCGCAGAATACGATTTTCATAGCGGCCTACATCGCCGGTAAAGCACAGGCGGAGGGTATCCTCCCCTTCCCGGATGCGCAGGTTTACGCATGCACTGCCCAGAATATGGCCGGCATCGGTAAAGAGCAGTTCCACCTCATCATCGATGGGGTAGGCCTCGTTGTAGGCCAGGGTCACAAAGCGCTCCAGGCAGCGGCCCACATCTTCTTTATCATAGAGGGCCTCTTTGCCGATGTCGGCATCGTTCTCATTGCTTTGCAGGCCGGCGCTATCCATCAGCAGCAGTTCGCAGAGCTCCCGGGTAGGGGGGGTGCAGTAGATGTTGCCGCCAAAGCCCAGCTTTACCAGGCGCGGCAGCAGGCCCGAATGGTCGATGTGGGCATGCGACAAGATCACATAATCAATGCTTTCTGCCTCAAAGCCAAAATTGTGGTTCAGGTCTTTTACCTTTTCGCCCATGCCCTGAAACATGCCGCAATCCAGCAAAATTCGCTTCCCACTCTCCAGGCTAAGCAGGTGCTTGCTGCCGGTTACCGTCTGGGCAGCACCATAAAAAGATAAAACCATCCGAGATCCATCAAGCGTTAAAAAATGCACAATCTCCCCTGCAGGGCCAGCTCATGGCCGGGGGGCTTATGCCCTTACGCAGATCCTGCCTCCGGGTTGAGCCTTTGCCCTTTTTCTCTGTTAGCCCCCTTTTCTCTGTCTGTAAAAGAAGAATTGCCAGCTGCTACCCCTTAGGGCAGTTATGGCTTCTGTTTCTGGATCTTCTCGTGCGTTGGCAAATAGGCTGGCAGCGCGGCTGAGCCGTACCAGCTGTAAAGCTCGGCCTCCAGCAGCTTCTCCTTCACGGCCGGGTCGGTTTCCAGCAGGCGGGCCGCTTCTTCCAGCGTAGGCACATTCAGGATAAAGATGCCCCGGTAGGTTTTCTCATTTTTCCCCAGCGGACCGGCCACCACCAGTTTGCCCTCGCGGGCCAGGCGGCCAATGTTGTCAAGATGCCCACGGAACAGCTGGCTTACGATGGCCTGATCGCTAATGGTTGCTGTGCCGGTCTTAAGCAGCACCAGCACATAGGATTTCATTCCATAGGCATCGGCCCCCAGCGAATCGGCCAGGGCTTTATTGTAAATAGGGGGTGTGGTCTGAGCAAGACTGCTAACCCCAAGACCACACAGCAGGAGAAGAAAAAAGAAGGGCTTTAGAAGCATCGCTGGTTTTTTTGTGGTTAAGGTGAAGATAGGTATAGCGCAAGTAAATGATTTTTAGTCCCAAAAACGCCCTTGCTCCTAATTTTTTCAGCCCCTTTAAGGCCTGCTTGCCGCCTGGGATACAAAAGGGCCCTTCATCCTGCATTAGAAAAAAGCCCTTAGCCCAAATGAAACTGTTTTGGCACGGGGATAGGTCGTATGATCAATACCCCGGGAGGGAATGCCGTTTAGGGGCTTGTTGCTGTTTACTTCAGGGTCCAGGCCGGAATAGCCGGTGAGCACAAGCAGGTTTTGCCCGCTCAGGCTAAAGCGAATCGCCTTGACAAAGCCTGTTTTATCCGAGCGATGCGTATACGCCAGGCTAAGATGCTGAAGCCGCATAAAATCGCCTTTTTCCAGAAAACGATCGGAGGGGTCTGGTGCATTCAGCGGTGATTCTCCTGTGCCCAGGCTCGATAGGGGAATGTTTCTGCCATTTGCCAGTGCGCCCATGGTAAAGAGCGTATTGGCTGTAGCATTATAAAGGTAATGGCCAAACTGCCCATTGAACAGCGCCGATAGTCTCCAATTTCGATAGCGGAAATCCTGGCTAAACCCAAGTGTATAAGTAGGAAGGGCACTTTTGTCCAGGTAGTTGGCTTTATCTTCTGTATAGAGGGCTATGCCCTGTTCGTTATAGCCGTTAAATTCCCGGAGATAGTAGGAATACAGGGGTTGATCTGCCACAATCCGCTGTACAAAAGCACCGGAAAGCCCCTGTCCGCTAAGGGGTCCTGCGTCGTAGGCTCCCTCGAGATGTTGCACCCGGTTGCTATTAAAACCGGCCGCTACACCAAGCTGCAAGCCTATCTGCTGTGTGGCAAGTACGGTATAGGCCAGCTGCAGGTCTACACCTTTGTTCAGAATCACCCAATCCTCATTAAAACCGGTAGTACCATAGGCATAAAAGCCTGGGATAAATATATCGGTGGTATGCTTGCGGTAAAGATCGATAGAACCACTGATCCGCTCCTCAAACAGGGCAAAGTCCACACCCAGGTTTAGCTGCGTTGTTTGCTCCCATTTTAGATTCTCATTGTCGGAACCAACCGTAATAATGCCGGAGGGATTAATGCCACCCCCATTATCAATGAACAGATCACCAAAGCGCTGCCGGCTTTGATAGGCTCTGTAGGGTAGCTGCTGGTTTCCGGTAATTCCCGCGCCAAGGCGCAGCTTCAACTCATCAAATACATCGGGGATAAAGGCTTCTTCCGATAGCCGCCAGGCCAGGGCCGCCGCCGGAAAATATCCATAGCGATGCTTTTCGGCAAAGCGGGTAGACCCATCTGCCCGCAGGCTGGCCATTAGGTAGTATTTATCCTGCAGCTTGTACTGTAGCCGGCCAAAAAACGACTGTAGTTCATCGGTACCGCCAAAGGTTTCTTCGGCAAGTGATTTTACGCTGCTGCCAGGGGCACTGCCAAGGGTGGTAATGGCAGGCCTCGGACTGAGGCTGCTGTAAAATAGCGCGCCCTGGCTATAACCAAACTGCTGATAGGGTACGCCGATTGCCTGGCGCATGCGGGCAGCCGAAGCAGCCAGCTGCTCGATCATGGCGGCGGTACCAGCGTCGGAAAATCCCCAGCCTTTTACCTGTACACCCCTGTTGGTGAATTCCTGATATTCATAGCCTGCCAGGGCTGTAAAGTGAGATTTTCCTACCTCCTTCTCCCAGCGAAGCTGGCTTTGCAGAAGCTTGTTGCTGGTCTGCTGTTCTTCCAGGTACGCTCGTCCGTTTTCATAAATGCCATTGGCATAGGGCAAGCGGGGAGAAATGGCACTTCCCCGATCCGATTGTGCCCGGTCCAGGCCTGTAGTAATACCCAGCTTCAGATTCTTTAGCAGGGCATACTCTAGCGACAGCTTCAGAAAGTGCCTGTCGGTAGTAGTGTTGTCATAATGATTGGCCAGCAGGGCCAGCGGATTTACAAAGAAGGGATCTTGCCGGGCATCGGGCTGGGCGGGAAGCGTTGGGTTTGCCCCATAGGCAGCGGCCAGCAGGTCGCCTGCAAATGGGGGGTTGTCAGAAATGGGAGCGGCCTGGTCCTGCAGGCGGGAAAAGGCCAGCTGTGCCCCCAGCAGCAGCCGGTTTTGCAAGAGGCTATGGGTTGCATTAAATCTGCCACTGATCCGCTCCAGGCTCGAGGCCTGAATTACGCCCTGCTGATTGTCGTAGCGCAGCGAAGCCCGGTAGTTTCCGCTGCCATGCTGATGGGCATAAGCCAGATCGTGCTGGTGCGAAAGGGCTGAGCGGGAAATTTCCTTCTGCCACTCCGTAGCACTTCCCAGATCTACCCCCTGTGCATCTCCACCCAGGGCCTCAAAAGCCTCTAAAACTGTTCCCGGTTCAGCAACTCATACTGCCTGCCAATGCGGGACACACTAAGGGTAGGCGCATAGCTAAGCTGGTGCCGCTGGCCAGTGCCGCTTTTGGTGGTAATAAGTACTACTCCGTTGGCAGCCCGGGCACCATAAATGGCCGCCGCGGCGGCATCTTTCAGCACGTCGATGCGCTGAATATCGTCGGGGTTAAGAAAGTTTAGCCCATTTCTGGATGGTGTTGTTCCAAAGCCCAAATCTACACCTCCCGGATACAGGGGATTATCCGACAGTGGCATGCCATCTACCACATAAAGCGGCGCACCCCCGCGTATGGAGGAAAGCCCCCGTACCACCATAGCGGCTCCTGCCCCGGGCTCGCCGCTGGCCGTGCTTATCTGCACGCCCGCCAGCCGGCCCTGCACTAACTGCTCGGGCGAGGTACTCAGGCCTTCGTTAAAGGCAGCAGCCTCTGCTGAGGCAACGGCTCCTACAAGGTCGGTTCGCTCTATGGTACCATAGCCAATGGCAACCGGGTGGGAAGAAAGAAGCCATACCTCCAGCTGCTGGTTGCCGGCAAGGGGTACCTCCTGTGGCTGATACCCTACTGCAGAAAAGAGTAAACTGCCCTGCGCCGGCACATTTAGCTGGTATGCGCCCGCAGCATCTGTAACTGCTGCCGCCCCCCGCCTTTTAGCTGCACCAGCACCCCGGCCAGGGGAGTACCAGCTTTTTGGGAATAGACATGCCCCGACACACGTTCCTGTGCCAGGGCTGCAGAAGTTGATAAAAGCAGCAGGAGTAGGAGCACACCGCTCGCTTTGGGCACCAGTAGTCTAAAACCAGCGCCGAAGATTCCGTAAAACAAAAAGTGCATGCAAAAGGGAAGAGCGTATTTGAGGTTTAGCAGGGGATCAGCCCCTAATTCCGGAATCTAATGTACCATCTTTCCAATAAATAACAAAACTCAGCGAGCTCCCCCTGCTGCCCTCCCTTATGCCGTCTCCCTGTGGTAACTACGCTGCTGTTTTCGGGGAAGAATCACAAGCTCATCATTTCCTTAAAGCGGGTGGCCTGCCGGCGGCTTACTTCCACTTTTTCGCCCCCCTGCAGGGTTACCATCAGACCGCCATTGAACCAGGGCTCAATGTTCTCTACCCAGTTGAGGTTGATCATGTGCTTGCGGTTGGCCCGGAAAAACACCTTATCGTCCAGCCGCTCATCCAGCGCATTGAGCGACTTATGGATCATAGGCTTGTAATTATCAAAGTACACCTTGATGTAGTTGCCGTCGCTTTCAAACAGGCGCACCTTGCTCAGGCGCACAAACCAGCAGCGGTCGCCGTCCTTCACAAACACCTGATCATCGGGGCCTAGTTTGTGGGGGCGCGCCTGTCCGTTCTGGGGCTGCTCGTCCGCCTCCTCTTCGCCCTCTTCACCTTTATTGCGGGCCATGAGCTTGCCAATGCTTTCCCGGAGGCGCTCGGGCTGTACGGGCTTCAGCAGGTAATCCAGCGCGCTTACCTCAAAGGCCTTGAGGGCGTACTCATCGTAGGCGGTGGTGAAGATAACGGTAGGCACCTTATCCAGCATTTCCAGCAGCTCAAAGCCGGTCTTTCCGGGCATCTGAATGTCCAGAAACAGCAGGTCGGGCTGCAGTTCTTTTATTTTCTGATAGGCATCGTCGGCATTTACGGCTTCGCCTACTACTTCTACTTCATCATGCTCTGCCAGCAGGGTCATGAGTTCCCGGCGTGCCAGGCGTTCGTCGTCTACGATTAGGGCTTTCATACGGTTAGGGTTGAGGGATGATCAGTTCGGTAAGTACGGTTTTATCGGTATCGTTCTTAATGCTGAAATGGGCCTTATTGCCGTAGAGCAGCTTCAGGCGTTGCTTGGTATTGGCAATGCCCACACCGCTGTTGGTGGTTTTTTTCTTTACCCCATTCACATACTGCCCGCTGTTGCGCACCAGCACATGCAGCTTTTGGTCCTTTACATGGGCATCAATATGTACAATACCGCCATCTACCAGGTTGGAAATGCCGTGTTTGATGCCATTTTCCACCAGGGTCTGCAGCATCATGGGGGGGATCTGAAACTCCTCTGCATCCGGGCTTACGGTATAGCGGGTGTTCAGGCGCTCTTCAAACCGAATGCCCTCCAGGGCCAGGTAATCCTTAACGGTTTGCAGCTCGTCCTGAAAGCTTACCAGCCGCCGTTTGTCCATGACCAGCGAATTGCGCAGAATGTTGCTCAGCTGGGTAATGGCGCTTTTGGCCTTTTGCGGATCTTCATCTACCAGGGCCCGCATGCTGTTAAGGGCGTTGAAGATAAAATGGGGATTCAGCTGTGATTTAAGGCGGTTGAGCGTCATTTCGGTAAGGGCCGCCTCGTAGCGCAGGGTGGCATTGTAGCGCTCTACATAGTGATAGGCAATGTAGATCACACACCAGATGAACATGATGGTCATGTGGGTGAGCACATTCAGCAGGGCCACGTTGAGGCTAAACCCAAAGGGCAGGCCGGCATCCAGCAGGGAGGTGGCCAGCTGCAGCAGGTACACCACCAGGCTCATGACTATGATGGCCAGCAGCATGCGGGGCACCAGCCGCCCGGTGGTAAGCTTGAGCCATTCCCGACGGTGCACCCACCAGCGGAAAGCGTGCGTTACCATAAAGGAGTAGGCCACTGTCAGAAACAGGAAGAGGATCTGCTCGGGCTTATGATCTTCAAATAAGAGATAGAAAAATAAGTTAATGATGCAGTAAAGCGACCACCCCCCCAGCTGACATATCCAATAGACTGTATTGCGCGTCATGTATAAGCGTATAAACCTTTTAAATTTAGTGCTAAGCCATCAGATTTAAAAGCGCTCTGGTATGAGAGGCGGCAGGCAAGGCTAAGCGGAGTTTTTTGGCAACCGCCGGAAGGGGGTATTGCCCTGGCAATGAGCAGATAACCCCCTACGACTGCAAAAAAAACACTCCTACGTGCAGGAGTGTCTTTTTAACATGGATATGAAGAGGAATTATTACGCTTCGATGGTGCTGATAGACCTGACCGGCAAAAACCTGCCCCCCTGCAGGAGCACAAAATCATCCGATACAGCCCATACCAGGCTTTCTACCTGCAGGCGCTGCCCCTGATCGGTGGTAAAGATCAGGTTTACCGGCTCATGTTCCAGACAGCCAAGTTGCACGGCCCGCTGCAGGTCGCAGATACGCATATAGCGCTGCAACTGATCGTGCAGCACATCGCTCTTAGCAAAGTGCAGAGCGGCTAATTGGGTTTGACCAATGTGTTGAATATTTTTCATGCGCAGAATATGTCAGGCAGGTTCATTAAAAAAGAGAGTGCAGGTGTCTTAAAAAGTTTCCACGCCTGTGCGTGGCCTAAAACTGCTATCGGTTCGGTAGTGGCCCGGCTGTAGCCCAGGACCCGCAGACAGACATTTGCCTAATCAAGATAGTGAAAATTTCGGAAATTAGTGATTATATGATATTAAATTTTGTAATTTTTATATCTTCAGAATATTGTTATCGGTAATGCCCGGTTAACAATATAAATCCTGATTCGGCCTCTTGCTTCCTGCTGCGTGGGGAGTATTGACGGCTGCAGGTTTCACAGAACCCCTGGTCCTGAAGGGTACCACAGATGCCGCAAGGAAAAGGGGAGCTATCAGCAACAGGGCTGTACCCGCATTTTGTGTGCAGAAACAGGGGTATATTAAGAATACGGGGAAATTCCCTGTCCCCTTCTGTAGGAGTAGGGACTGCTAGGAGGGCCGGCCGTCCTGTTTTTTGGCTTCCCGGGCATGCAGGCTATCGGAGGTGAACAGGGCCGACCAGCCCCCGCCAAACTGTTGCTCTACCCGGCCGCCAACCAGTGACAAAGCCGCCACACAGGCCCCTACCAGCATGTTATTGACAATGGCCGCCGTGCTGTCGTAGCCCAGCACCCAGGGTGCCAATAGCAGCCAGGCCCCCAGCGGCAGGTTACCCCAGCGCAGGCCCCGGGTAGCTTCAAAGAGGGCGGTAAAGGCAACAGAAGCTATGATGGGCCCTACAATATTGTCGTTGTCGGCAGCCGTTTGCCCCAGGTAGCCCAGCAGCGCGGGAGAAATCATCAGCCAGAGGCCTAAGAGGGTATTGAGTATTCTGGGCCACATAATTATGCTACTTTTTCGGTTACGCTTTTATATCCCCAAAAGCCCTTCCAGACCGATTCGCCTGCATCCTTCACCCGCCGCAGGTACTGCAGGCTGGCCAGAAACTCATCCAGGGCAGGGCCTATCATCACTACCGAGATCACACCGGAGGCCAGGCAAAGGGTGCACCAGGCATCAAACATCACCGGCTGCAAAATAACCAGCAGCACACTGATAAAGCCCAGCGGGCCAATGGCCAGGCCAAAGACTACCACAATCCAGGGCATGGTGCGCCAGCGGCGCTTACTGCCAATGATGCCCGCCACTGCATCTATCAGGTAGCCAAAAGCCCCCAGGGCCGCATCGGGTATAGGCAATATGTGGGATACGCTGGAATTGAGAATTTTGCGGCTTCCCCCTCCAAAAAAAGGCTCCCATACTTCGGGAAATACCTCCAGCTGGTACAGGGCCAGGTAGGTGGCAATGCCAAAGCCCAGCAGGGCCAGCACTATAATGGGAATGCGCTGGGGCCAGGAGGCCGGGTTATAACTCCAGCCGGGGGGAATTGCAGGATCTTGTTTCATAGACAGGTGCTTTTGGACAGGTCAACTCGTTTTGTTCCATCCCCTGGCACAAGGGATACCGCACTTCTTAACAACACGCGTATCAAAGTATCTACGCATGCTGTTCGGCGGGCCTTTCATTTACTATCTTCTTAGAAGCATATTTGGGGGGATGTTGTTTTGCTTTTATAGCCTTGCAGACACTATACCAGGCCTATGCAAGGGGTGCTTTTTTATTAGCCAAATTATTCGGACATTACTCTTTATCAACCACTTAATTTTTCATGCCATGAACCCCTTCCCTCTTCAGAAGAAAATTTTTAAGCTGCTGTACTGCCTGTTGGTTTTACTAGTGTCTGGCGGGACCCTCACTGCCCAGACAGGCCAAGCCGTTAGCGGCAGGGTACTAAACGAACGTAATGAACCCCTTACAGGAGTAACTGTACTAGTAAAAGGCACCACCGCCGGCACCGTTACCGATGCCAGCGGGAATTATGAACTACAAGTACCTAACCTGGGTGCTACCCTAGTCTATAGTTATATTGGCTTTGCCCGCCAGGAAGTACGCATAGCCAACCGTAGCCGCATTGATGTAGTGCTTAAGGAAGAAGAGGACCGGCTACAGGAACTGGTAGTGGTGGGCAGCCGCAGCCAGAACCGCTCCGTTACCGAAACGCCTGTAGCCATTGATATTATTCCCATTCAGGAGATCATTGGCACCTCCGGCCAGCTGGATGTGAACATGCTCCTGCAGTACGTAGCCCCTTCCTTTAACGTAAACCGCCAGTCAGGCTCCGATGGCAGCGACCACGTAGATCCGGCTACCATCCGTGGCCTTGGTCCCGACCAAACCCTCGTACTCATCAATGGCAAACGGCGGCACCAGTCTTCGCTGATCAATATCTTTGGCACGCGCGGGCGGGGCAATACCGGCACCGACCTTAATACGATACCCGCTGCCGCCATAGACCGGGTTGAGATCCTGCGCGATGGCGCCAGTGCCCAGTATGGCTCTGATGCCATTGCCGGGGTAATTAACATTGTGCTGAAATCAAGTGTAAATGAGTTTACCGGCAGCATTAATACCGGAGTCACCACCGAAGGCGATGGCGAAAACCTGCAGCTAAACGGCAACTATGGCTTTGAGTTGGGGCAACTGGCCGGAAAAAGGGGGTTTGTGAACATGACCATGGACTACCTGCACCGCAACCGCACCAACCGGCCCGCCGATCCCAATGTATACGAGGTGTACCGCAGGCAGTTTGGCGATGCCCTCTCCGATAACTTTGCCACAATTCTCAATGCCGAGCTGCCCGTTAGTGAGCAATCGTCGTTCTATGCTTTTGGCGGCTTTAACTTTCGGGATACCGACGCCTATGCCTGGACCCGCGAAGCCGGCGACGACCGCAACATACCTTCAATCTATCCCAATGGGTTTGACCCGCGCATTCAGTCACGCATTACCGATCGTTCCATTTCGGCGGGCCTGCGCAGCAGCATAAAGGATTGGGCAGTAGACCTCAATAATACCTATGGCGCCAACCGCTTTCATTACCTTGTGGATGGCACCCTGAATGCATCCTTGCTGGACGAGTCACCCACCCGCTTTGATGCCGGCGGCTTTGAGCTTGCCCAGAACACTACCAGCATAAACCTATCGCGCTACTTTCAGGATTTTCTGGCAGGCACCAACATTGCCTTTGGTACCGAATATCGCCTGGAGCGGTATCAGATCTTTGCCGGCGAGGAAGCCTCATGGCGCAATTATGGCATTATCGATACAGTTATTGACGGCAGGCTGCAACAATACGACCGGCTGGGCCGGGCAGGGGGCTCACAGGGCTTCCCCGGCTTTAACCCCGATAACGAGCTGGATGAATACCGAACCAACATAGGGGTGTATGTAGATGGTGAATTTGATTTTAGCCGGAAGTTTATGATAGCGGCTGCAGCCCGCTTTGAGCATTACAGCGATTTTGGCCGCACCCTCAATGGCAAGTTAGCTACCCGCCTGGCCCTTACAGAGGCCTTTGCCCTGCGTGGCTCCCTTAGTACAGGCTTCCGGGCCCCCTCGCTGGCGCAGATTTACTTCAATTCTACCTTTACCGATTTTGTAGGCGGGGTAGCCGTAGATAAAGTGATTGCCGGCAATACCAGCAGCATTACCCGCAAGCTAGGCATACCGGCCCTTAAGGAAGAGCGTGCCCTAAATGCCAGCCTGGGCTTTACCGCTACCCTGGGCAATTTTACTGCTACTGTAGATGGCTACTATGTAGACATTGACGACCGCATTGTGCTTACCGGGGCCTTTGAGGACACCGACGATGTGATTGGCCCCGACCTGCAGGCCCTGAATGTAGGAGCCGCCCAGTTCTTTACCAATGCCGTAGATACCCGCACCAGGGGGCTGGATGTAATCCTGAACTACAACCAGCGTTTCGGCACCGACAATCGCCTGAACCTGAGCCTGGCCGGAAACTTTAATGACATGGAGATTACCGGCATCAATACCACCCAGCGCCTGCAGAGTAAGGAAGACATCTATTTTGGACGCCGGGAGCAGTTATTCCTGATTGCCAGTGCCCCTCCCAGTAAAATAAACCTGATTGCCGACTACCGCTTTAGTGGCTGGAATATTAATGCCAAACTAATGCGCTTTGGCGAAATAGTGCTGGAAGACTGGGATGGCGAAGATGATGTATATGAGGCCAACTATACCACCGATCTGGCCATAGCGCGCAGCTTTGGCGATCATCTGAGCCTTACGCTGGGCGGTATTAACATCTTTGATGTATACCCCACCCGCCAGGATCCGGTGGCTACAGAATCGGGCGGATTGTGGGATCCTGTTCAAATGGGCTTCACCGGCAGGTTTTTGTATGCCCGCCTGCGGCTAAGCCTGTAAAACTATTGATGAAGCGAAACAACGCAAAAGCGACCGGTTGCTCATCCGGTCGCTTTTTTTTAACAAAAATGCTGCCGTTGCCTAGCCCTAAGAATTTTGATCCTTAAGCCTCTACCGACTGCTGGCGGGTAACCGACTCATAGGGAGCCAGCAGCAGGGTAAAGGTGCTGCCTTCGTCCGGTGTGCTGCTCACTTCTATAAGGCCGCCGTTTTTCTGCACCATATTCTGCACCATGTGCAGGCCAATGCCCAGGCCTGTGCTTTTAACACTCAGGCGCTTGAAAGGCTTAAAGAGGTTTTTGCCATGCCGCTGCAGGTCTATGCCGCTGCCATTGTCTGTTACCTGCAGCTTGTAATACTTGCCCTGCCACTCGCCATCAATGCGGATCTGCAGAGGCCGGTCGGCATGCCGGTATTTGATGGCATTGGAGAGAAGGTTGCGCAGAATGCTCATCAGGTAAGGCTTCAGGTAGTGCAGGGGCCGGCTCAGGTGTATCTCGTGCTCCAGTTCGGCATCGGCTTCGGTAAGTTCGGCAAACAGCTCTTCTCTTACCTTCTCCAGCACCTGCTCGGGATCTACCTCCTGTACCTTTAGCAGGCTGTGACCTTCCTGCATCTGCACAATCTCCACCAGGCCCACCAGCGTATTGTCCAGGCGGTTTAGCAGGGGCTTGAAGGTATGCAACAGTTTTTTGTGCCGCTCGGGGCTTTCTTCCCGCAGCAGCATGTCATATAGCAGTTTCATATTGGCTACCGGCGCCCGCAGGTCATGGGCGGCCGTATGCACAAACTGGTCCAGGTAGCCGTTGATCTGCTGCAGCTCGTAGTTTTTGCGCGATAGCTCTTCGCGCTGCTCCTTGTATTCCTGGATATCCGTACAGGTACCAAACCATTTGATAATATGCCCTTTGGCATCGCGCAGGGGGTTGGCGCGGCCGATGAACCAGCGGTAGCTGCCATCGTGCCGGCGCAGGCGGTACTCGATCTGGTAGTGATCTCCGCTTTGCAGGCAGTGTTCCCATACCTCCAGGGTACGCTCGTAATCATCGGGGTGAAGCACCAGCGACCAGCCCTTATCCCGGGTTTCGTCAAAGCCAAGGCCGGTATAATCATACCAGCGCTGGTTAAAGTACTCATGGTCGCCATTGGGGCGGGTTACCCACACCAGCTGGGGAATCATCTGGTTGAGGCTCTGCAGCTCCTGGGCTTTCTGGAACAGCTCGTGCTGAAACTGGCGCTGGTCATGCACATCGGCGCAGAAACCATACCATTTTACAATGCGGCCGCCCTCGTTGCGCATGGGCAGCGCCTGGGCAATAAACCAGCGGTAGCTGCCATCGTGCCGGCGCAGCCGGTACTCTACCTTGTATTCTTCTTCCTGGCGAAGGGCCTTTTCCCAGGCCTGCAGGGTGTATTGCAGATCGTCCGGATGCAGGCTTCGCTGCCAGCCCCAGGCAAGACTCTCTTCGGTTCCCTGACCGGTATAGGCATACCAGCGGGAGTTGAAATAAGACACATTTCCATTGGGCTCGGTAATCCAGATCAGCAGGGGCACCACATCGGCCATAAACACAAACTCCTGCGCCTGCTGCAGGTCCTGGCGGGCCTTGCGCAGTTCGCTGATGTTGCGCGAAATCGCCAACACTGATCGCAGGTCCCCCTGGCTGTCAGTTTCGGGCACAAAACGGGTATAAAAATCGTTTGCGCTGCCATTATGGGTAAAAATACTAACCAGATCATGCTCCTCACCGCTCTCAAACACCTGCTTCACTTTGGTGTAGAACTCTTCAGGAATGCGATCTTTATAAGGAGACTCCTTCAGGCTGCGGTTGCTATAGTCGGCGGGCATCCGGCCGGTTTCCTGCGTAATGGCACTATTTACAAATAATACGTTTAGCTGCGCATCCAGGCGCATGATCACATCCGGGCTATGTTCGGCCAGTGTACGAAAGCGATCCTCCAGCTCGGAAGGCTGCTGGTCAGAGGCTGCCACCACTTCTTCTACTACATAGAGAATGGCAATTAGTTGGTCGCTGCTATCCGTAAGGGGGGTAAAGGAAAACGAAAAGGTTTTTGGCTGAAGAGAATCATGGCCAAAGGTTTGCGTAAACGCATAGCGCCTGCCCTGCATTACCTGCTCATAAATGGCCAGGGCCTTTTGTTGCTCGCCGGGCAGATGGCTGAGGGTACCCAGCAGATGATCGCCGGGAGCGATGCTTACGGCAAAGATTTTTTCATACTCCTGCTCATAGGCTCTGGTAAAGGCCAGGTAATGCAGGTTGGTATCCAGTACGGCTACCAGCTTATCGGTCAGGCCTTCCAGCAGGGCCTTGAGCGTATGGGTCGATAACGGGGGAGGAGGGGTGCCGGCCGGGCGCTCGGTACATTCCAGCAGCAGCGTAGACGCCTCCCGATCCAGCAGGCTACCATCAAAAATACGGGAGGGGCTGGCCTGGGAGGGAATCGGTAGCGGAGCGGACTGGTCAGTTCCTGCTGCCTCTTTGCTCAGGAAATTCGCTACCTGCTTTTGGGTAAGCGCCGGGCTTAACTCCCACAAATAAGGTTTGTGGGCGCTCAGTAGCCTGGGCCATTGGGTAATGGCAGCCCGGTTGGCCCGTACCACCTGCCCGTGCTCAAGCACAAGTAAGGGCTTGTCGTAGCGGTCGAAAAGCTGATTGAGAAGCGTCAAAATGATGTAGATGTAGTCTCCCCTTAAGGTTAATCCCTACGTAGTGTAGCGGGCAAAAGTTACTGTTGCAACATTTTTTTTGCAAATTAATTTGGGCTTAGCCTCTGTAACTACAGAAAAGCCCTTTTGGCAGGCTGTTGCAGGGGGGCCGGGCAGACAGCAACAGGGGGAACTCTCATGGGAATCAGTGCAAACTCGCCTCTTACGTTCAGGCTACAAGATGGGCACACCGTTAGATAAGATCCTGTATGTCAGCCGCTTTAAAAACAAACCACACGCATACACTCCTGTGAGCGCCTCTAACCAAACCAAAAAAATACCTTTTTATATTGCTTATTTTTAATGAAAAAAAGCTCCCTTCGGGAGGTACCAAGCAGCCCAAAAAGCGGGAAAATGGCGGGTTCAGGGCCAATTTATCCTAAATCGGAAGCAGGTAATAAAACAAAGCTGAATAGTTTGTTTCTTGAAAGTTTTAAAATTTGACTAGAATTTTCTTATTTTCAGCATTCATTTGCCCGAATTGGAAAAGTATTTCCAGAATATAACCCATTGCCTTTCCAGGATCCTGTGGATCAGCCCATTGACGCCTTTTAACTTATGGCCAAACTAAAAAACATTATAAAGCAGCTTTCCGAGGCTGACTATGAGAAGATTTACAACTCGCTGATGGAAAGCAGTGCCGAAAAATCGGCTTACCTGCTCAAAGCCATGCGGGAAAAGCACGTTTCTGACAACAAGATCATGGACGAGCTGGATGTAAATACCAATGCCTACTACACCCTGCGCTCTCGCCTCAACCAGAAGATCGAAGAGTACCTTCTTCAGCAAATGGAGAACCCGCGTACCGACGTTCTTAAGAAAGTAGCCAACATCAATGAGGTAGTATTTACCAAGAAAAAAGCCATTGCCATTGCTACCCTTAAGAAGCTGGAGAAGGAGTTGCTGGACTACGACCTGGCCAATGAGCTTACCGTGGTGTACAAAACGCTCAAAAAGCTGCATGTGCACTCACCCGAGCACTTTACCTACTCGCAGCAATACAACCAGCACGTAGCCTACATGCTGGCTGTAGACAAGGCCGAAGACCTGCTGGTAAACTACTTCCGCAAGTATGGCGAGTACACCCTTACCGGCGGCGAGATCGAGAAGCTGGAGCTTAGCCTGCTTAGCAATGAAATGGGCAATGTGTGCCGACTCTACAACTCGCACCGCCTCTACATCTACCAAAGCTGCCTGAGCGTGTTCCACCGCCTGTTTGTGGTGCGGGATGAGAACATGGAGCAGGACCTGGAGCCCATTGAGGATATCCTGGACCGCATGCATGCCATCTTTGAGATGTATCACCTGGATACCATCTACTACCACCTGCGCCTGGTGTACGAATACCTGCGCCTGGAGTACTACAACTACTACAAGGTATACCGCAAGGCTGAGAACTTCTTTGAGGAAGTAAACGAATCGGCGGCACACCTGATGACCAATTACAGCCTGTTTACCTACCCGGCCCAGTTTGTGCTCACCAAAATAGAGCGCCACCTGCGCATGGGCGATCCCGAGCGCATGTATGAGGAGAATGAGGTGCTGTTCCAGGACTTTGAGATCGATAAGGAAGATGTGCCCAAGTACATCACCTACATTACCTACCGCTCCATTTCCTGCTACTATGCCGGCAAGCCCGAGGAGTCGGCCCGCTGGATCAACAAGCTGCTCAACGACATCAGCCTCAAGAAGTACCCCTATGCGCAGCTGGAGATCAAGACCCTGCTGGCGCTGCAGTACTGCCTGCAGAGTGATTACGACCTGTTCAACCAGCTGATCAACTCCATTCAGCGGCAGATACGCCTGCTGGGCAAAGATACCTGCGACCATGTGCTGCTCTTTACCAAGATCATGAAAATTGCCATCTCGGAAAGCAAGCGCAACAAGTACGACAAAATCAAGCAGCTGGCCGAGAAGATGAACTCCATGGAGCCCCCCTACTTTGCCCCCACCAAGTACATCCGCTTCGATGATGTGCTGCTGGACAAGCTGGCGGCCCTGTAAACAAACGGTACGGATATATAAACGAAAGCAGCCCCGGAAATTTCCGGGGCTGCTTTTTTTAACAGGGGGGTGTTTACCAAGCTACCTAATACGCGGGGGAAGCGGGGGAGGTGGTGCAGCCGGCAAGACGGCATACAAAAAAGGC
>NZ_AODQ01000051.1 GCF_000348925.1 Cesiribacter andamanensis AMV16 | reverse complement strand
TAGAGTTCTTTACAGGATTTGTTGTAGCGTTTGGCAGCCCTGGCGGCCATGTATAGACAAGCTCTTACTTGTCCCATGCCCATTTTGCAGATCTTAGCCTTTCCCTTTACTGATGAACCTGACTCAAAGCTTCTGGGTGAAAGCCCAAGATAGGATATCACCTGACGATAGTTGGTAAAGCCTTCAAATCCCCTAAGGCTGACAAGTAATAGCAAGCTAGTCTTTGGTCCTATACCAGGAATAGACTCCAGCTGCTGCTTTAAGGGACCATTCTCTTTTTCAATGAGCCTGTCCAGGGCTTCATCAATGGCCTGGATAGTGGCTGTTAGCTCCTGCAGCTCCTTGCACATCTGCTGCTTTAGCCATGGATCAACGGCTCCTGTGGCAAGAAAAGCTTCCAGTTGCCGCCCTGTAGCATGCTGGTGTTTGAGCAGTTGTTTTCTTCTGGTATAAAGCTGCTTGATACTTTGGTAATTCTCCTTGAGCGGCTGCCAGGCCTTGGTCTGCATTAATGAACCATACTGGAAGATGGCTTTTGCATCGGCTTTATCGGTTTTGGTGCGTTGCAGCTGCATCTGGCAAAAGCGCTTTATGACCAGAGGATTCATTACCGCTACCTCTAGGTCTTTTTCATACAGAAAGCAGGCCAGCTGGTAGTAGTAAGGGCCGGAGGCTTCCATAACCACTTTTATTTTTTCTCTTTAGGTAAAGAAGAGAGAAGGTTTTGGAAACCTTGCTGGCTGTTCTCCAGCTTTAGTTGATGCTTTTTGGCGGCAGCATCCTGGAAATACACATCAAATGTGGCCTTGGACACATCTACCCCCACTACAAAAACTTGATCCTTTTCCATGATCTTTTATCTTTGTTATAGTTATCAATGAGCAGGGGCAGTTCTATTGGGGCTGCTAGGGGTAAGGCTTTTACTCTTTTTCCATCTATACTGAAAACAGGTTCTGCAAGACCTAATGAATTGTCCGGACTAAAGAGTAAAAGGAGCAGAAGGGAACTGCATTGCGAAGGGTCTTCCAAGACCAATGACGGCCAGGTTCTTTATCTTCTGCTTTTACCTGTAGCAACTACTCAGGAACAGCTTCCTGCTTTTTTAGGTAAACCAAATTTCCTTTGGCCTTTCTTCCAAATCTTTTCTCTCCCCTAACTTAGTATGACCGGAGCCAGGGGGCAGAAGGGGGTAGGTGGACTAATCATACCAGCCTTGGGAGAGGTCCAGCCATTGGGGGTTGTGGGCTTGGATGAGTTGGACTTTTCTGGCTCTTGAGCCGCCTTTTAACTGTTTTTCCCGGGCGATGGCCTCCTCTGGTGAGGGCAACTCTTCCCACCATACCAGCTTATGCACCTTGTAGCGGCTGGTGAAGGAGCCGGGATTATATCCGCTTTTATGCTCCAGCACCCGCCGCTGCAAATCGTTGGTTACACCTACGTACAAAACACTACCACTTTTATTGCTCAATAGATAGACATAATAGGTGCGGTTTGCCATTGGCTATTTCATCTATAAGAACAGGTAAAATGTAGGTGCAAAGGGGGTACTCATGTACGATGAACATGAATGGAGCCACTGGAAAATGCTGAGCAGTCAATAAAATACTGGCTGCCAGTTCCCTTCTCCTGAAGGGCGGGCAGCTAGCCAGAGGGGCACCCGGCTAGGGGCGCCAGGCTAGGGGCGCCCGGCAAGGGGCGCCAGGCAAGGGGTAGAGATAAGGCATTCCCTTACGCCTTGCCCGTTGGTTTGATCACAATCTCGTTTACATTCACCGATTGGGGTTGCTGTACGGCATAGAGCACAGCCCGGGCGATGTCGTCAGGCTGCAGTTT
Organism: Cesiribacter andamanensis AMV16; assembly: GCF_000348925.1. Lineage (GTDB taxonomy): Bacteria > Bacteroidota > Bacteroidia > Cytophagales > Cyclobacteriaceae > Cesiribacter > Cesiribacter andamanensis. Next base: position 28,586 of record NZ_AODQ01000051.1, on the reverse strand, counting down.
GGCCTCGTCTTCATCCCAGTCCTGATCGTCCAGAAACTCCTGATCGGTGATGCCCTCCCGCAAGGGGGTATCCACGGTGCCGGGCTCCAGACAGGTAATGCGGATGTTAAACTCGGGCGAGAGCTCCATGCGCAGGGTACGGGAAAAGGCAATCACCGCCGCCTTGCTGGCGCCATACACTGCCCCCCCTGCGTAGAGCTCCCGCCCATCAATAGAGGCCAGGTTGATAAAATGACCGCGCTTTTGCTTCTTGAAGGGGGGCAGGGCCGCATAGGTGGTAATGAGAGTGCCCTTTACATTTACATCGATCATCTGCAGCCATTCGTCCAGGTGGCGGTTTTTCAGGTAGGATAGGGGCATCAGGCCGGCACTGTTCACCACAATATCCAGCCGCTGCCATTGCTCCAGGGTTTTAGCTACCAGGGCTTCGGCTTCTTTGGGCTTGGTAACATCGGTGGGAATCACCAGAGCGTTACCCCCCTCTTTTTCGATCTCGGCTTTGAGCTGTTCCAGTTCCTCCTTATTCCGGGAGGCCAGTACTACCTTAGCGCCTTCTTTGGCCAGGGCTTTGGCAATGGCCCGGCCAATGCCGCTGGAAGCGCCGGTAATAAGGGCTACTTGTTTGTCTGGGTTTGTCATGTTTCCAAAAGCTTTAATAGTGAAAGCGGCACAGCCAAAATTGTTTGTGCCTAAAAAGCTTTTGAGGCTCAGCGGAAAGCCAAAAAGCCACCTACATTGGGGCAGGTGGCTTTTATACAGAGAAGAAAGAAGAATATAAAAAGTACCGTGGCGGGCTTAGTGCTTGTAATACTTGAAGGTAGTGCCATCCGGATTAGTGAGCGTAAGCACCCAGTGAGTAGGCTCCCCTGTCCATAGATCGTACATGCGTTCGATGCGGTAGCCCAGCGCCATGCTGCCGGTGCTAACGTTGGTATCTACACTTTGAGTCTCATCGCAGGGGTTGGACAACTTGCTTCTCCAGTAGGCTTCCACAAACTGCAGCTGCTGGCCGTTGGGGCTTACGTTTCCGGTAATGTACTCGGCTGAGTAGGGGGTGCCGCATCCCAGCGGATCATGGGCGATAAGGATCGTCCAGATATAAGAGCCATCGGCCTCTATTTTGAGACCAATGCCGGGCTGCGGACTCATGGCCCAGGGGCTGGCGGCCCCGCCAAACCACTGGCTGGTGGCCCGGTTGTAAAACAGGGGGTCAAAAGCCTTACCGGTATTAAAGCTGGCGGCATCCAGCCACTCACCCGCCAGCTGCTGTGCATTGGGGTCGCCGGAGGTAATCTTGAAAGCGCCGGCGGCAAGCTCCTGAAAGGTATTGACGGTAGTAACGCTGGTGTTCAGCTGGGCGCCCTTATCGGTAAAGGCAAGTACCCCCCAACCCATTCCCTCCTTGATAAGGGTATTTTCTATGGAGGCTTTGCCCGTTACAGAAATGGCCACATTGGCCTTTTGGCCGGCATAGAAGGGGACCTCCCGGCTGCCGGCCCTGGAAACTTCCGCAGCGTGCAGCCGGTTGAGATCACTGGTGGTCTGGAAGAATATGCCCCCCCAGTACTGCTGAGCATTTTTGGCCGTAAAGGTAATAGGGCTGGCTTGGCTGCCGGTGGCATTCAAATATCCACCGCCCTTTACCTGCAGCAGCAGGTCCTGCTCAAACCGGAAGGTAGCCCCTTCGGCAATGCGTACGCCGGATTCCAGCACCAGATCGCTGTGCACATAGTAGCTGGAGCCATCATTAAAATCCGGCCATACCACTTCCTGATCATGTTGTACCAGGCCGCCGGTAACTACCCCATTGAGGCCGTTATTGCCGGTAAAGTGCGAATAGAAGTCCAGCTGGTGCAGCTGGCCCGCCGGCAGGTATAGGGCAGCTGTGGAATTGTCATCAAAGTAGTTGTTCGAAAAGCCCGTCAGCTGCGACTGGCCCGCTACAAACATGCCAAAACCGGCGCTGCTCTGAAAGGAGCTATTGCGTACCTTAAGGGATGAGCCCGCGTAACTGGTACCTTCCAGCTGCAGGTTGGCCAGCGCACCCCCTTGCGTATCCTGCAGAAAGGCACTGCTGCCTCCGTAGGCAATCACTACGTTTTCAAGCTCATTAAGGGGGTTGGCGCTGGCAATGAGGATGCCCTTCCAGAAGCCTTTGGTAGCGCTGCGGCCGGTAAAGGTGATGCGCAGATCGTTGGAGCCACTACCATCATTGCCGCCTCTGGCAATAAGGGCGCCCTGGGGAAAGATCTTTAGCCCCTTGTCCTGCTCAAATTCAATGCGTACACCAGGCTTTACGGTAAGGGTGGCGGTAACCGTTACATCAGCCGTAACGATGTAATCGGCCAGGGCACCATCGGAAAAAATATCTTCCAGCACCCGGTCTTCGGTAATATCTTCCCTGATAACAATGGCAACCGGATCATTGGGTTCTTCGCCGGGTGTAGTGGCCACAATGCGAACGTCATCAGAAGCCTCGCCCCCCTGGTTGCTGATGCGAAGCTCCAGCAGGTAGGTACCGGCTACATCCGGTGTAAAAGAAGGAGTGGCGGTTTGGGCATCCTGCAGGCTGGCTGCACTGCCCAGAGGCTTGCTTTTGAAGTGCCAGGCGAAACTGAACGATTTTCCATTTCCATCAGTAGAGGCGGAACCATCCAGCTGTACGCTGGTGCCCGCCACCACTTGCTGATCGGCGCCGGCGCTGGCCAGCAGTTTGTTCTCCGGCTGGGGGTCTTCCGGCTCGCAGGACCAAATGCCCAGGCTCAGGAAGAGCAGTAGATACGTAAGTTTGAAAAAGGGGTGCATAGCTGTATGGGTGTAAGGGTGAAGAGGGTACAGCTGCTCATTTTTTTGCTGTAGTACGGGTCAGACTAGGCAGACCGCCCAGGGGTTGCCTGGGCACAAAAAAATTTGTCTGAAGTAGAAGCTATACCCGGAGAGCGTGCCACAGGGGGTAGCGATACCAGTGCCGCTGCCGGTAAAAATCTGAGTCCAGGAGCAAGTCAGCACATTCTTATTTGTTTAATATTACATAAACACAAACATGAAGACCACAGAATTTTTTTACCTGCTACACTTCCGTTTTTTCGCCTTATACCCCCAAAAAATAAAATGCTGCCTGTTATTTACTTACAGTCCGGCAGTAGCTTGGTCCCTGGAAATGTAGGGTTATAGAAAATTTGTTTAATAAACTTTGCAATTACTCAAACATAATTTTAGTATTGCAGTATACATAGGTGCCTTCTGGGTTTTCAGCAGTAAGTACCAATTTTGAACATAACCAGTACAACAATGAAATTTTTAAATCCTACCCAACAGCGCTTTTGGTTACTAGCCTTTAGCCTATTGCTGTCTACAGCATTCCTAAGCAGCTGCGATGATGATGACACCGGCCCGATGATCGACTACACAACCCTGGCCCAGCGCCTGCAGGCCGATCCGGACCTGAGCACCCTGGCCTCTATCCTGAGCCAGCCGGCCTATCAGGACCTGATGACTGCCGCCAGTGATCAGAATGCCAGCCTTACCATTTTTGCCCCCACCAATACGGCCTTTTCCAACCTGGTAGCCAGCCTGGGCCTTTCTTCGGCCGCAGAGCTTCCCGAGGCAGTGGTGCGCGAGGTTTTGGAGTATCATATTGTGCCCCAGACGCTTCCGGCAGCCAGCCTCAATGCCGGCCAGGTAGAAACCCTGCAGGGCGAGCGCCTGACCGTAACCACCTCTGGTGGCGTACAGGTAGATGGCATAGCCGTTACCCAGGCCGATATTGAAGCCATCAATGGCGTGGTGCACAAAATAGGGGGTGTATTGCTGCCCGCTGAGCCGCGTGCCGTAGCCGGTACCATCCTGGCCCCAGCCTACTTCAATAGCAACTTCTCCATACTGGTACAGGCCCTGCGCAGAGCCGGCCTGGTAGCACCGCTGCTGGAAGAGGGTCCCTTTACCGTATTTGCCCCCACCAATGATGCTTTTGCCGCTGCCGGCATTACCAGCCTGGAGGGCCTAACGGCCGAAGACCTGCAACCCATCTTGCTTTACCATGTAGTAGAAGGCGATGTGCGGGCGGCTGATCTCACAGCCGGTGCGGTGCCCAGCCTGGGCGGAGAGGATTTCTATGTAAGCCTGAATGATAATGGCGCCTTTATCAATGGCAATAGCCAGGTAGTAACGACAGATGTGGTGGGTTCTAATGGGGTGGTACATGTGATCAACCGTACCCTGATGCCCCCCAGCCAGAACCTGGTAGAACTGGTACAGTCCCTGGCCGGTGCCGAAGAAGGTGCTGAATTTACCCAGCTGCTGGCGGCCGTACTGCGCGTAAGCCAGAATGGAGGCGCGGATCTGGTAGCGGCCCTGAGCGGCGATAATGGGGGCATGGGCTATACCGTATTTGCACCAACCGATGCGGCCTTTCAGGCAGTATACGATGCCGACAATGGCATTAACAGCATCAATGATATTCCGGTGGCCGACCTGCAGGCCATTCTGCTAACCCACGTGGTTGGCGGACGGGTATTCTCGGCCGATCTGGCAGATGGCACCGTAGCGCCCCTGCAAAGCGGGCAAACGCTGGTGATTGATGCCAGCACCCCGGCAGTGGGTGTACAGGGCTCAAATGAAGCAAACATAAATGCCGAAGCCTCCGATGTGCTGGCTACCAATGGCGTAGTACATGTGATCGATGCCGTGCTTCTTCCTGCAAATTAATCCTTCATAAAAGAGTAACGTAAGAAGACCCTAGCTCCTGGCTGGGGTTTTCTTTTTTTGAAAGCCCTATCCGGAACAAAAAGCCTACCAAAAGGCAGCCAACAATTCAGCATCCAGATGTTTATTGAAAAGGCTTAATGGATTAAACCCCAAAATAAGTAGATTAGAAGCATGGGAGAGCTCTGGAACAGGATCAGCCGTTTGGGTATAACGCAAGATATGTCTGCCCTCAAGGCACGCATCCTGCTGCTAACCAACCGGATTGCGCTCATTCTCCTGCTTCTTAGCGTGGTGCTGGCGGCAGCAGCCTATTTTACCCTGTCTAATTCAGTAACAGCCCCCCTTATCCTCCTTACCGCCGTATTTTATTTTGGCGTTCTGCTGCTGAACCGCAGGGGCTTTTTTAATCTCAGCAGGCTTGGCATGAGCGCCTTTGTGCCCATGGCAACACTTGCTGTAGCGGTTATCATCAAGCGCAATACCCCTCAGGTAGAAGAGATCCAATATTTCAATAGCCGTATAGTATTGCTGCTGACGGCTATTATACCCCTTACCCTGTTTTTGCTACGGGAAAAAAAGCTGCTTGCCCTGGGGTTGGCGGCTCCATTTCTATGCCTGGCGCTTTATGATCCTATTCATGAGCTTTTTGGGGTAGACTTTTACCAGCTGGGGCACAGCTCTGCGGTATATGATTTTCTCGATTTTTTGCTGCTGGTATTGTTTGCCCTTATTGCCGCAGCTTTTCTCTACTATAAAATGATGCTGGAGAAGGCTGAGCTGGACCTGATGAGTGGAAACAATCAGCTGCGCCAGCTTTATCAGGAGCTGGGCCGTCGTCATGAGGAGATTCAGGCCCAGGCCGAAAAGCTGGTGGAGGGGCAACAGCAACTGCAGGAAGCCAACCAGCTGATAGAGCAGCAAAAAGAACTGCTGCAAGCCGAAAATACCCAGCTACATGCACATCTGCTGGAGAAGAATAAAATTCTGGAAGCCAGCAATCAGGAGCTGCACAGCCGCATAGAAGAGCTCCGCCAGTTTAGCTATACCATCTCCCACAACCTGCGCGGGCCGGTGGCCAGCCTGCTGGGGCTTATCAACATTTTTGATTTTGATAATGCCACCCCCCACAACCGGCAGTTGCTGCTGCATGCCAAAACCGCCAGCCAGGCCCTGGATACGGTGATTTGTGATCTCTCGCAGGTACTGCAGATCCGGGAAGGCAAGCTGGATATGGAGCAGATAGCGTTGCCCCATCTGCTGGAAAATGTGTTGCTGTCTCTTAAAAGTGAACAGGAGGCCTGTGCTGCAGAGATCCGGCAGGAATTACAGGTACAGGAAATACAGGGGGTAAAATCGTATCTGCACAGCATTTTGTATAACCTCATCAGCAATGCCATCAAGTACCACAAGCCCGGCCGCCCCTGCTCTATTACCATAAAAAGCAGCAGTATGATGCAGGGCGTATTGCTGGAGATCAGCGACAATGGGGTAGGCATAGATCTGGAACGCCATGGGGCCAACCTCTTTAAGATGTACAAGCGTTTTCATGAAAACCGCGAGGGCCGGGGCCTTGGCCTGTACCTGATAAAGGTGCAGACGGAGATCTTAGGCGGCTACATAGAGGTACGAAGCCAGCCCGACCAGGGCAGCACCTTTCTGGTCTGGTTGCCGCAGCAGCATCCTATCAGCCCATTAGCATCTCTGGCATCCGCCTGAGCCTTCTTAGCAGAAAATACCCCATGCGACGCTACAATTTCAACCGCACCAAATATGGCGCCCGCCTGCTCATAGACCTGGGCCGGATGGAGTCGCTGCCCAATTACAACCTGAGCCGGGAGCCGCATTGTATCACCTTCTATGAGATCCTGTTCATAACAGAGGGCAGCGGCACCTTTTGGCTGGATGGCCGTCCGCTGGCCGTGGCTCCCCGGCAAGTTATTTTCTGCGCCCCCTACCAGAGCCGGCAGTGGCAGTTAGGCAACAGTCCGTTAAAGGGGGTCTCGCTTTTTTTTGAGCAGGAGTTTATGAGCGGCTTTTTTCAGGATGCTCTTTTTATGCAGCAGCTGGCCTATTTTAACCCCCTGTCGGAGCGGGCCGCCCTGCAGCTGGAGGCAGACACCTATGCCAAATGCCTGGGCCTGCTGCAGGAGCTGGAGCAGGAATTGCTGAGCCTGCAGGCCGACAGCAGCCATATTTTCAGGTCCTTGCTCTATTACCTGCTCATTCTCCTCAACCGGCAGTTTACAGCACAGCAGCAGGGAGAGCAGTCGCAAAAAGCAACAGCTCTACAAAGCTTTTTTGCAGCTGCTGGAGACCCATATCACCCGCTGGCACCGGGTGCAGGAGTATGCCGGCCAGCTGCAGCTGAGCACCGCTTACCTGAGCCGCCTGGTGCAGGAAGCCTCTGGCGAGCCGGCCGCTGCGCTCATACGCAGACGGCTGCTGCTGGAGGCCAGACGCCGGTTGCTCTATTCCCCCCAAACCAATGCCGAAATTGGCTACGCGCTGGGCTTTAGCGATGCCTCCAACTTTAACCGCTTCTTTAAAAAGGCCGAGGGCTGTACCCCCAAAGAATTTCGCAGCCGGCCAAATGACCATTAGAAATAAAAATTGACCTGTTGCCGCAGGGGTACAGCAGCGACCTTTGTGCAAATGATCAACCGATGAAACGCTTTTCCCTACATCACCCCCTGCTTGTTGCCCTGCTCTGGCTGCTGGCAACGCTTTGTGCGTTTGCCCAGCAGACCCTTCCCCTGAGCCCTGCAGCCTGGACCTTTGGCCCGGGGGCCAGCCACCGCTTTGAGGAGCACCTGGCGCAGAAGAGCCTCTACCTGAAAGGCGAGGCCTTTTTTGAGGGGCTGGAGTTTGAGGAGGGCCGCCTGGAGGTAGACATTGCCCCCACCGATGTGCGCAGCTTTGCGGCCCTGCTCTTCTGGGCACAGCCCGGGGTGGATACTCCAGGGGAAAGCTATGAGGAGGTGTACCTGCGCATGCACAAATCGGCCCAGCCCGATGCCATTCAGTACAGCCCGGTATACCAGGGGGAATCTACCTGGCAGCTGTACTACCCCCTTCAGGCAGCGGCCCCCATCCATACCGACCGCTGGAATCACCTGCGGCTGGAGATAAAGGGGGATAGTCTCTGGGTGTTTCTGAATGAGGATCCCGAACCCCTGCTGACAGTAGGGCGCCTGCGCACCGGTTTTGGCCGGGGTAAAATAGGCCTGCGCTCCCTGGGCGGCAACCACTTTGCCAATCTGCGGGTGCAGGCCCGCCCCCATGCAGCAGGCTATGTGCCCGGCCCCCCTGCGGCGCTGCCGGCCGGAGTGATCCCCTTCTGGTACGTATCGGCAGCCCGGCCGGCGCCGGCCCGGCCGCTATACCCCTCTCTGGCCGGTGAGCAGTGGCAGCGGGCAGCGGCTGAAGAAGGGGGACTGCTGCCCCTGAACCGCTGGGTGCGCAAGCAGGTGGCCGGCAATTTTGAGGCAAATTCGGAAGAGGTGGTCTATGCCCGCCTCACCATCTACTCAGAAACAGCGCAGCTAAAGGGCTTTCTCTTTGATTTTAGCGATAAGGCCCATGTGTTCCTCAACGGGCAGCTGCTGTACTCGGGCAGCAATGGCTTTCGGTTCAAGGGGCCGCTCTTCAGGGGCGATATGCACCCGGAAGCCAACCAGTTGTATCTGCCGCTGCAAAAGGGCGAAAACGAGCTGCTGGTGGCGGTGATAGAAAAGGCCAATGGCTGGGCACTCATGGGCCGCTTTAGCGATATGAAAGGTATTCGGCTGGCAGAGGATAGAACCAGCAGCAGGCGCTAAACCAAAAAAGCCGGAGCATCTGCCCCGGCCTTTGCTTCCATGCATAATCCCTTAACCTAACACCCATTCCTTGCGGCCGAAACGTTCATAGGCAGCCTGCTCCAGGCTGTCCCGGTGCATGGGATGGGCTATATCAATGAGGGCCTTGGCCCGTTGTTTCAAACTTTTGCCGTAGAGGTTGGTCCAGCCCCATTCGGTTACTATGTAGTGCACATTGGCCCGGGTGCTAACCACGCCTGCTCCCTGCTTCAAAAAGGGGTTGATCTTGCTCTCGCCCCGCTTGGTGGTGGAGGGAATGGCAATGATGGGTTTGCCCCCTTCGGAGTAGGAAGCGCCCCGGATAAAATCGATCTGCCCGCCCACGCCGCTGTAATGGCGGGTGCCGATGGAGTCGGCGCACACCTGGCCGGTAAGGTCGATCTCAATGGCGCAGTTAATGGCCGTTACTTTGGGGTTCTGGCGGATGATGCTCACATCATTGGTAAAGGATACATCCATGAGCTGCACCCCGGGGTTGCGGTCGATGAAGTCGTACACCCGCTGGCTGCCCATGACAAAGGCCGATACGGTACGGCCCGGCATGATCACCTTGTGCTCATTGGTGACCACCCCCTTCTGAATAAGGGGAATGAGCCCGTCGGAGAACATTTCGGTATGCACCCCCAACCCCTTATGGTTGCCCAGCGAGGCCAGTACGGCATCGGGTATGGCGCCTATGCCCATTTGCAGGGTGGCCCCGTCTTCTACCAGGCCGGCTATGTGCTGGCCAATGAGCTGAGCCTGCTCGCTGCATTCGCGCTGGTGGGGCTCGGGCAGGGGGGCATCATGGGCGACCAGAAAATCAAAGTTCTTCAGGTGCATCAGCCCATCGCCATACACAAAGGGCATGCGGGCATTTACCTGGGCAATGACGATTTTGGCATTTTCAATGGCCGATTTGGTGGCCTCTACCGAAGGACCCAGGCTGCAAAAGCCGTGCTTGTCGGGGGGGCTTACCTGCACCAGAGCCACATCCAGCGGCAGAATATTGCGCTTAAACAGGTTGGGTACTTCGCTCAAAAAGATGGGGATATAATCGGCCAGGCCCTGCTGGGTGGCTTCCCGCACATTGGGGCCCACAAAGAGCGAGTGCAGGCGAAAGCTGCTCTGGTACATCTCCTGCGCATAAGGGGCAACCCCCTCGGTATGCAGGTGCACAATTTCTACATCGCGCAGCTCGGGCGCCCGCGCCACCATGGCTTCAATGAGCGCCTGGGGCGCTGCCGCCACACTATGAATATACACGCGGTCTCCCGACTGAATAAGTTTAGCCGCCTCGGCAGCACTCACATACTGGTTCATGGTACAAGGGGGGTAGTACGTAGGGCAAAGATAGCCCCCGAGGGGGTGGGCAGAACATGATGCACACCCGCCGCGGGCATGATCTTTATCAGCATTCAGGAGGCCTTAGTCTTCTTCTTTTTCTGCATCTGGCTGTTCTGCTTCAGCGGCTGCTTTGCTATAAAAGGGCCGCAGCAGCCGTACCACATCCCGGGCATCATCCAGCGCCTGGTGGCTTACCTCTTCGGGCAGGCCCGCCCGGCGCTTGCAGGAGGCCATGTTGGGCAGCTTGCTGTCTTTTTGCCAGTTGAGGTACAGCAGGGCCGGGTCAAGTACGGCATTGCTGATCCAGAGCAGCTCACCATAGCCCGGCAGGCGCTGCAGAAAGGGCAGATCAAAGGTGGCAAAATTCTTACCGGCGGCCACCAGCGCTTTTTTGCGGTTTACCCCCTGCGCATCCAGAAATTCGGCAAAGCGCACCAGCACTTCTTCGGGCAGGCAGTGATCGGGGGGCATATTGGTCTTTTGGCGGGCATCGCTGAGCTCCTGCAGCAGGCGGGCGTTAATGGCCAGGGCGCCTACCGTACCGCTGATCAGGGGGTGGTGCACGGCCAGGCGCAGGCAGGGTAGCTCCTCTACGGGCAGCAGGGGCTGGCGGGTATTCTCCAGTACGGCGGCAAATTCCAGTATCTGGCTCTGGTCGGGGTCGGTACCGCTGGTCTCCAGGTCAATGCTCAGGTAGCGCATGCAACAGGGGGTTTATTGATAAACCCGGGCTATGAACCAAAGGTTAATCCGCACAAGGCTACCGGGCAGGGAAAAGTAGCACTATCTGCTGAATTTTGGGCAGCTCGCTTGCAGATCTGTGGCCTTTCAGTTGCATTTGGGAGCCCGCCTGCCGACCTTTGCAGTATCAATGGCCCAACACGGAACGAATCCCGCCTGTGGCTGTTTTAAGGATATAACCGCACTATACCATGCAAAGCAAGCAAACCACCGATAAACGTCACGTAACCCTCTATCTGGAGGCCAACCCCAACCCCAACAGCCTTAAATTTGTAGCCAACTACATGCTGCTGCCCGAGGGGGCTACGTTTGATTTTGCCGATAAAGAAGCGGCCCATATCTCGCCCCTGGCACAGGAGCTGCTGGAGCACCCCCATGTAGAACGGGTGTTTTACATGAGCAACTTTGTAACGGTTACCAAATCGGCCGATGTGGAGTGGATTGAGATCCAGGCCCAGATAAAAGCCCAGATCCAGCAATACCTGGAGAGTGGCCGGGCGCTCATCACCAAACAGCCCGATGCTGCCGCTCTTGGCAACGCACCTCAAACCGATACCGAGACTAAGATCGTCAATATTCTGGATGAGTACGTACGCCCCGCTGTAGAGAGTGATGGTGGCGCCATTCAGTTTCACAGCTTTGAAGGCGGCGTGGTAAAGGTATTGCTGCAGGGCTCCTGCAGTGGCTGCCCATCTTCTACTATTACCCTAAAGGCCGGTATTGAAAATCTGCTGAAGCGTATGGTGCCCGAGGTGCAGAGTGTAGAAGCACAGGGGGTATAAGCCCTCGTATAGATAGAGAAGGCGCCTTTTTCTATAATCCCTAAACAAGAGAAGAGCCGGTTGCACAACCGGCTCTTCTCTTGTTTAAGGGGGCATTGCTATTTTACATAGCCCATTTTACCTTAGCGGTTTTGCGCATGTCCATACCAGGCATGCGTTCGCCACCGGTTTCATCTACAAACTGGAAAGTGCCGGAGTAGGTGCCGGTAAATTTCTTGTTTTCCAGAAACGTAAGGTTGAAGGTGAGGGCGTAGTTGGTGCCAGATCCAGAGGCAGTTACTGAGCCTTGTTCGGCAAACTGCATTTCATTGGCATCGGTAAAGTCGCCATCGTTGTTCAGGTCAATGAACAGCAGGCCAAGCATTACCTTTTCGCCCATCACATCCTCTTCGGTTGCTTCTTCAAAATCAACTACATTAAATTGGCCGCCGTTGAAACGCTCAGCCCCATTTGAATACAGGTCGGCTACCAGCACATACTTTACCCCCTCCACAGCGCCATCAAAGCGCGATGCATCGGTAATGTAAAAAGTGTAGTTATAGTGCGTAGGGTCGCCTTCCTCGGTCATGCTGGCCGGACCATAGTCTTCTACCATAGCCGCATTTACAGCATAGGAGTTGCCGTTGTACATCACAGTGTTAGGGGTAGGGCCGCCGCCTTCATCATCTTTGCAGGAAGTGGTAGCCAGCAGGGCCAGTGCGCCAGCGTAAAAAAGAAACTTTTTCATGGGTGGTTAAGGGGTTATAAAAAATATAGGGCAAAGATAGCGGCCTATTCCCCTACAACATGCATTAGAATGATATATTATTTTAATCGAATAATTATATATACAAGCGGATAAAATTCAGGCTGAAAGGCAGTTTCTGCAAGCGCAAAGCCTGCAGGAAGGGGGCATGGGGTCCAATGAGGGGCCTTGGGAAACAAGCGTTGGCCAACCCGAAATTTTTGGGACTAGGTGGGGCTCAGTATCCTGATTATACCCAAAAACACAAAGAACGACCTTATTTCTCTTCTACCCTGGTACACCATCGCATAGTACCATAAAAGGCCTCAGGGTTCATTCCGAGGCCTCTTGTGGGAATACTCCCGCTTAAAAATCCGGGATAGTCTTTGATTTTGGGATGCCTTTACTTAAAGATGAGGGGGTGTTTCTTCTCCAGTTTCCGCCAGTCGTTTGTAGGGGCTCGTTCGCCATCCCGTTCATCGAAGTAGTCAAATTCACCGGTATAAGAGCCCTGAAGCCGCCGGTTGTCTGAAAAACGTAAATCGTAGGTAATGGTATAAGCGCTTAAATCCGTGCCTGAAACGGTAATGGTGCCGCCGGTGGGCTCGTGGAAACGGTCCTGGCTATCCCCCAGGTCGCCATCGCCATTACCGTCCTCTGCCAGAAGGGCCACAAAAAAGTTGGCGTTGTTCACATCGTCTTCCGTCAGGTTTTCATGATCCACCCACTTGAAGGTGCCGGTCTGGAAATTGCCGCTGCCCGACGAGTACAGTTCACTATATAGCAGATAGGTGAGGCCCTGGGCTCCCGAAGGGGTAACGGTAGCATCCGTCAGATAGAAATCGTAATTGTAGTGGGTGTCTTCTTCTCCTTCCATGGACACATTGGCGGGCCCCCAGTCTTCTATGAAGCCATAGTTCATCTGGTAGGTTTTTCCATCAAAGGAAAAGCTGTTTTCTGGTTCGGCAGGCGCACCGCCGCCATCATCGTCTTTGCAGGAAACAGTGGCCAGGATCAGCAGCATGGCCCCGAGGTGAAAAAGCGTTTTCATAGCGTTAAAAAATGTAAGTGTATGATAGTTAAGGTACTAAAATTACCTGAGGCTTGCGGCAGATAAGGTATATTTATTTAAAACGGCCCCCAAATGCAGGCTGAGATAGCGAAAAGGTACAGCAAACGGCCAAAAACAGCCCCCTAGAGATACCTGCATGAATGAAGGTATAAAAAAACCTCCTGCAGCAGGCTCATAAGTCCGCTGCAGGAGGTAGGAACACGCCCTTAGCGTGTGCAGTGTGTCTGCTTAGAACAAACGCTTTTTGCTGCTGCGCTCACCCTCAGGATAAGCTGAACCAACTTCGTAAATTTGATGGGTACCGGTATAGGAGCCCACCAGTTTCTTATTATTCGGGAACGTCAGATCATATGAAACAGTATAGTTTGGACTGGTGCCAGACACGGTTACTTTACCGGCTGTAGCCTCCAACCAGGTGTCTCCTTCATCTAACTTACTATTGTTGTTAGAATCATACACTAACTCAGCATAATTGAAGTAATTTTTGCCATCTACTTCGCCTGTAACGTCAAAGTTAAAAGTACCAGTTTGGAATCTTTCTTCACCGGCAGAGAATAGCTCCAGATAAATCAATATTTTGCCATCCAATTCATCAGCTTGACTGTCCAGCACTGTAGCGTCACTTAAATAGAAGTCATAATTGTAGTGACCATCCCAACTGCCGTAGTCCTGAACCATACTACTCTTAATAGTATAGGCTTTACCATCAAAAGTCGTTTGATTTACTGGACCGTTTTCATCATCTTTTTTACAAGAGGTTGCACCAATCAGTCCTACCATGCAGGCCAAGTAAAGTAGTTTTTTCATTTTTAGTAATTAAAGGGTTATTTGATTGATGCAAATTGGCTAAAGGGTCACAAAGCTCCTATAGGGTGTAATTTAATTGATATGATTAAAGCAGAGCGGGCTTTTTGGTAAAAAGCAGTAGGGAGCGCATTGCCCACGCAGCGCTGGAAAAGGTCCCCAACAGCCCCTCTCAATACTCTGAAAAATAGTGCCTGCAGGCCCTTGCAGACGCCCTAGCCAAAAATGAAGGAGTGTGCTGCCCTAACGTTGCCCCTCCAACCAGCTGCGACTATTGTTTTGTGGTGGTATAAAACCTTACAGAAGGGAGTTTTAGTAAGGTCGGGCTAAGAAATAATCTGGTTTTGTCTGGACCAGCTCATACTACCTCATAAAAGACTTTAACTAGGGAATAGGCAAAGCAAAAGAAACAGGCGTAAGGTAAGGTAGGTGCTCCCCGGCAAGGGAAGCAGTTTGAGAAATAGGCTGAGCACTAATGGCAGTTAAGCAGTATCAGTAGGGATCCCCTTTAAATATCCCTGCCGCACCCCTTCCGGAAAGCGCTCAATAGCATAGCGCAGCATGGTGCGGGGTATATGGCGGTGGTGCTGGTCCAGAAATTCTACCAACACCGGCTCATCCCGTTTGCCGATTTCCCGCAGCATCCAGCCCAGGGCCTTGTGCATCAGGGGGTGGGGGTGTTGCATGAGCTTTTCGGCCAGCAGCAGCGTATCGGTGTACTGCCCGGTGCGGATAAAGGCCAGGGTAGCCACCACGGCAATGCGCTGTTTCCAAAGCTCGCCCCCGGCTGCAAAGGCATAGAGCAGGGAGCGGTCGCGCTTCAGCAGCCAGTGGCCCAGCAGAGTATAGGCGCTGCTATCTACCAGATCCCAGTTATTGACCCCGGACAGGTGCTGCAGGTACACCCGGATGCAGGCTTCCTTTGCCGCATCGGTCCTACTCTTCTTATACAGTTCTATGAGCATAAACAGGCCGCAGAGCCGCTCTTCATGCCAGGGACTCAGCAGCAGGGGGCCAAGCTCCTGCGGCGCAAAGGCCTGCCAGTAGGCGCCCGCAACCTCCCGGGTAAGGGGTACGGTGACGCCCAGAAACTGATCGCCCTGGCCATAGCCGCCCGGCTGCGCCTGAAAGAATTTGGGATAGGCAGAGCCTTTTCGGGATTGATGCGCTGGCGAAGGGCCTGCTGTACCTGGGCAAGGGGGGTGTTGGGAGTGTTCATGGGATAAGGTAGAAAGGGGGCTCCAATGGCCTTAGGCCGACGCTTCCCGAATAACAGACAACTACTGCAAAAACTACTGCACAAGCCGAAATGCTAGGGGGAGTCACTGGTCAAAAAGGTTAGTACCCCCGTACGGCCGCTATCGAGCAGCGCCTGCTTTTGGGCCATCGAAAGCCGCTTTACCCTTGGGCCTACCCCAGCCGACGATACGGAGATGGTGCGCTGCCAGTCGGCCTCGGTTAGCTGGGGGCGGTTCAGGCTTTCAAGCACATATACATAAAAAGCCTGCATGTATCCCTGCAGGCTGGATATGGGGTACTGCTCCAGGCTTCTATCCTGCCTATCCAGCGCTATTTGGGTGTCGGTATCGATGCGAATGCCCAGGGTAGCCGGGTTAGCAAGGCGCTGCGTTTGCTGCCCGACCTGAACGGTGCTATCAAAAAGAAATAGGGGAAAATTAGCGGTAATGCCGCCATCCATTACCAGGTCCAGCTCCCGGGTATCGGTGGGCCGGGGAATTACCCGGCCTGTCTGATCTATGAATACGGCCTCGAAATACAGTGGCACCGACATGGAAATCCGCACGGCATCTTTGATTTTCATGTGCGGATAGCTCTCGGCGGAAAATACCAGCAGTTGCTGCCGGTTCAGGCAGGTGGCGGTAATGTAGAGGTCTTTATATCCCTGAGCCCGAAGGTCTGCAAAGGTTATGTCGGCATTGCCGGTTTTGTGGCGAATGGCGTTTTCCAGCCAGGCCGAGAATTTATCGCCCCTATACCAGCCGTAGCGGGTATGCATGCGGTAGAGGCCCCCCACAAAGAAAAAGCGGCCGCTGTTAAAGCGATTGAACCGGGTACGGTACACCAGCTCGGTAATTTCGGAGGCACTATAGCCCAGGGCCAGCAGCATGGCCGTAATGGCGCCGGCCGAGGTGCCGCCCACCTTCTCAATTCCGGCCAGTACACCTTTCTCTTCCAGTACTTCAATAGCACCCCCATAGGCAAGCCCCCGAATGCCGGCCCCTTCAAAAACCAGATTTTTGTAGGGGGTGGCAGGTTGAGCATTACCCCAAAGCGCCAGTAGAATAAAAGAGATACATAGCGTTGTTTTCATGGCGTTATCCTGAGGCAGGATCATTTAGCCCCGGTATCATCGGCAGCACAGGCGGTCTGGCCCGGCAGAACCCCATCCAACCAAGCAAATATAACCATTTACACCAGTATGCCATGCTGGTAGAAACTATGGCACAGGCCCACCTGTCCCGGCTGGGATATCTCCTGCGGGCTGGCTCCCTTCTCACTAATTTTTCCTAATATTGCCCAACAATTTTTGCATCAGCTTTTTTATACCTAAGAACTTAAACTCGCATCAGGATGGGAAAAGTATTGATTATCGGCGCAGGAGGTGTTGGCACCGTAGTGGTGAAGAAGTGCGCCCAGCTCCCCGAGGTTTTTACCGACATTATGCTGGCCAGCCGTACCCTCTCTAAAGTAGAGCGCATTGCCCAGGATACTGAAAAACGCTTTGGCGTAAAAATAAAAACGGCTCAGGTAGATGCCGACAATGTGCAGGCGCTGGTGCAGCTGTTCAACAGCTTTCAGCCCGATCTGGTCATTAACGTAGCGCTGCCCTACCAGGACCTTCCCATCATGGATGCCTGTCTGGAATATGGGGTGCACTACCTGGATACGGCCAACTACGAGCCCAAAGAAGAAGCTAAATTTGAATACAGCTGGCAGTGGGCCTACCAGGACCGCTTCAAGCAAAAAGGCCTGATGGCCCTGCTCGGTTGCGGGTTTGACCCCGGCGCTACGCAGGCCTTTACCGCCCATGCGGCCAAGCACCACTTTGATGAGATCCATTACCTGGACATTGTAGACTGCAATGCCGGCGACCATGGCAAGGCCTTTGCCACCAACTTCAACCCCGAGATCAACATCCGGGAAATTACCCAAAAGGGCAAGTATTGGGAAGGGGGACAGTGGATCGAGATTGAGCCCATGAGCATTCACAAGCCCATCGACTATCCCGGCATCGGCCCCAAAGAAAGCTACCTGCTCTTTCATGAAGAGCTGGAGTCGCTGGTGAAGCACTTCCCCACCATCAAGCGCGCCCGCTTCTGGATGACCTTCGGACAGGCCTATATCACCCACCTGCAGGTGCTGCAAAATGTGGGCATGACCCGCATCGACCCCGTGCGCTTCCAGGGCCAGGACATTATTCCGCTGGAATTCCTGAAGGCCGTACTGCCCGCCCCCGATGAGCTGGGCGAGAACTACACCGGCGAAACCTCCATCGGCTGCCAGATCAAGGGCATAAAGGACGGAAAAGACAAGACCTACTTTGTGTGGAACAACTGCAGCCACGAGGCCGCCTATAAGGAAACCGGCGCCCAGGGGGTAAGCTATACCACCGGCGTACCGGCCATGATTGGTGCCGCCCTGATGCTGAAAGGCATCTGGATGAAGCCCGGCGTATACAACGTAGAGCAGCTGGATCCGGACCCCTTCATGGACATGATGAACAAGCACGGCCTGCCCTGGCATGAGAAAACAGGCGTAGACCTGCCGCACGAATATCCTAACTAGTTTTGTTTATTCTCAAATGGATAGCCGATACCTCAAGAAGGGTTGGCTATCCATTTCACTTTTTAAAAGAGCACGATATCCATCGGCGAGTAACTCACTACAGGTTCCCCTTGTTGGTGTTCTCACCAACAAGCCGCGCTTACTTTCTGACGGGGCTTCTTGAGTGTCTGTTTGTTGGTGAGAACACCAACAAAGGGGGCGCCAGCTAAGTCTACTGTCCATTGTCCATTGTCCAATATCCCCCTATGACGACCAGCGAAAAATTTCCCTTCGATAAAACGCCACAGACCGATTTTAGCCAGGTGCCCTCTCCCTGCTTTGTGCTGGAGGAGCGGCTGCTGCGCTACAACCTGCAGGTGCTGCGCCATGTGATGGACGAGGCCGGCTGCGAGATCATCTGCGCCCTCAAGGGCTTTGCCATGTGGAGCACCTTTCCGCTGGTGCGGGAGTACCTGCCGGGCGGCACCGCTTCTTCCCTGCACGAGGCCAAGCTGATCTGGGAAGAGATGGGGGTAAAGGCCCACCTGACGGCCCCGGCCTACCGGGAAGAAGACTGGCCCGAACTGGAGCAGATCTGCAGCCATATCGTCTTCAATAGCCTTAACCAGTGGAACCAATACAGGGAGCGGGCGCTGGCCGCCGGCATCAGCTGCGGCATCCGGGTCAATCCGCAGTACTCCGAGGTAGAGGTAGACCTGTACAACCCCTGCATACCCGGCTCCCGCCTGGGCACTACGGCCAACCACATTGGCGACCGGCTGCCCGAAGGCATGGAGGGGGTGCACTTCCATACCCTGTGCGAAAACAATGCCGATGCCCTGGAGCGCACCTTTAAGGCGGTAGAAGACCGCTTTGCCCCCCTGCTGCACCAGGCCAAATGGCTCAACCTGGGCGGCGGCCACCACATAACCCGGGCCGATTACGAGATCGACCGCCTCATTGCCCTGATCAAATACATTAAGTCAACCTACAATGTGCAGGTGATCCTGGAGCCGGGCGAGGCCGTAGGCTGGCAAACCGGCTACCTGCGGGCCAAGGTGCTGGACATTATGGATTCGCAGGGCATCAATGTGATTGTGATGGATGCCTCGGTAAGCGCCCACATGCCCGACTGCATCGAGATGCCCTACAAGCCCAAGGTACTGGGCGCCGGCGATGCTCCCCAAACGGGCCGCACCAATAATGAAGTGGCCCCCTGGCGCATTGGCGGCGGCACCTGCCTGGCCGGCGATTTTGTAGGCGACTACCAGTTTGATCAGGAGCCGCAGATTGGCGACCCCCTGATCTTCAACGACATGATCCACTACACCATGGTAAAAACCACCAACTTCAATGGGGTGCAGCTGCCCTCCATTGGCATCTGGAAAGAAGAGGGGCGCTTTCAGCTGGTGAAAAGCTTTGGGTATGAGAGCTATAAGGATAGACTGAGCTAAGCAGTTGCAGAAGCATGTAGAGAAAGGGGCCGAAATGGCCCCTTTTTTTCTTGCCTACCCCTTGGTTTCCATAAAAGCAGGAAAGCACCTTGAGTTTTCGGTAGCTAGTGTTAGCTTAGCGTACTAACCCTTTCTTTACAATAGATTCCCCACTATGAAACCCCTCTTTTTTTGTGTGGCGCTCCTGCTGACCGCTTCTATCTCATCATTTGCCCAGCTGAGCGTAGGCTACCACCAGTCCAGTTTGCCCATGTTAGCCATCGGCTATGAAATAAAGGGGCGCCTGATGCCCGAGCTGCGCCTGGCAACGGACATTGACCTGGAAGAAGACTTTTCGCCGGAGCTGGTGCTTAGCTATCAGGTTCTGGACAAAAGCAGCTATGAGGTGTATGCAGGGCTGGGCTACCGGGCCAATGCCTTTCAGGGTCCGCTCCTGCCTCTGGGCCTCAACCTGTATCCCCTGGAAAGAAAGGCCTTTGGTTTTCACTTAGAGCTGGCCCCCATTCTGGTAGTAGAATCGGGCCTGGTGCTGCGCGGGAGCTGGGGTATTCGCTATCGTTTTTTGGGAAACGAATAACTTCCAGGCCGCTTTGCGGGTTAAGTGCTCCAAAAGCATCATCTTTTGCTACGGACCCACTTCTCTCCCATGAAAAACCTATGGATTACGGCTGCCCTTGTCGTTGGGGCAGCCACTTCGGCCTGGGCACAACTTAGCGTAGGCTATCACCAAAGCAACCTGCCCCTGATAGCTGTAGGCTACGAGCTGGGGGAGCGTTTTTTGCCGGAGCTGCGCTTTGCCGCCAATATTAATGTGAGCGATGGGTATTATACCGAGCTGGCCCTGAACTACCAGCTGCTCAACAGGCCCGACTATGAGTTTTACACTGGTTTAGGCCTGGGGCTCTATACAGGCTACTACGCCACCGATGCGGCACTGGTGGTGCCGCTAGGCCTGAACCTCTTTCCCTTTGAGCGCAAAAGGTTTGGTTTTCACATGGAGGTGGCTCCTCAGATCGATACGGACCATTTTAAACTGCTGCGCGGCAGCTGGGGTATTCGGTATCGCTTTTTGCCGGACTAAAAATACCGCAGCAAAGGAGGCAGCGGAAGCATCTAAAAACGCAGCTTTTGCGTATCTTCATTACCTGCTGGCATCAGCCCCCAGCACCCCCACCCCATGCCGCATTACCTGATGATTCGCCCGGCCTGTTTTGGCTACAACATTGAAACAGCCGCATCCAACAGCTACCAGCAGCTACCCGAGCCCCGGGAGCTGGAGCAGGTGCAGCAAAAAGCCCTGCAGGAATTTGATGGACTGGTGGCAGCCCTGCGGGAGCAGGAGGTAGACCTGCTGGTGATGGACGACAGCCCCCAGCCCCGCAAAACCTGCGCGGTCTTTCCCAATAACTGGTTCAGCACACATGAAGGGGGCAAACTGGTACTCTACCCCATGCTGTCGGCCAACCGCCGCCTGGAGCGGCGCCCCGAGCTGATCGAGGCCCTGCGGGAGCAGTTTGAGATTACCGAAATCATTGACCTTACCCATTACGAAGCCTGCGGCCAGTACCTGGAGGGCACCGGCAGCCTGGTGCTGGATCGGGAAAATAAGATCGCCTATGCCTGCCTGAGTCCCCGCACCCACGCCACCCCCCTGCAGGAATGGGCCTACCGGCTGGGCTATGAGCTGGTGCCCTTTACAGCCGTAGATGCAGGCGGCTCGCCCGTGTACCATACCAATGTGGTGATGTGGCTGGGCAAAGGGGTGGTGGGCATTGCACTGGAGAGCATCCTTAACCCGCAGGAGCGGCAAACAGTGAAGCAACGTCTGGAAATGACCGGCAAGCAACTGGTGGTGTTTTCGCCCGATCAGATGAGCCGCTTTTGTGGCAATATGCTGGAGGTAGTAAATCGTAAAGGGGAGTCTCTGCTGGTGATGAGCCAGGTAGCCAGCACGGCCCTTACCACCCTGCAAAAGCAACAGATTCAGCAAACATACACCCTTGTATGTGCCCCTATTCCCACCATTGAAGCCCTGGGGGGCGGCAGCGCCCGCTGCATGATTGCCGAAGTGGTGCTGTCCAAAAAAGAAACACAGGCCGGCAAACTTAGCACCATCTCCTGATCCCCCTATCTGAGCAACAACCCAAAAACCAGCGTACACCCTATTGGGCTGCTCAGTAAGCATATAGGCGCCTCATACTTTTGAGAGCACATAATATTTGTTATATTGAGGCCGATGCTTTGACTAACAACTCCATTATGAGGAAAAGATTCCTGCTCCTTGCGGTCTGCTGGCTGGCCGTAGCTCCCCTTCAGGCTCAGTTTATTTCCGTACAAGATCTTCATTTTCCTGCCGGTGTGGCCCACCAGCAGCTATCGGCCAATGAGCTGTTGATGACCTATAGTCTCAAACCGGACAAAGAGCACACCAGCCTGCGCACTGTACTGTACGACACGCTTTTGCAGGTAAGCCAGACATTTCAAACCAAGCTTCCCTTTGAATTTAAGGTATTAAAAGTGAGTAAGGCGGGCAACTATTATGCGCACCTGCTGATGCCAAGAGGGAAAGCAAAAGAAGCCCTGCTGGTAATAACCGACCAGGCAGGCACCATTACCGGTCAGCATTCGCTTAGCGGAAGATGGGGTGGCCTACATAATATACACCAGCACGCCACCCAACTCTACGGCGATACCCAAGACCCTGCCTTTTACCTGATCTTTAGTGAGCATAAAAAACAGTTTACCGTACTTAAACTACTACAGGAGGGCACCATGGCCTGGGAATATACCAGCCCAATAGAGCGGAGAATAGTCCCAGGGCTACATGTTCGGGGCGACAGGCTGTTTGTGTTTGCGCAGGAGTCGTTGAGCTTGCGAAAACACCAGGAGAAGGTAGTTGTACTAAATGCCCACACCGACCAGGTTGCCAGCAGTTTTTCACCAGGATCTGCCGCAGAAACCATCACTACCAATCGACTGAGCATTAGTGCCACAGGTGATACCCTTACCTTTATAGGCCGTAGTTACCCGGGCAGGAAGCTTGATAATCACACCTCTGGCAGCCTGTACCTGGCCCGCTATAATGCGCAGGGCGAACAGCTGGAAGAACGGCAGCTGGCCAATGGTCAAAAACGGATCTACTGGCATGATGTAGTAGAAGCAGATGGAAAGCTTTATGCCGTTGGCGAAACCTTTCGAACAACTACCTTCGGCGAGCACATGCTCGTTGGCGTAGCCACCGGCCTGCTTACGCTGGGCACTCTTTACATTTCCAAAGCTACCCTAACTACCCGGGATGTGGTGATCCGCCCGCTGGATGAGCCAAGCAGCATGCAGCAGGTGCTTTCGCTCCCCCCCTCCAGATATACCATAAGCACCCATTTATCCCCCTTTGTATTTGCTGATCTGTATGGAAAGGCAGGAGCTTTTCGCTATCGGGGAGCAAGAGACGGCGAGCTACTGTTACAGGTAAAGGATCAGGCCTATACCATCCCGCTTGCTGCACAAGACAACCTGCAGCCCAGACCAATAGGCCAGATGGCGCCCCTGGAGTACATACTGTATAGTAGCAATCGCTATTTCATAGCTTATATCAGCGATAAATCAAAGAATGAATACCGCCTGCAGCGGTTCAAGATCCATCATCCCGTTCCTCATGTTTCCAATACATCTCGCCGCTAGCGTAAGCATGCTACTGCTGCTGTTCTGCCTGCAGCCGGGGCAGGCACAGGTGGTTTTTAAGGATACTACCCAAACAGCAGTCAGGGCCAGACCAATAGGAGTAACGCTTGGAGTGGGCATGGGCTATGCAGCACCCAGGGAGCTAAACGAGCGCATTAAACAGGAACTATCCTCTCAATGGGCCATAGCGGGCTCCACAGACCTGAACCTTTATGTAATGGCCGATGTGGCAGTACGCATACCCCTAAAGAATGCATGGTCGGCAGGCCCCCTGCTGGAGGGAGCCGTGGCCAGCAAATCCCTGCAGGATGTGTCTGCCAATATGGAAACCAGGGTTTACAGCCTGTGGCGTTTTTCGCCGGGCCTAGCCGTTCACTATAGAGGCCAGCTGCCAAATGCCTACTGGTACATTAGTCCTGCCTTTCAGTACCATTCGCTGCGCTATAACAGCCTTCTGTATGGAAAAGGCTATGATAACAAGGCATCGGGTCTGCGGCTGGAACTGGGCTACGCTACCCAGGGCTGGACAGCCGACCTGCGCTACCGGCTTATTGCTACCATTATGAGTCCCGGCAGAAAGGGTACTGAGCAGCCGGCCTTGGATTTTTCGGGCATTGCCTTTGGCATGGGCCTCAGCTTTCCGTAAGTAGTAAAAATGATTGCCCTGTAAAACCCTATAGCGATGTTCTCCCGAGATGAAGCCAAAGCCTGGAACGAACGTTTTTACACCCTGTTTGGCACCTATATGCGCCGCCACCAGCCCCAGGCCGAGGGGGCCCGGCAGTGGCTCAACTACCGCACCGGCGTAAAGGATATTTTCTTCCGGATAGAGGCCGGCGGCAAGGGGGCGCTGGCCGCCATTGATATTCAGCATACAGATGAGGGGGTACGCCAGCTTTTTTGGGAGCAGTTTGAGGAATTCAAAAAAATGCTGGAGCTGCAGACTGGCCCCCTGCTCTGGGAACCGGCCTATACGCTGGATAGCGGACGCCCCATTGCCCGCCTCTACCAGAAGCTGGAGGGCGTAAGCCTGTACCGGGAAGATGACTGGCACCAGATCTTTCCCTTCTTTGAAAAATACCTGCTGGGCTTTGATGCCTTCTGGGCCGATTTTCGGGAGGCCTTTATTGACCTGGCAGAATAAGGAACAAACGCTGTGTGACTACCCCTATTTTCGAAACAGCCACCGCCGCTCTTCCACTTTAGCCTCGGCCAGGGCCCGGGCAAGCGCTCCATCGTCCTTAAATTCCAGCTGCGAAAGCGTGCGCGCCTCTACCCACACCTCAAATTCTTTTTCCAGAAAAGGCCAGGGCTCTACCCCAATGCTCTGATCCTTTTGCCGCTGCCAGAGATGGTATACCGTTCTATCGGGACCCTGAAATACTTCCAGGCGGCGCTCATCTTCGGGCAGCTGCCGGCGGCACAGGATCAGCGAGCAGCGGTCGCACCAGTGCAGCAGGCGGTAGGCCGCTTCGGCCTTTTCTTTGCTGAGCTTCAGCGATCGGCGCCACTGCTGCTGCTGCCGCTTTTGCTCATCCAGCAGCTGGTCGATCTGTTTTTGGCTGCCCCTGAGGCTTTCATACAAATAGGAAATATGCATGCTGATGAGCAGGGCTACATAACGGCTTTTATACTGTGCCACTTCTACAACGCTTGCGGCCTGCTGCAGCGAAAACTCCTTCTGGCTGAAATCAATGGGGCGCCGGCCTTGGTCAGGTGATCCCGGCCATGCCAGGCATCCTGCTCATTGTCATGATCACCAATGGCGGCCAGCGTTTCCAGCCAGAAGTGAGGGCGCTGCTCCGGCCGCCAGTGCCAGCCCAGCTGCATGGCCAGCAGTTCGTGTGCCCGCTGAAAGATTACCTCCCAGCCCCCCTTGCTTGCATTTACAATCATAGCCGCAGCACTTAGCCCTTGAGCGACAGGCTTACCGAATCGCTGCTGTGGTGCAGGTTGCGTACCGCACTAAGCTGCAGCAGCTTTACGAGCTCCTTGGTGGCCGGTATTTTTTCTTCCTCCTCCTGCAGCAGATCTATTTGCAGCCCCTTAAAGTCGTCTACCAGCTCCTTTTCAGAATAGCGGATCTGGGGCATGGGCGCCCGGGTGCCCTGGGGCTGATTTTGGCTGTAGGCCAGCAGGTAGAGGTTGCCGCCCTGGGGGCTCAGGCACTCAATGAGCGCATGGTGCAGGGGGCGCCGTGCCTCCTGTGGCAGCTGCACAAACAGCAGAATGGCGGCATCAAACTCCTGCCCGGGGCAGAGCGGCTGGCCGGCCTGGTACAGGCTGCTGGTACTATCGGACTGCTCCTGGCGCAGCTGGGCATCGGTGCGCTGTTTGTCTTCTGCATCAAACACAAGGGTGTGTACCTGCCAGCCGGCTTCGGTGGCATAGGTTGCATAGCGGCCGGCCACCTCGCCTACCAGCAGCAGCCGGCCCGCCGGCAGGCGGTCAATTACCCGCTTAAAAAAGGGATGGGGGTCCAGCCCGTAATAGTCTGCTTTTCCAGAGTCGCTTACAGTAGGCATATGCTAGGAATTCGTTTCTTCTATAAATGCAGAAGCGCCAGATTGTTTTGGCGAAAAAGTCATTCCCCGATTTTTGTTTACGGCAGGGAGAAAAGCTGCGGCAGATACCCATGCCTGCTAAGCACCACACAAAATTAATCCTGTTTTTAAAAACCAAGCCATGCTGTTCCTGTTTCTACTACAGGTACCTCTCGCTACCCCGGGGCCTTATTGGCTCTAATTCAATCGATTGAAATTTTTTTGAGAGGTGATTTTTAGTGGGGATTTGATGACTATGATCAACGTTGGAGGAGCCAGTATCCTGGCACATGTGCAGAACGAAACGGCTACTATATCATCCTGTGCTTTTTTCCTGAACCCGATGGAAAAAGCCCTGGCCGGCAGGCGAAACAGCCCCGCCAATCCCACATTTCCAAGCGTAGCAAACACCACTCTTCAACCAGGCCCCAGGCGCTACAGGCCACTGCCGCACCAGCAAGTAAGTGGCAGTGCCAGCTACCTACAGGGGGCATCCGATACTCAGGTACCTGCAGACCTGCCCGGCAACAGGCCGGCATGTTTGCTGCTGCAGGTACGTTCTCTTATCTCTCCCACAGCCTCAGCCGCGGAGGTACGCACCCACAAGCAGGCATTGCCGGCGGGGCGGACATGCTACAGCAACCTACGTGCAATGCAGCCTAACCCGCCGCAATGCAGATGCTCAGAAACGCAACCGATACGCTGTTCCGCTGTCCGTAGCAGAAAGACAGGCCGGAGTGCAGCCTTCCGCAAACGAAAAAAATAAGAAAGCAGCAGCCTGATCCAAAAGACCTCAATTGGCGCTTGTTGGCAATGGCTGTACGGTAGACTGTTCGCAGAACAGTACGCTAAGTAATGCATCCGCACGGGTCTGGATCTTAGGGCTGCCAGCAGCTGGCTAAGGGTTTCAGCGGCTTGCGTTGGTGTATCGTTTCTGATACAACAGCTTGCCGGCAGAAGGCTTTAGCACGTTAACGATCCGGGAAATACAGTGTTAAAACAGAATTTTTTACAACAAACCTACATTTTTATGGCTTCAAAAGACAAGAATCAATCGCAGTCCGATAAGGAGGATATGAAATCATCCTCTTCCCAGAGCTACTCTGGAGACAGCAGCAAATCCTCCGGCGATATGAGCGGAAAATCCTCTTCTGATATCTCCGGCAGCAGCACCAGCAGCACCAGCGGAAGCAGTTCCAGCTCCGGCAGCAGTGATATGAGCAAAACCGGAGGCAGCTCCAAGTCGGCCTCATCCAAATCCGCTACCGGCAAATCCTCTACCAGCATATCCGGTAGCAGCAAGGCCGGCTCAAGTACCAGCGGTAAATCGTCTGGCTCGATTTCCGGTTCCTCCACCAACACCTCTGGCAGCAGTTCAGGGAACACGAGCGGCGGCAGCCAGTCCGACAGCTGGAATCAGGGAGGTCAGGATTCAAATCGAAACCAGGGAAGCAGCTCAGGCTCTGACAGAAGCTGGGGCCAGGGCAATGACTGGAATCAGCAGGGGTCTGGCCAGAGCAGTTCCTATCAGGGCGGTTCCGGTCAGGGCAACAGCAACTTTGGCTATGGCAGCTCTGCCAGCCAGTTTAGTGGCCAGGGCCAGCAAAGTGCCAGCTGGGATACCGGCGGCTATGGCCGGGGAGAATCCTCGGGCATGGGCGGTGGCAGCGGCTCCGGCCAGTGGGGCCAAAACCAGGGCAGCAACTGGGGCCAGCAGTCTGGTGGCCAGCATTCTGGTGGCCAGCACTCTGGTGGCCAGTCAGACAGCAACCGCCAGTGGCAAAGCTCTACCAGCGACCAGAGCCGTTTTCAGGGAGGCGATCAGCCCCAAAGCTATGGTGGCCAGGAGCAGGGCCAGCAAATGAATGCCTATAACCAGTACCAGGGCAGCAGCTTTGGCGGCCAGGGCCAGGGTGGCCACAACTGGGGCATGGGCAGCAGTGCAGGGCAGGGCCAGGGCGGCCATAATTACGGCCAGGGCTCTTCTCAGGGCCAAAGCCATGGTTCAAACTGGCGAAACCAGGAGCAGCAGGGCGGCAGCCAGCAGTACGGAGGCCAGCAGCAGTACGGAGGTCAGCAGCAGCAGTATGGCGACCAGCGCTCCGGCGACCAGCGCTCTGGCTCCGGCCAGCAGAGCGGCTTGTACCAGGGTGGTATGAGCAGCCAGGGCATGTCGGGCGGCTACGGCCAAAGCTCCGGCTATAGCCAGATGGGCGAGTCCGGCTCATCACAAAATCAATTTTCAAACCAAAACTCTTCTTATATGCGTAACGACGATCGAGATCAGAACCGGAATTCCGGTGGTGGCGGTTGGGAGCGCGACAGCGATCGTAACCAGGGCTACCGTGGATACAGCTCAGGCTCTAATTATGATACCGGCAGCTATGGCAGCAGCAGAGACCGCGACTTTGGCGGATCTGACCGCAACCGTGGGTTTGGCGGTAGCAGCATGAGCGGTGGTATGGGCAGCGGCTCCAGCAGCTGGGACCGCGATAGCGACCGCAACCGCAACTATGGAAGCAGCATGGGCAGCAGCTCCGGCTCCGGCTATGACCGGGACCGTAGCTATGGCAGCTCCAGCAGCTATGGCGGCGGTAGCAACTGGGGAGCTGGCAGCTCCGATCGCAGCCGCGGCGGCTATGGCGAAAGCGGCATGGGCGATGGCAGAAGAAGCAATTCAGACTACGGCGACTCCTCCTTCAACAGAGGACGTGGCATGAGCAGCGGCTCCGGCTATGGCGGCTCTTCTAACTGGGATAGCGGCATGGGCAGCAGCTCCGATCGCAACCGTGGTGGTTACGGCGGCAGCAGCAGCTATGGCAGCTCATCCGGCTGGGACCGAGACGACGACCGCAGCAGCCGCGGCATGAGCGGCGGCATCAGCGGTTCAAGCTATGGCGGCTCATCCAGCTGGGGTTCATCCGGCAATCTGGGCGCCGGCTCCGATAGTGACCGTTCGTACGGCAGTGGCATGGGCCGCGGCTCCGACAGCGACCGTTTTGGCGGTGGCATGAGCGGTAGCTACGGTGGTGGCTACAGCCGTGGCACCGATAGCGACCGCAATTATGGCGGCTCTTCCAGCTATGGCTCCGGTAACTATGGTTCCGGC
>NZ_AODQ01000050.1 GCF_000348925.1 Cesiribacter andamanensis AMV16 | reverse complement strand
GGACAGGCGTGCATCTACGGCAAAGTGCTTGTTGAGCAGGCCGGTGCCGGCTTTTACCGTATAGCGCTGGGTATTGAACGAGCCAGCGCCCAGCTGTAACTCTCCATAAGGCTCGGGATTGAGGCGCTCGGTCTGGATGTTGAGGCTGGCGCCAAAGGCCGCTGCCCCGTTGGTAGAGGTGCCCACCCCGCGCTGGATCTGCAGGTTATCCACAGAAGAGGCCAGGTCGGGCGTATTCACCCAGAAGGTGCCATGCGACTCGGCATCGTTCAGGGGAATGCCGTTGATGGTCACATTAATGCGCGTAGCATCGGAACCACGGATGCGCAGGCCAGTATAGCCCACCCCTGCCCCGGCATCGGAGGTAGACACTACCGAGGGGGTAAGGTTGAGCAGGTAGGGAATGTCCTGGCCCAGGTTCTGCTTCTGCAGCTCCTGGCGGCTTACTTCGGTAAAGGTAGTAGGGGTTTGTTCGGTAGCGCGGGTGGCGGTTACTACTACCTCATCGGCCATCAGTCCCCAATCCTGCAGCTGCAGGCTTAGGTGAAGGTCCTGCTGTAGCACCACCTCCTGCTCCAGGGCTTTGTGGCCCACATAGGTGATGCGAAGGCGGTACGTGCCGGCCGGCAGGTTTGTAAACCTAAACTGGCCAGTGGCATCGGAGGCTTGGGCACGGCCGGCATTGAGCAGGCGTACAGAAGCTCCGGGAAGGATTTCCTGCGTTTCAGAAGACCGCAGGTCGCCGCTAAGGGTGTGCTGGGCCATCAGGCTCAGGGGCAATGCAAAGAGCGCCACCAGCAGCACAAGTACTTTTTTCATTGTGGTAAAGGATAAAATGAAACAAATACAGCTGTAGCAGCAGGCTCCGGAACCTACCGCCACAAAGAGCGGGCAGCAATTGGGTGTGGTGTAACAAACGTTCCCTACGCCGGTATTATCCGGATCAGGTGCTTGCCCCGGCTGCGCCAGGAGCAAAGGGTATAATCTCAGCCCGTTATTATAAGGCACCCCTTGTTCGATGGGGCAAAGATAGGGTTTCTTGCGGATATGTGCTAATGGAGCCAAAAATATCAGTTGCTGCCATCGGCTCTCCAGTTGGGACCGGAGGGGTCCCGGTGATGGTCAGTAGCAGGGGAGGTGGGGCAAGTAGGGTAGGCAGGGCATTTCAGCGCTGGTTCGAGCGTGCCGCTTGGACCTCATTATACTGGTCGAGGGTCCGAGCGGCACGCTCGAACCAGCCAACGCAAGTAGCAGCAGGGAACATATAGGCGAAAAAAAGAAGGGGGCACCCCTTGGCGCCCCCTATGCATTATTTTTTTTCTATTTCTTCGCTGTTTTCAGCAGTTTGTCTACCGCCTTCACAGCGGCCTGCAGACGCTCTTCGCCCTCGCCCTGAATGATGCTGTAGGGGCGCTTGAGAAATTTCAGCTCGCCCTGGTAGAGGCGAAACATCTGCTCCCGCAGGTGAGGATGTTCCCGCTGGGGGTCGGGCTCCCAGGCAAGGTCGGGCGAGAGGAGCAGGTAGTGGTCGTACCGCTTTTTCTGCAGCTCTTCCACAATCCAGGGGTGCACATGGCCGTACTTTACCTGGCTCCAGATCTTGATCACCAGCAGTTCGGTATCGCAAAAGAGCAGACCATTGGCCTGGGGGGTGAGCTCATCTTCCATGGCCATCTGCTGGCGGGCTATTTCCAGCAGGTCTTTTTCCTTATAGGGTTTTTTCAGTTCTGCCAGATAGGTGCGGGCCCGCTCGGGGATCCAAAGGGTGTTGTAGTGCTGAGCAAGCTGCTCGGCAAGCGTGGTTTTTCCAGTCGATTCGGGGCCGGTCAGGGCAATTTTAAGTATCATGCAAGAGGGTGACTCAGGTACTGCTTTCGCCAGCGAAGATAGCCCGCCAGGGCAATCAGGGTGTATAATCCAAACAGATACGGCGTAAGGGTAAATTCCCGGCTGGCGTATAAAAAAATAGACGCCGCATCAATCACGATCCAATATAACCAATTTTCCAGTACTTTTTGTGTGACCATCCAGGTTGTAACCAGGCTGAAGACGGTTGTAAAGGAATCCAGATAGGGGTTGGCCGCTGGGGTATAGCGGGCCAGCAGCCAGCCTATCAGCAGGGTAAGGGCTGTATTGGCCAGCACAATCAGCAGGTGCCAGCGCAGCGGCCACTGCACAATGGGCCGCTGCTCCCCTTCGCTCAGCGGATGCCCGCTTTCCGGCACGGCCTGCCGGCGGCGATGCCCCCTCCTGCGCCACTGTACCCAGCCTACCACCGCCATTACAATGTAAAACAGCTGCAGGCCCGACTCGGCCCATAGGTTGGCCGCCAGGCACAGGTAAAGGTAAAGGGAGGTGCTCACAAAGGCCGCCGGCCAGCACCAGATGCTTTCGGCCGCTGCCAGCAGCACATAGGCCAGGGCCAGCAGCACGGCCAGTGCTTCTATCCAGCCCATGGCGCTTACCGCTTCCAGTACCGCATTCCACTCCATAAGGTTTCACGTAATGCGCCCAAAGGTAGACCCGGCAGTGGGAAAAATGCAAGTTACAAGAATAGACAATGGACCGGGCGGCGATCCGCAATGGACCGGGCGGCGATCCGCAATGGACATGAGACAATAGACAATGGACTTTGGCCAATTGTTGGTAGTAGCTAACGTGAATTACGGGTTACTTTTCTTGGAAAGTTACTATGCCAAGCAGATCCCCCTTGGCGAAGGGGGTAGGGGGATTGAAATAGTTGCAGTTTCAAAAGCTGCCTTTACTAAATTTTATCGGTCAGGTTCATTATGATTTTTAATAAGCCTCGAATTCAATGTCACCAATCCCCCTACCCCCTACGCGGGCCGCCCTTCGTCAAGGGGGATTTCGTACGTTATTATAGCTTTAGGTAAAGAGCTTAATCCATAATTCACGTTAGCTACTAGTCAGAGGAGATGTTGCTGCTGTAGTACAGGCTACTTCCTTAGGTTTGTCTGATAGTGAAAGGCTTTATAGTTCCGGACTGGGTAGGCGGGCAACCCCCCCGGGTCCAATATCTAAGGTCTATTGCGGATCGCCGCCCGGTCCATTGTCTATTGTCTATTGTCTATTGTCATATTACCTAAAATAAATCCCATCCCCTGTTTGGTTTCCGCAGCGGCAGGCCGTAATTTTGACCGGCAAATAAAGAAAGGGCTTTGTTTGCTATGCACGCCGATTCCACCAAACTCATCTTTGAAGCACTAACGTACGACGACGTTCTGCTGCTTCCTGCGTACTCCGAGGTTCTCCCCCGCGATACCGACTCCAGCACCCAGCTTACCCGCAACATCCGGCTTAACATTCCGCTGGTATCCGCCGCCATGGATACGGTAACCGAATACGACCTGGCCATTGCCATGGCGCTGGAAGGCGGCCTGGGATTCATCCACAAAAACATGAAAGCCGAGCGCCAGGCCGAGCAGGTGCGCAAGGTAAAACGCTCCCAGAGCGGCATGATCCTGGACCCCATTACCGTAGATGTAAATGCCACCGTAGGCGATGCTGTGCGCCTGATGCGCGAGAATAAGATCGGGGGCATCCCCGTTATCGATGGCAACCGCAAATTCATTGGCATTATCACCAACCGCGATCTGCGCTTTCAGAAAAACATGCGCGTGCCGGTAAGCGAGGTCATGACCAAAGACAACCTCATTACCGCCGGTAACAACATAGGCCTGGAAAAGGCCGAAGACATTCTGCAGCAGCACAAGATCGAAAAGCTGCCCATTCTGGATAAGGACGGCAAGCTCACCGGCCTGATCACCTACAAGGATATTCTCAAGAACCGCGACCGACCCAATGCCTGTAAGGACGAATTTGGCCGCCTGCGGGTAGGCGCTGCCGTTGGGGTAACCCCTGATATGCTGGACCGCATCAAGCTGCTGAAAGAAGCCGGCGTGGATGTGGTGAGCATCGATACTGCCCATGGCCACTCCAAAGGGGTGATCGAAGCTGCCAAACGGGTAAAGAATACCTATCCCGAGCTGGACCTGATTGTGGGCAATGTAGCCACCGCCGAGGGCACCAAGGCCCTGATCGATGCCGGGGCCGATGCTGTAAAGGTGGGCGTAGGCCCGGGCTCTATCTGCACCACCCGCATCATAGCCGGGGTGGGCATGCCGCAGCTCTCGGCCGTATACGAAGGCGCCAAAGCCGCCAAGGGGTCTGATACCACCATTATTGCCGATGGCGGCATTCGTTTTAGCGGCGATTTGGTAAAAGCCCTGGCTGCAGGCGCCCACAGCGTCATGATCGGATCACTGCTGGCCGGCACCGAGGAGGCGCCCGGCGAGGTGATCATCTACGAAGGCCGTAAGTTTAAAAGCTACCGCGGCATGGGCTCGCTGGAGGCCATGGAAGAGGGATCAAAAGACCGCTACTTCCAGGATGCCGAAGACGATGTGAAGAAACTGGTGCCCGAAGGCATAGTGGGCCGTGTGCCCTTTAAAGGCAAAGTGGGTGAGGTACTCTACCAGCTGGTAGGGGGGCTGCGGGCCGGCATGGGCTATTGCGGCGCTGCCAACATAGAAGCCCTGCAGCAGGCCAAATTTGTAAAGATCACTGCTGCCGGCATGCGCGAGAGCCACCCGCACGATGTAACCGTAACCCGGGAGGCGCCCAATTACAGCATGCGCTAAAAATTAGTTTCCAAAACAGGAACATTTGCCCAAACACTCCGTATGGGTTCAATACCAAAAAGGCTGATGCGGATCAGCCTTTTTGCTTTGGCCCGATGTACAAATTTTTGAAGCCCGTAACCAGCCACCTGCCCGATATCAGAAGCTTCGGTTCGCATCTGAACTGGATTGTACTGCTATTGGTGAATCTGCTCATTATTGTGAGCCTGCGGCACGAATTGATAACGCCCGAGCTGCGCAACTGGGCCCCGCACCTGACGCTTAACATGCTGCTGGTAGGCCTGCTGTTCTGGGGCCGCTACCAGATTGGGCCTGTAGACCGCCCCTCCTTTCTGCCGCTGCTCATCAAACTTTGTACCCTTACCGGCGTGGGGGTGCTGGTAGTACTGTTTCTGGAGGCTATTATGGCCCTTTTCAGTGGCAGCCGCCTGGTATCCGACCCCTTTTTTGCCACCATGGTCTACAGCCTGGAAGTGCTGGCTGGCGGTGCCGTTCTCACCGGGCTGCTCATTGGCTTTAAGCGCCTGATCCTCTTTGAGAAAACCCGCCTGATGATGATCACCTGGCGCCTGTTTGAGTATGCCCTGGTGACTACCACCGTGCTGAGCCTGTTCAACATCCAGTTTCAAAGCCTGGGCTACAACATCATTATCATAGGCCTTAGCGGGCTGGGCATTTTGCTCTCCGTACACCTGAAGTGGGTGGGCTATCTTGATTTTCGGCAAAAGGTGCAGGCCCTGGGGGTACTGCTGGTGCAGCTGGTCTGCCTGCTGATCTTTGCCTTTTTCATGTACTTCTATGCGGCCGATGCGCACCTGCTCTTTCATGCGGTAGACAACATGCTGCTGGTGGTGTTGCTGATTTTTGCCCTTATTGCCACCACCTTTTCGGTACTGGTGATCTTTTTTAACCTGCCCACCTCCTCGGTATTTGAGAAAAAGCTGGAAGACCTCAACGGCATCAAGCAGCTGCAGCAAAGCCTGCGCAAGCGCCAGAGCGAAGCCGACCTCTACCAGCTGCTGCTGCAGGGGGGGCTAAAAGCCACCGATGCCCAGTGGGGCTGGGTAGCCATCCAAAGGGAGGGAGACGAGCTGCGCACCCATCAGCCCGATGAGCTGCCCGCCCAGTCCATCTCCTCCCTGATTGCCGCCATCAGCGATGCGCAGATGCAAAAATGGCTGCGGGGCACATCCGCCACGGGCCGCAAGAAAAGCTATTACCTGCTGCCGGTGCAGCATCCCGTCTACAAATCGGCCCTGGTGGTACCCCTGCGCATACAGGAGACCCTCTGCGGCCACCTGGTGCTGCTCAAAAATGTGCCCGAGGGCTTTAATAAGGATGCCGTGGGCATTGCCCGCCTCTTTGCCGAGCAAACCTGCCTCTCGGTTGAAAACCTGCTGCTGCTGGACGAAGCCCTCCGCAGTGAGCGCTATCAGGAAGAAATGGCCATTGCCCGCCGGGTAAAGGCCAGCCTGCTGCCCGACAGCATCTGCTGCAATGCCGACTGCCAGCTGGCCGTCTGTAGCCAGTCGGCCGATGATGTAGGCGGAGATTATTATGATGCCTACCGCCTGGACGAGGATCGGGTGGCCCTGGTGGTGGCCGATGTATCGGGCCATGGCAGCTCGGCGGCCTTTACCATGTCGCAGCTCAAGGGGGTATTCCATAGCCTGGTGCCGCAGGGGCTGAGCTGCAGCGAATTTTTGCTGCAGGCCAACAGCGCCCTGAGCCGGGGCCTGGGCCGCACTACCTTTGTTACGCTGGTGTATGGGGTGCTGGACCGCCGCAGCCGTACCTTTACCTTTGTGCGGGCCGGTCATTGCCCGGTGATCCATTACAGCCAGAAAAGCGGGCGCCTCAGCCAGCTGGGAGGCAAAGGTATGGGCCTGGGCCTGTTGCGCAATAATTCCTATCAGGAGCATATTGAAGAGCAAACCATCGCTTATGGGCCGGGCGATGCCCTTTTATTGTACACAGATGGCATCATTGAATGCCGCAATGCTGCTGGAGAAGAATTTGGCCAGGAGCGGCTGCTACAGCATTTTGGGGCGTTGGCGGCTCAGCCACAGCACTCGGCGCAGGAGGTGTGCACCCAGCTGCAGGAGGCCCTGGCGGACCATGCCGGCCTGCAGCAAATTCAGGATGATCACACAACCTTAGTGTTAAAATTCAGTTAAGCAATTACATAATTTGCGGTTGCAACTTTAATTATTATTTTACACGGTGTAACTTAAGCCGCCATTAAGCGTATTTTAGGATGATAAACATCACAAAGGAGTCTGAAAAGAATATTCACATCATAAAAGTGGAAGGTGATGTGGATGCTGCCTCCTCGATCTATCTGGATAAGGCGATCAGTGAAGCCTTGTCTTTAGGGCAAAAACGGGTTCTGATCGATTGTAATCAACTTGAATACATTTCCTCTGCCGGCCTGGGTGTGTTTATGTCCTACATCCAGGATTTTGAAAATAGTGATTCCAGGTTTGTGTTGTTTGGACTCAGCGATCGGGTCGCTGGGGTTTTTGAAATACTGGGCCTCGACCAGCTACTGACCATTGTCAAGACCAAAGAAGAGGCCCTTATTCGGGTGAGCAATGAAATATAGTATAAAGGTGCCCTGTTGCAAGTCTAAACTAAAGACCATTCGGTCGTTTGTAGACGATACACTGGGGCAATACATCATATCAGACATTGATCTGAACATGTTGGTGCTAGCCGTAGATGAGGTGTGCGCCAACCTGATCGTGCATGCCGATAAAGAAAATCATTTATCGGAAGAGTGCATTGTGCTCAACATTCTGGTGCGCAAAAACACCATTGTATTTGAAGTGATCGATTTTAAAGACCACGGTTTTGATTTCAGCAATTACCAGGAGCCAAAACTTGACGACCTGATCAAAAGCCGCCGCAAAGGGGGCCTTGGCCTTATGCTGGTGCGCCGCATTATGGATGATGTAGAGTTTAAGACCACCAACAGCCTTAATGTATGCCGCATGGTGAAGAAAATGCCGGTGGTAAACGCCTAATACTCCTCTTTTTTTCTCAGCCTGCTTTTTCTTTGCCCGTTTTCGGGCTTTTTTCATTCATAGGCCTATATGGTTCTCTAGTGTTTTTTCGTTAAACTTGCGGTTGATTTTGAGCGCGATAGGCTTCTAAACTGCATGAAAAATACTTACTGGCTGGCCCTTTGTTGTTTACTGCTTGCTGCCTGCAAATCGCAGCAACCTTCTGCAGACAACGCTACCACTACCCCCACTCTTTTTTCCATAGCCGGTGAGCCGGTAAGCGAGCGGGAATTCCTGTATGTGTACAACAAGAACAACATCAGCCGGGATACTACCCTGCAGCCCACCGAAGACCTGCGCCAGTACCTGGATCTCTACATCAACTTTAAGCTAAAAGTACGGGAAGCCCGCGAAAAAGGGCTGCACCAGCAGGCCTCCTTCCAGGAAGAGCTGGACAGCTACAAAAAGCAGCTGGCGCGCCCCTACCTCACCGAGAGCAGTGTAACCGAGCAGCTGGTAAACGAAGCCTACCAGCGCATGGCCACTGAAATCAACGCCTCGCACATCCTCATCGCTGTTAATCCCGGCGCCGCCCCGGCCGATACCCTGGCCGCCTACCAGAAAGCGCAGGACATGCGCCAGCGCGCTCAGCAGGGTGCCGATTTTGGCGATCTGGCCCGCCGCTTTTCCGATGATCCCTCCGCCCAGAGCAACCGGGGCAACCTGGGCTATTTTACCGCCCTGCAAATGGTATACCCCTTTGAGAATACTGCCTATACCACCCCTGTGGGGGCTGTGTCGGCGCCGGTGCGTACCCGCTTTGGCTACCATGTGCTGAAGGTGCATGACAAGCGCCCCTCACAGGGCAAGATCAAGGTGGCCCACCTGATGGTGCGCACCCAGCCCGAGATGAGCGCCGAGGAGCAGGCAGCAGCAAAAGCCCGCGTAGATGCCCTCTATCAGCAGCTGCAGCAGGGCGAATCCTGGGAGGCACTGGTGCGCCAGTTTTCCGAAGACCGTTCCACCGCCCCCAAAGGAGGAGAACTGCAGCCCTTCTCTACCGGCCAGATGATCCCCGAGTTTGAAAAAGTAGCCTTCACCCTTAAAGAAAAAGGCAGCATTGCCCCGCCGGTACAGACCCCCTATGGCTGGCACATCATTAAACTGCTGGAGCGCGAAGGCCTGCCCCCCCTGGATGATATCCGGGATGAGCTAGAGGCCCGCGTAAGCCGCGATAGCCGCTCACAGCTGCAGGAAGAAGCCCTGATTGCCCGCCTGAAGAAGGAAAATGGCTTTAGCGAAAACAAAGCTGCCCTACAGGCCCTGCTGCAACAGGCCGATTCCAGCCTGCTGCAAGGTAGCTGGAACTACCAGCCAGCCCCGGAAGTAGCCAGCCAGCTGCTCTTTTCGCTGGCCGATAGCAGCTATACCACCGGTGATTTTGTGGCCTGGCTGAGCGAGCACCCCTACAACCGCCAGGCAGCCGCCCCAGAAACCCTGCTGAATCGCCTGTATCAGGACTGGCAAAAGGAAGAGATCATTGCCTACGAAGAAGCCCATCTGGAAGAAAAATATGAAGATTACCGCATGCTGGTACAGGAGTACCACGATGGCATACTGCTCTTTCAGCTGATGGAAGAAAATGTATGGGCCAAAGCCCTGGAAGATACCACCGGCCTGCAGCAGTTCTTTGCCCAGCACCAGCAAAACTACCAGTGGCAGGAGCGTATAGAGGGCCTTGTGCTAAATGCCGCCAACGAAACCATCCTGCAGCAGGCCGAAACCCTGCTGGCCTCACCCCCTTACCGCGTTGCCAGCAAAACCCTGGCCGAACCCGTAGCCGAAAAAGGCGCGCTTACCCCCCAAAGCCGCCGGGAGCTGGGCATGCTCATGGCTTCCATGCTGCAGCGCCAGGACCTGCAGCTACAGATAGAAGCCCCACAAGAAACGGCTGCCCTGTTTCGTTCTCATCTGCAGGAGTCCGGCTTTGAAGCCAGCCGTTACAAGCTAACACAGCCTGCAAAGAAGCAGCCCGTTAGCCTTAGCCTGCTGAGCAGCTCCCCCCTTGCCCTGGAGCAACGCTTCAATGCGCGGGAGCCGCTAAACCTGCAGGTGATCAGCGGTCCCTTTGAGCGGGGCGATCATCCGGTGGTGGATGCCATTCGCTGGCAGCCCGGCCGCTACCGCCTGGCGCAGGATGGCCGCCAGTACCTGGTAGTGGTGCAGGAAGTAGTACCCCCCGGCCCCAAAACGCTTGACCAGGCCCGGGGCCAGGCCATTACAGACTACCAGCACTACCTGGAGCAGCAATGGGTGGCGCGCCTGCGCGATACTTATGAGGTGCGTGTGAACAAAAAGGAGTTGGATAACCTGCTGGAAAGGCAAAAAAATTGAACAAATTCCTATATTTTCTGCGGGGCAACCCTTTGCGGGGCAACCTCTTGCGGGGCAACCTCTTGCTGGGCAGCCTGCTGCTGCTGGGGGGATGTGATTTCTTTCAGCCCCGTAAAGAGGCCGATGCCGGCCAGCAGGTAGTAGCCCGGGTACACGAGCAGTACCTCTACGCCAAAGATCTGGCCGATCTGCTGCCCCAGAACGCCAGTACCGAAGATAGCGCCCGCATGGCCGAGCGCTACATTCGCAGCTGGGTGCGCAAGCAGCTGCTCATTACCGAAGCGGCCAAAAAGGTAGATCTGGATCAGCAGGAGCTGGAGCGCAAGGTACAGGACTACCGCGCCTCGCTGCTGATCTATGAATACGAAAAGCAGTATGTCACCAAAAACCTGGACCGGGCCATCTCCGAGCAGGAGGTACGCAGCTACTATGATCAGAACAAGGATAACTTTCAGCTGAAGCAGAACATCATCCGCGGCCTGTATGTAAAAGTGCCCAAGAATGCGCCTAAACTGGGCAGTATCCGGGACTTTATGCGCCTGCGCGATGCCGGCGATCGGGAAAAGGTAAAATCCTATGCCTACCGCTTTGCTACCGATTATATGCTGGATGATGGGGTCTGGATCAACTTCGATGAACTTATTATGAACACCCCCCTGTCAGGAATTCCCAATAAAGTGCAGTGGTTAAAGAATAATAAGTATGCAGAAAGCGCCGATGAAGAGTATATTTACCTGCTCAACATACAGGACTATAAAATTACCGACGAAATCTCTCCCCTGGAGTTTGTTCGGGATCAGATAGAAACGATAATCGTTAACAAACGGAAAACCGAATTAGCCTCCCGGCTGGAAGAAGAACTTTATGAAAACGCACGCAAGAACAATGCTTTTGAAGTGTATGAAAAATAGCCTCTGCGGCCTGCTCCTGCTGCTAGGCTGCCTGGGCACTCAGGCCGTGCAGGCACAGTCTGCCAACCGCCAGGCAGTGGATAAGATCATAGCTAAGGTAGATAATTACATTGCCCTAAAATCTGAACTGGAACTGGCTTACCTGGACATTCAGTCGCGGGGCCAGTTTGGCTCGGTAAGCAAATGCGAGGTGCTGCGCAACCTGGTGCAGAACAAGCTGATGCTGGCCAAGGCCGAAATTGACTCCATTACCGTAACTGATGCCGAGGTAAGCCGGGAGCTGGACCGCCGCATGCAGTACATGGTGGCGCAGCTGGGGGGCGAAGAAGAAATAGAGCGCTACTACAACAAGCCCATCAGCCAGTTTAAGGCCGAGCTGCGGGGCCGCATGCGGGAGCAGCTGATTGTGGCCCGCATGGAAGATCACATTACCGAAAATGTGAGCGTAACGCCAGCCGAAGTGCGCCGCTTCTTCAATACCATCCCTGCCGATAGCCTTCCCTACTTCTCTACCGAAGTAACCGTAGGCCATATTGTTAAGCTGCCCGTGGTAAGCAAAGAGCAAAAGGATAAAGTGCGCCAGCAGCTCAGCGACATGCGCCAGCGCATTCTGAGCGGAGAAGTTACCTTTCAGGCCCTTGCCAAGGAATATTCCGAAGACCCCGGCTCAGCAGCCAACGGGGGCGAGCTGGGCTTCTGGAAACGCGGCGAGCTGGCTCCTCAGTTTGAGGCCACGGCCCTGCGCCTGAAGCCGGGCGAGATCTCGCAGCCGGTAGAGACCGAGTTTGGCTTTCACATGATCCAACTCATCGAGCGCCGGGGCAATACCTATAACAGCCGCCACATTCTCATGAAGCCCTCTTCCAGCGAGACCGACATACAGGAAGCTGAAAGATACCTGGACAGCCTGCGTACGGTCATTCGCTCGGGCAAGATCTCCTTTGCCAAGGCCGCCAAGGAGTATTCAGAAGATAAGGTGACCCAATCCAGCGGTGGTTATTTTGTGGATGGAAGCGGTTCTCAGCGCATTTCGGTAGAAGACATTGACCCCTCGCTCTACTTTGTGATTGATACCATGAAGGTCGGCAACATCACCAAGCCCATTCCTTACCGGACCACCGATGGCAAATCGGCGGTGCGTATTGTGTACTACCAGTCAAAAATTAGCCCGCATGAGGCTAACCTCAAGGATGATTATCAGAAAATACAGGCCGCTGCGTTAAACGAAAAGAAAGGCCGCATTGTGGCCCGCTGGTTTGAAGATGCCGTAAAGGAAGTGTTTATTGATATTGATCCGGACTACGAATTTTGTAACATCACTAATTAGTATTGAGTAGTAAGTAGTGGGTATTGAGATAAGCTGGTTTGATTAGCCCGTCTTCCTACCTTGTACTTACTACTCACTACTTCGTACTCAATACCACAACATGGAGAAACGCTTTGCATCTGAGGTAGAGGCAGCCGATAGCCTGCATGCGGCCTATCGCCGTCTGCAAAAGGAAGTTCAAAAAGTGATCATTGGCCAGGATGAGGTGGTACGTCTGCTGCTCACCTCTATTTTTTGCCAGGGCCACAGCCTGCTGATCGGGGTGCCGGGCCTGGCCAAGACCCGCCTGATCCAGACCCTGGCCGCTACGCTTCACCTCAGCTACAACCGTATCCA
The DNA here is from genome assembly GCF_000348925.1 of Cesiribacter andamanensis AMV16. Classification (GTDB taxonomy): domain Bacteria; phylum Bacteroidota; class Bacteroidia; order Cytophagales; family Cyclobacteriaceae; genus Cesiribacter; species Cesiribacter andamanensis. The sequence continues at coordinate 17,971 of NZ_AODQ01000050.1, read as the reverse complement.
GTTCACCCCCGACCTGATGCCTTCCGATATCCTGGGCTCCGAGACCCTGGATAAGGATCGCAACTTTAAATTTATCAAGGGGCCTGTATTTGCCAACATCATCCTGGCCGACGAGATCAACCGTACCCCACCTAAAACCCAGGCGGCCCTGCTGGAAAGTATGCAGGAGTACTCGGTAACAATAGCCGGGCAAGAATATCGTCTGGAGCGTCCCTTCTTTGTGCTGGCCACCCAGAACCCTATTGAGCAGGAAGGAACCTACCCCCTGCCGGAAGCCCAGCTGGACCGTTTTATGTTCAACGTACTGCTGGATTACCCCTCTTACCAGTCTGAGGTTGAAATTGTAAAAAGCACTACCACCGACCAGCAGGCCCGCGTAGAGCAGGTGCTTACGGCCGAGGAGATTCTCTTTTACCAGCACCTGGTGCGGCAGGTACCCATTGCCGACAATGTAGTGGAATATGCCGTACAGCTGGTGCACAAGACACGCCCCGGCCGCCAGGGCGCCCATGACCTGGCCAACCAGTACCTGGAATGGGGAGCAGGCCCCCGCGCCTCGCAAAACCTGGTGTTAGGCGCCAAATGCAATGCCCTGCTCAACGGCAAGTACTCGCCTGATATTGAGGATGTTCAGGCAGTGGCTAAACCCATTTTACGACATCGCCTTGTCCGGAACTTTAAAGCAGATGCCGAGGGTTATACAGTTGACAGCATCATTGAGCGTCTGCTGTAAGTCTAAGGCCCGTCTTTTGTTTTCAGCCTGTCTTTCTGCCAGCCGCTCCTCCCGATAGGCATTAGCCACCGGCTCCAGAGGTGATGTAGGGCTTAAGCAGGTTCGCATATGGAAATTCAGGGCTATCAAAAGAAATGTTACCGCCAGTACAAGCAAAGTATTGGCTATCCGGCCGAGCGCTCCTTTCTGTGGGGCAATCCTGTGGAGGTAGTGGTGCCGGTAGAAACGGCCACTGAAGGAGCCATGGTGGTAGGCTTTCATCCTACAGCCAAAACCTATGAGGTAGGCGATCAAAAAGAAGTACCTCTCTACAGCACCTCCATCCCCTATTCAAGCGAACAATATTTTGATGGCAAAGAAGTGAAAAGTGCCGGCGGTGGCCTGTACCTGAATGAGGTGCTGGCCCGCCTGGGCATAGACCGCAGCCATTGCTGGATCACCAGCCTTATAAAGCTCTACCTGTTCAGCAGCAAGGATGTGATCAAGTACAACCAGCTGGGCAACTACAAGGTAGCGCCCGATGAATTTAACTTTAAAGAATGGGGCGAGAAAAGCATGCCCTGGCTGGAGGCCGAAATTGCTCTGGCCAACCCCCGGGTGATTCTGCTCAGCGGGCTGGAGACCATCAGCATGTTTTTTGAGGTGACCCCCACAAAAGCCAAGCACCTGATCGATGGCGAAATGCGGGAGCTTAAATTTGGCCGCAGAACCATCCCTACCCTTTGCCTGCAGGAAATGGAGCTGATGACCAACGACAACAAGCGCAACCCCTGGCCTGAGGTATTTGAGCGCCGGGTGATACCCCCCGCCCGCAAAACCCTTACCAAGCTGCTGGTGTAAGCCGGCACTAGACAGTAACTGGTCTGTGGCAGGAAATGAAAATCCCCGTTACTGGTATAGCAGCGGGGATTTTCTGGTTTTAGTGATTCCGAAGGGCATTGATCAGCTCAGATTTGTTCATTTTAGAGCGACCTTCTATCCCTACTTCTTTGGCTTTCTGGTAAAGATCCTCCCGGGTGCGATCTTCGTAGCGACTGCTGCTACCGCCCTTTTTGCCGGTCTGATGTGCATCGGAATTGGCAATGCGGGCCGATTTTTCCTTGCTGTTTCCCTCTCGGCGCAGGGCTTCGTACTGCTTGTCGTTTTTGATCTGGTTTCCGTGGTTCTTGGTCATGACTAAAAAATGTTGGTCCTGATCAGGTATACTCATCTGATGCAGAAGGGGTTGCACACAGCAGCGCCAGCGGCTTAATTGCTGATGATCAGGTATACCCCATTACGGGCAGTGGCATACTGCCGCAGCGGCTGGCTGGCCGGTCCCTTCAGCACCTGGCCCCGGCGGTCGAACTGCGATCCGCAGCAGCTCTCATCGTGCAGGTAAATGCCGGTAGGGTGCATCTCTACCCGGGCACACTCCTCCTGCGGCTGGTAGGTGCAGGTGCGCTCAAAGGCCAGGTAGCGGCTATCACTCTCCTTGATGAGTACAATGCCCCGGATACCCCCCTCCAGGTACACCCAGCCGCCGGAGTTCAGGTTCTGGTAGCGCAGGTCATCCAGGTTGATTTCTATATAGACCGGCACATAGGGAATGCTGCCCTGCGGTTCTTCCTCATCGCAGGCGGTAAACAGCATGGCCATCAGGGCAAGCAACAGGGCTAACCCCTTATTCATCCTTTTTTTCATAGCTGTAAAAGCCGCGGCCGCTCTTGCGGCCCCAATGGCCGGCATCAACCTTTTGCTGCTGTATACGGCTGGGCCTGAACTTGGGTGCCTGCCAGAAGGCCTCGTACATGGAGGTGGTCACCGAAAAGTTAGTGTCTACCCCTATGAGGTCCATTAGGCGAAAGGGTCCCATTTTAAAGCCGCTGGCCTCCAGCAGGTCATCAATCTCGGAAAAACCCGCCAGGCCCTCCTCGGCCAGCAGCAGGCTCTCCACATAGTAATGGCGGGCCACCCGGTTTACGATAAAGCCCGGCGAGTCTTTGGCAATAATGGCTGTTTTGCCCAGCTTTTCGGCAAAGCCCTTGCTGGTTTTTACCACCTGCTCGCTAGTGGCAGCGCCGGCAATAATCTCTACCAGCTTCATGATGTGGGCCGGGTTAAAAAAGTGCATGCCCACCACCCGCTCGGGATGCTTCAGGTGAGCGGCAATCTGGGTAATGGGGATGGAAGAGGTGTTGGTGGCCAGGATAGTCTGGGGGGTATTGTTCTTTTCCAGCGTTTCAAAGATCTGGTGCTTTACCTCCAGGCGCTCCACCACGGCCTCAATGATCAGGTCGGCCTTCATATTTTTGAGGTGGCTTACCGGCTCCAGGCGCTCCAGTGCCTTTTCTTTTTGCTTGCGGGTAAGCTTTTTCAGCTTGATGCCCTTGTCCAGGTTTAGCTCAATCTGGCGCATGGCAGCCGCTACGGCTTCCTGGCGGGCATCAAACAGCAGGGTGGTGTAGCCTGCCTGGGCGCATACCTGGGCAATGCCCAGCCCCATAGTGCCGGCGCCTACGATGCCCACCGTTTTAACGTTTTTCAACAGCATAAAAAATCGGTTCTCTATATCGACAATACGTAGTTTTTCGCAAAAACAGCTGTGCCCGAACAGGGCCGGGCACAGGGGGTAAAAACAGGCTTAGATCAGCGAGCGGAACTGGCGCAGAAAACGCACATCATTTTCCGTAAACAGGCGCAGGTCCCGAATTCCGTACTTGAGCATGGTAATGCGCTCAATGCCCATGCCAAAGGCAAAGCCGTTGTACACCTGGGGGTCGATGCCACAGTTTTGCAGCACGGCCGGGTCTACCATGCCCGAGCCCAGAATCTCCACCCAGCCGGAGTGTTTGCACACATTGCAGCCCTCGCCTCCGCAGATCAGGCAGCTGATGTCCATCTCGGCACTGGGCTCGGTAAACGGGAAGAACGAGGGCCGAAAGCGCACCCTGGTATCGGCACCAAACATCTCTTTGGCAAAGTAGTAAAGCGTTTGCTTAAGGTCGGCAAAGCTTACCCCCTTATCAATAAACAGGCCTTCTACCTGATGAAACACGCAGTGCGCCCGGGCCGAAATGGCCTCGTTACGGTACACCCTGCCGGGTGATAGGGTGCGGATGGGCGGCTTCTGGCTTTCCATGACCCGCACCTGTACCGAGGAGGTATGGGTACGCAGAGCAATATCGGGCTTGCGCTCAATAAAGAAGGTATCCTGCATTTCCCGGGCCGGGTGGTTTTCGGGAAAGTTCAGGGCCGAAAAATTGTGCCAGTCATCCTCAATCTCGGGTCCTTCGGATACATTAAAACCAATGCGCTCAAAGATGCGGATGATCTGCTGGCGGGTGGCCGTAATGGGGTGAATGCCGCCCAGCGCATCGGGGCGGGGGGGCAGCGTCAGGTCCGGGTGCGCCTCATGCTGTTGCTGCCCGTTGGCCTCCAGCGCGCTGATGAGCGCCTGAAATTTTTCGGTGGCGGCATCCTTCAGCTCATTGATCTGCTGGCCATACCCCTTGCGCTCCTCGGCCGGCAGGTTTTTCATCTCGGCAAAAAGGGCCGCAATAATGTTGGTGCGGCCTATAAAGCGCCGCCTGAACTGCTCCAGCTCTTCTTCGGTAGCCGCTGTAAACTGAAGAATCTCGTCTTTTATCGCCTGCAGGTTCACTGCCATAATCTGATCATTATACATGAAGCAACGAAGTTAGGAAATCTTCTGTGCCTGTGCCACCTTTTTCTATCCGGAAATGGGGAATAAAGGCTGCCGTGGCGGTGTTTGCTTCTTAAGGATTTGAACGGTTTGCCCCCCGGGCAGAGAGCCAACCCTTTTTTCCCTGAACCACGCAGCCAAACAGGCCTGTTTCTTCGTAGAGGGGCAAACGCCCCATTATGCAGCCTTTACCTAGTCTTGCTTGTTTTCTGTCCCGCATTCTGCCTGTGCTGGCCGGGCTTTGGGTATGGGCCGGCTGTGCCTACCACACCGAGGAGGAGCTCTACCCCCTTGATCCCAACTGCCAGACCGAGGCTATAACTTATACGGCTAACATACGCCAGCTCATCACCACCAACTGTGCCCTGAGTGGCTGCCATGTGGCCGGCACCGGCAGAGCCAACCTTACTACCTATGCGGGTGTGAAACAGGTAGCCGATAATGGACTGATCCGTCAAAAAGTGATTGTGGAAAAGAGCATGCCCCCCAGCGGTCCGCTCTCTGCCTGCGAGATTAGCCAACTGGATGCCTGGCTGCGTGCCGGAGCGCCCGAAAACTAACAAGCGCCATGAAGAAAACACTGCTATTTCTGGGTGCCATTCTGCTGCTGGCGGCAGCAGCGGTTGCCTACCTGCAATACAACAAGCCACACCGCAACACCAGCAACGAAGCCCCAGCCTACGCCCTCTCGGCGCTGGAGCTGTTGCAGGAGTATGAGACCGATGAGGCCGCTGCCAATGCCAAGTACCTGGATAAGCTGCTGCAGGTAAACGGTCAGCTGCGGGAATATGCGCAGGCCCAAGATGGCACCTATATGCTGATGCTGGAAACGGGAAACCCCATGGCAGCCGTTAGCAGCGAGCTGCTGCCCGGCGAAGGCGCAAAACTGAGCCGCTATCAGCCGGGCGATCAGCTCACCTTCAAAGGCATTTGTACCGGCAAGCTCATGGATGTGGTGCTGGTGCGTTCGGTCATCTTGGAAGAAGAAAAATAAACAGTAGACCCTATGAAAAAAGCACTCATTCTGTCAATCCTGCTGATAGGCCTTTGGACCTCGGCACAGGCGCAGGGCAAATTCTTTACCCGTGATGGCTATATCTCCTTCTTTAGCCATACCGATGTGGAAGATATTGACGCCCACAACCGCAAAGTAGCCAGTGTGCTGGATGCCCAAAGCGGCCAGCTGGAGTTTGCCGTGCTTATGCGGGCCTTTGAGTTCAAAAAGGCCCTGATGCAGGAGCACTTCAACGAAAACTATGTAGAATCTACCAAACACCCCAAGGCGCAATTTAAGGGAAAGATCCTGAACCTGGCCAGTGTGGATTTTGGCACCGACGGTACCTATCCGGTAGCAATAGAAGGGGAGCTGACCATAAAAGGAGTTACCAAACCCCTGCGCACCCAGGGAACCATTATTGTAAAAGGGGGTATCCCGCATGGAAAAGCCGAGTTTACCGTGCTTCCCTCCGACTACAACATCCAGATTCCGGCCCTGGTGCGCAAGAATATTGCCGAAGAAATTCAGGTAAAGGTAGACATGGCCTACCAACCCCTTACCAACTAACATCTTACCCATGCATATCCCGATTTGGTCTTGGATAAAGGGGTTGGGCCTCCCTGGGGCAGGCCAACCTGGGGCAGGCCTCCCTGGGGTGAGCCTGCTCCTGATCTGCCTTTTTGCCGGCCAGGCGCAGGCCCAGGACGATCTGCTTTCCCTCATTGAAGAAGAAACCCCTGAAGAAACCGTTTATGCAACGGCTGGCTTTAAAAGCACGCGGGTGATCAACGGCCACTCGTTTGAGAATACGGCCGGCGGAGTGCTGGATGTGCGCATCTCGCACCGCTTTGGCTACCTCAACAGCGGGGCCTATAACCTCTGGGGGCTCGATAATGCCACCATCCGCATTGGGGCCGATTATGGAATTACCGACTGGCTGATGATAGGCCTGGGCCGCAGCTCGGTAGGCAAGACCTACGATGGCTTTGCCAAATGGAAATTTTTACGCCAGAGCAGTGGCGCCCGCAGCATGCCCCTTTCGGCAGCGCTGGTCTCTACCATTGCCTTGGAAACCTTAAAATGGGCCGAGCCCGAGCGGGAAAACTACTTTTCCTCCCGCCTCTCCTACACCCACCAGCTTATACTGGGGCGTAAATTTTCGGAAAGCTTTTCGCTGCAGCTGATGCCTACACTGGTGCACCGCAACCTGATTCCCACAGAGCAGCAGGCCCACGATGTGCTGGTAATGGGAGCGGCCCTGCGCCAGAAATTAAGCAAGCGGGTGGCCCTCAACGCCGAGTATTTCTATGTGCTCCCCGACCAGCTGGAACCCCTCTACCGCAATTCGTTTTCGCTGGGCTTCGATATCGAAACGGGGGGCCATGTGTTTCAGCTGCACTTTACCAACTCCACCGCCATGATCGAGCGGGGCTTTATCACCCAAACCACCGGCAACTGGCTGGACGGCGATATCCACTTCGGCTTCAATATTTCCCGGGTGTTTACCATTCGGGAATGATGGGTAGGGGCAGGCTGTCGTAAAGCGATTTAGAGTATTAGTTGCTTAAACTTTGTGTGGCGTGATTGTCCGCTGGCGCAAACATCCGCGCGTGTGCCTTTTAGTAGCTCCGGGCAGAGGCCACTACCACCAGTAGCTATACTAGCTGCTTCCCGGAATCTTCCCCTCCTTCTGCCAATCCCCTACCCAATCCGAACCATTGGCCGCCGGCTTTTTGTTACCTTTGCCAATGGCCATGACACCCACCCAAGTCCGTACCCATACCCAGCTGCTCAAGCAGAAAGCCCTGGAGCTGGGCTTTTCCTTTTGCGGCGTAGCCAAAGCGGCCTATCTGGAAGCGGAAGCCCCCCGTCTGGAGGCCTGGCTCAAAGCCAACATGCACGGGCAAATGGGCTATATGGCCAACCACTTCGATCTGCGGCTGGACCCGCGCAAGCTGGTCCCCGGCGCAAAATCCGTAGTGGTGCTGGGCTATTCTTATTTTCCAAAAGAAGATCTAACGGAACGGACCGGATACAAGATTGCCAAATATGCCTACGGACAGGACTACCACCATGTGATCAAAGCCAGGCTGCGGGAGCTCATGGACTGGCTGCAGCAGGAGGTGGGGGCTGTAGAGGGGCGGGCCTTTGTAGACTCGGCCCCCCTATTGGAGCGGCAGTGGGCCCAGCGGGCCGGCCTGGGCTGGCTGGGCAAAAATAGCCTGCTGCTCACTAAGCAGATGGGCAGCTTCTTTTTTCTGAGTGAGCTGGTGCTGGACCTGGCCTTGGAGCCGGATGTGCCCCTGGCCAAAGACTTTTGCGGCAGCTGCACCCGCTGCCTGGATGCCTGCCCTACCGATGCCATTGTGCAGCCGGGCGTGGTAGATGGCAGCCGCTGCATCAGCTACTTTACCATAGAGCTTAAGGAGGAGATCCCCCAGGAGGTGGCGGGCAAGTTTGAGGACTGGATCTTTGGCTGTGATATTTGCCAGGATGTTTGCCCCTGGAACCGCTTTTCCCGCCCGCACCAGGAGCCGCTGTTCGATCCGCACCCCGACCTGCAACACATGCAAAAAAAGGAGTGGGAAGAGATTAGCGAAGAGGTGTTTAGCAAATTATTTCGTAAATCTGCAGTTAAGCGCACCAAGCTGGAGGGCCTGCGGCGCAACATTAGCTTTGTAAAAAAATAAGCCCTTCCAGGGGTAGTGGAAGGGCAGTTCTTTGAGCACAGATCGTTTACGCGGCAAACCCTACGAAGCAGCGGTTGAGCACCTCTCCGTATAGGTCCCGATACTTGGTGTAGCACCAATCCCGAAGTTGTTCTACTTCTTTGGGTACCAGCGAGGCAATTGCTTTCCTCAATTCCCTTTCAAACAACTCCCGGCTAAAGCTTACCTTGCTTAGAATTGTTTTGAAGTACTCCAGCATGTTTGTTTATCCATTTAGGTTAAAAAATTACACAAAATGGCCAGAAATTCTGATGCAAAATATATAAAATAAACCCGTTAAAATCAAGTTAGATTATATAATAGTTTGCAATGCAATCGTATGCATAGCCGTTTCAAGAATAACGTAAAGATGCCCAAAAAGTCATATTTGCTGATTAACTTTTTTTTACTGTTTTGTGGCCTGGCCTCTGCACAGGAAATTGCCATAGAACTGGGCACTAACCAACTGGCGCTCAACGAGCCTTTTACCATTTCGCTTGTCCTTCGCAATGCCGAGCTGGAGTCGTACAGCGCCTTTCCGGATGTGCCGGGTTTTGATCGGGCAGGCACCTCTACCTCCAGCTCCACCCAATGGGTCAACGGCCGCATGAGCCGCGAAATGCGCCTGGTACAATCTTACCTGCCGCGGGAGCAGGGTAGCTTTCGCCTGCGGCCCTTTCGCATTAAGGTAAATGGGGAGTATGTAGATTCGGACGGTACCACCCTTACCGTAGGGCCGCCCCGCCAGCCCAACGCCCGGCAGCCAAACCGGCCCGGCCGCAGCCTGTTCGATGACTTGTTTGGCGTAGAGGAAGATGAAACTATAGACTACCGGGAGGTAGAAGATAACGCATTTTTGGGCGTAACCGTCGATAAAAAAGAAGTGTTTGTTGGGGAAGGCTTTACCATTACGGTTGCCTTTTACATCCCCGAAAAAGACCCGCAGGTCTTTGCCTTTTACGACCTCAACAATCAGCTCACCAAAATTATCCAGCAGCTGAAGCCCGAAAACTGCTGGGAAGAAAATTTTCAGATCTACGAGGTAAAGCGCCAGGATGTGGTAATGGAGGGCGAGCGCTACGGCCAATACAAGCTCTACCAGGCCCGCTACTACCCCCTGAATGTTGAGCCGGTAAAATTCCCGGGCCTGGAGCTGCAGATGATCAAATACAAGCTGGCCCAGCGCCGCTCCTTTTTTGGTCCCTCCCGGCAGGAGTCGTATAAAACATTCTCCTCCCAGCCGCTGGAAGTACGCGTAAAAGACCTGCCCCCGCACCCCCTTAAGGAACAGCTGGCCGTAGGCGATTACCAGCTCAAAGAAACGGTTAGCAGCAAAGAGGTGCAAACCGGCGAAAGCTTTAGCTACAACATGAGCATTGTGGGCCAGGGCAATATTGCTGCCATCACCGCCCCGCAGGTAGAGCAGTCGCGCAACCTCACCATTTATGAGCCCAATGAATCCATCAATACGCGCAAAACAGGCAATACCGTAATAGGGGTAAAGCAGTTCAGCTACTACGCCATCCCCAATGAGCCGGGCGAGTATGCCCTCAGGGATTATTTTCGATGGATCTATTTTAATCCCCGCACCGCACGCTATGATACCCTGCGCCCTACCGTACGGGTGGCAGCCATTGGCGCCAGCCGCAAGAATGAATCGATCATGGCTACCGATCCCGGCGCTTTCTACGACAAAATGAACGCCACCAGCAACGATCTGGACTCTTTAACGGGCCTCAGCAGCCTGCGCTGGTTGGTGAATGGGCTAATTTTCCTTATGTTCGCCGTGGTAGTGTACCTGCTTGTGCGCAAATAAGATGGGAAATTCATTTGGAAGCCTTTTTCGGATCAGTACGTTTGGTGAATCGCATGGCCCTGCCATTGGGGTGGTCATAGACGGCTGCCCGTCCGGCCTGCCCCTGGAGGAGGCCCCCATTCAGCAGGAACTGGACCGCCGCCGCCCGGGCCAGAGCCACCTCACCACCCAGCGCCAGGAGGCCGACCGGGTAGAGATCCTCTCCGGCCTGTTTGACGGCAAAACCACCGGCCAGCCCCTGGCGCTGCTCATCCGCAACCAGGATCAGCGCAGCAAAGACTACAGCCACATTGCCACCAGCTACCGCCCCTCCCATGCCGACTATACCTACCAGGCTAAATGGGGGCATCGGGACTACCGCGGAGGCGGCCGCAGCAGCGCCCGCGAAACAGCCGCCCGTGTGGCTGCCGGCGCCGTAGCCAAGCAGCTCCTGCAGCACTGGGGCATAGGGGTGCAGGCCTGGGTAAGTGCCGTGGGTGAGCTGGAGCTGGAGATTCCCTACCAGCAGCTGGACCTTAGCCTCACCGATACCAATCCCGTACGCTGCCCCGAGCCTGCCATGGCCCAGCGCATGGCCAACTATATTGACACCATCCGCAAGGAGCGCGATACCGTAGGCGGCATTGTGAGTGCCGTAATTACCGGAGCACCTGCCGGCCTGGGCGAGCCCGCCTTTGGCAAGCTGCATGCCCAGCTGGGCGCTGCCATGCTGGGCATCAATGCCGTAAAGGGCTTTGAATACGGTAGCGGCTTTGCCGGCATTCGCCAGCGGGGCAGCCAGCACAACGATCTTTTTTATACCGATGACAAGGGGCAGGTACGCACCCGCACCAATCAGAGCGGGGGTATACAGGGGGGTATCAGCAATGGCGAGGATATCTATTTCCGTGTAGCCTTTAAGCCGGTAGCTACCATCATGCAGGATCAGGATAGTGTGAATGAGGCCGGCCAGGCGGTAACAGTAAGCGGCCGGGGCCGGCACGACCCCTGCGTAGTGCCCCGGGCCGTGCCCATAGTAGAAGCCATGGCCGCCCTGGTACTGGCCGATGCCTGTCTGCTGCAGCGCACTGCCCGCCTGTAAGGGAAGGCTCAAAGATTTGTGTATATTTAGGTTTTGATTGCGTTTATGAAGCGGATACCCCTGCACATTCAGATTGTTTTAGGTCTTGTTCTTGGTCTTATTTTTGGTTGGTTGAGCATACAGTTTGGCTGGGACCCCGCCTTTACCAGCAACTGGATTAAGCCCATCGGCACTATTTTCATCAACGCCCTTAAGATGATTGCCGTGCCCCTGGTGGTGGCTTCGCTCATTGTAGGGGTAGCCAACCTGGGCGATATCTCCAAACTTTCCCGCATAGGGGGCAAAACCATACTGGTATACCTCTGCACTACGGTAATAGCCGTAACGCTGGGCCTGCTGATAGCCAACATTGTGCAGCCGGGCAAGATCCTGCCCACCGCCACCCGCGATGAGCTCATGCAGCTTTACCAGGCCGATGCCGGCAGCAAGGAGGCCACCGCCGAGCTGGTGCAGAACCAAAGCCCCCTACAGCCCATCGTAGACATTGTGCCTGACAATATTTTTGCTGCTACCGGCGATAATGCCCGTATGCTGCAGGTGGTGTTCTTTGCCCTGATCATGGGGGTGGCCCTGCTGAAGATCCCCAAAGAAAAAGGAGCGCCTGTGGTGCGCTTTTTTGATGGCCTCAACGACATCATCATTACCATTGTAGAATTTATCATGCTGCTGGCGCCCTATGGCGTGTTTGCGCTCATGGCCTCGCTAATGGTAGAGCTGGCCGGCGACAACCCGGAGCGGGCCTTTCAGCTGCTCAAAGCCCTGGGCATGTATACCCTCTGTGTGATAGGAGGTCTGGCCTTAATGGTGCTGGTGGTGTACCCTACCCTCTTTAAGCTCTTCACCCGCATGAAGTACGGGCGCTTCTTTCAGGGCATTCGTCCGGCGCAGCTGCTGGCCTTTACCACCAGCAGCAGCTCCGCTACGCTACCCGTTACCATGCGACAGGTAGAAGAAGAGCTGGGCGTAAGCGAAGAAGTGAGCTCCTTTGTGCTGCCCCTGGGGGCCACCATCAACATGGATGGCACCAGCCTGTACCAGAGTGTGGCGGCGGTGTTTATTGCGCAGGCCCTGGGCATGGGCCTTACGCTGCCCCAGCAGCTCATGATCGTACTTACCGCTACGCTGGCCTCCATCGGCTCGGCGGGTGTGCCGGGCGCAGGCCTGGTGATGCTCATCATTGTGCTGGAGGCTATAGGGGTGCCCGCTGCCGGCATTGCCCTCATCATTGCCCCAGACCGTATTCTGGACATGTGCCGTACGGTGGTGAACGTAACCGGCGATGCTTCCGTAGCCATGGTAGTGGCCAGCACAGAGGGCGAAACACCCGGCAGCCCGCGCCCCAAGCTTGCTAAAGACCCAATCGTGATCGACTAACAGCTGCCTGCCTGCGGCTCCCCAGTAGGAAGGGATAAACCTGGAAGTTACTCCCGGCTTTTTTTTCAGGCCGCGCTATCCCATACTCTTCGTCGCGGACCCCCTATCTGAACATAAAGGGGGGTATTATTATTTTGTTAGTATAGCACTAGCAAAAAAGATGGGCAGGCGATACAAATTGGTTAAAAAAGCAACGGTTTATTTACTCTTCCTCATTGTGCTCATTTATGCCTTACTGGCGTCCAGAAAATTCCTTGCTCCTCTGGCCTTAGCCGTTCTTGTATCCTACCTGCTCTATCCAATCGCAAGCTTTCTGGAAAAAAAGGACTGCACAGAGGCCTTGCCAACCTCATCAGCATTATTCTGGCTCTTTTAGCCCTGGTAGGCATCATCCATTTTTTCTCCGTTCAGATATCCGTTTTTACCGAAGATCTCCCCATCATGCGGGAGCAGATGAACCAGAACCTGTACGCTGCACAGGAATGGATCTCTGATACGTTTGGTGTTTCAAATGGTATTGTCAGAGAGTGGGTAGAAGAAGGCGTTGCCGGGCTAACCTCGGTGGACAATGCCCTAAGAACTGCTTTCAAGGCCACTACAAGAACATTACTCGTGATAGGCCTGATGCCTGTCTATGTTTTTTTGATGTTATACTATCGCAACAAGTTCAGGGAATTTGTGCTGCGAATGGCACCTGATAAAGAAGCAGCCCGAGCAGAAAATATACTTTCGGAACTAAATCTGGTTGCCATCAAATACATGACCGGTGTATTTAAGGTAGTCCTGATCCTGGCTATCGTACATTCCGTTGCCTTTAGCATTATGGGGTTAAAATATCCGATCCTGTTAGGGGTTATAGCCGCTCTATTTAATTTTATTCCTTATTTCGGTACCCTAATGGGTGCCCTGTTTCCCCTTATTTTTTCCATGGTTGCCATGGACTCCTTACAGTATACCCTTTGGGTACTGATCTATTTTGTGATCATTCAGTTTGTGGAAAATAACATCCTGACCCCTAACATCACCGGTAGTCATGTTAGTCTTAATCCCCTGGTAACCATTCTAAGCCTGATTGTTGGCAGCATGATCTGGGGGGTGATTGGCATGTTTATCATCATTCCCTTTGTGGCAATGCTTCGGATCGTTTGCGAACACTATTCCTATTTAAAACCAATTGCTTTTCTACTGAGCGACAGGGGTACAGAAGCGCATGCAGTCTCCCTAAAAAAACTGAAAAACATATTTACTAGTACTTGAAAGGGGGCAGGCCATTTTGTGAATGCTCTGTCCGCAAAAGGGAGCATTATCCTCTCGTACATGAGAAGCATACCCCTTTGGAACTGCCAGAGCAAAAAAAACCCGGGCTGGAGGAAGGAAACCAACCCGGATTATTAGGGAAAAAGTTGAAAAAATCAGCCAATAGATCAGTTAAAAAAATTATCAGGATCTATCAGCCCTACTGCATAAGATGTGCCAAAAAAGGGACTGCCCATACATTATGCCTTTCCAGCGAAAACAAAGCTCTTTTAAGAAATAAGCCCTCTGCCACGAGCCCTCCCTGAACCTTGCCATTTTGATAGCCTATTCTCAAAGTGAGAAGGTAATGCCTTCCGGTAGTCTTGTATATGGCTATAGTAGTATTAGCCTTCTGGACCGCTGCGGCTAGGGCCCAAAAAGGGCTTCTTGTATGGAAATCCCTTTAAGAATGCGTCTAAAAACCGCTTAATAGGGAGTTACTCCAAGTCCAAGGCCGGGAATCAGGTAGATGAGCGACACACTTACTCCACGGTTCTTGTACTCTTCTGGCGTAGCCTCCAGGTACGGTTCATCAAATCCCTCTTTTCTAAAGTCGGTAAATCCCTGCGTATAGCGCAGGTCTATCAGAAAGCTGCCCGCACCGGTATTGAGCTGAATACCGCCGCCTACTGCGCCGCCCAGCTCAAAGCGGCTAAAGCCAGAATCGCTTACCCTATACTCCATATTGCTTGTACCGGCGCCTGTTGTGGTGCCTGCTACATCACGCCTGCCGCTCAGCAGGTAGCTAACGGTGGGCCCCAGGTTTACATAGCCCTTCAGCAGGTTCTGGCCAAAGAGCAGGCGGCCCAGCACCGGCAACTCCAGGTAATTGTAGCGGATATCGATGTTTTCAGGACCGTCCAGCCGGTAGCCCCGCTGGCTGTAGGTAAGCTCCGGGGCTATGGCCACTACCTGGCTTAGAGCAAAGCTGGAGGCTATCCCGGCTACCAGGCCCGGTTTCCAGGGCTCTTCGCCATCACCGGCCACAGCGCTGCTGGCCGCTACTCCATCGGATATGGTGGTTACTGTAAGGCCGGCTCTCAGCCCCAGCTGGGCTTGTGCATGGGTAGCCGTTGTGGCCAAAAGCATCACTAAAAAAGAAAAATCAGCGTTTTCATACGGGATATAGGATTAGCTCTTTAAAAAATTTGCGGGGCGTTACGTCACTTGCCCTGTATGCAGAAACAGCGAGTGTCCTGTGCCTTTACGGTGCCAGGCGGCCGGGGTTCGGCCAACAGCGGCCTCCAGGGTCTGCCCCATAAAAAAACCTATCCGGTTTAGGGGATAGGTTTTTAGATTTGCTTAGTTGTGCCGGACCTACTAGCGCTTGCCAGGTACCAGAAAGATAAGCGAGGTGCTCACATACTGGGTTCTGTACTTCTCAGGCTGCTGGCCAAAGAGGCCTGCGCTATAAAGTGAGGAAGAACTGCTGGTCTGAAAATCGGTGAAACCGGTATTGTAGCGCAGATCAATTAGAAAACTGCCAATGCCGGTATCCAGCTGAATACCACCCCCCAGGGCGCCGCCCAGCTCAAACCGCTTGTAGCGCTCATCATCCATATCAAAGCTGCGCTCACCGGCGCCAAGGCCACCCTCCTGTACCTCTTTACCACCCAGCAGGTAGCTAAAGGTGGGGCCCAGGTTCACATACCCCTTTAGAATATGGCCAAAGGAAAGGCGTGCCAGCAGGGGCACTTCAAAAAAGTTGTAATCGTAGGTATAGGTAAAATCCTGGCCCAGGGTATTGGTACCGCTGGCCTCATAGCCACGTTGGCTGTAGTTAAATTCCGGGGCAATGGCAAAAGATTCATTAACGGCAAGGCTGGTAGCTACCCCCAGGGTAAGGCGGGGCACCCAGGGCTCCTCCATATTCTCAAGCCGGTCCAGGCCGTCCTGAATGGTGGCAAAGTTGGCGCCAACCCGCAGGCCTATCTGAGACTGCGCAAAGGCGCTGGCAGAAGCAAAAAATACTAGTAGGGCAGTAATAACTCTCTTTTTCATACAATTCATTCTTTTTTTACAAGGTATACGCATCTGATCAAAATCCTTCCCTTTTACGGCCACAGGGCTGTTGGGGTTAGGCATTTTTGCAGCGGCAAAGATACACCGGCTCCGAAAAAGACAAATGGGCATGTAAGGTTACCGCCGGTTTGCTGCTTCTCACAAATGGCAAATCCCCTAAAACATTTTGCAAACCTTCGGCCACAAACCCGTATAGTAGAGAGTACTCAAGTAATAAATGTGTATGAAAAATACGGATAAAACACCCCCATCAACCCAACGCTCTGTAGTGGATAAAGTAGCCTCCGGCGAGCGTGCCAGCCTGGCCGATCAATCGCTAACACCTGAGCGCAAAGTAGCCGCAGAGCAAAAACGCATGCAGCTGGACAAAAGCCAGGCACCCGACCGTAGAGAAGAAGACCGGCAGGTGGCCAACCTGGGCAAAGGTGAGGTACTTACCCCTGCCCGCAAAGTGGCAAAGGACAGCCAGCGTCCCAGCTAGCCCCCCTGTGCCTGCAGGCAGAGACACAGCCCGCCCCGCTACCCTGCTACCGCTGGCTGCTCTCCTGCCTCTGCATAAGCAGCAGCCCCCATGGCCCGGGGGGTGTAACCTTTGGCGTACAACTTCGCTATACTAGCAAACCTTATTTTTTTATATGGACCTCAAACAAGTGTTTGGCACCATCCTAACCCTGCTGGGAATCGTCATTTTGCTGGTAGCCGTGATGGCCATCATTGGTGGCGGAGCAAATTTTATGGGCATTTCCCTGGGCATATGGCAAGGGGCAGTAGTAGCCCTGCTGGGACTTGTCTTTTTTCTTACCGGCATTGGGCTTATCAAACGTACGCCCAGCAAACCCCGCTAGGCGTTTGGCTTAGCAGCAGGCTGCCGGGGCTTCTTCCAGATCCGGCATTTTTACCCCCTGCAGGCACGGCCTCAGTCAGGATTTTCCTACTAGAGATATCAAAGCACACGGTGCGCATAAAAAAAGCGGCTGCTTATGGGCAGCCGCTTTCTATTTGGTAATCAACCCTTAGCGGTTGGTGTCGGAGCCGGCACCTTCGCTGGCAGGGTTTTCCATGATCTCAAATTCTACACGGCGGTTCTGCTGACGACCCTCGTCGGTATCGTTGGTAGCCACCGGCTGGCTTTCGCCTAAGCCCACGGAGCTAAAGCGGCTCTGGGCAATGCCATTTACCTGCAGGAAGCGGGCTACAGCAGCAGCACGGCGCTCAGACAGGCCTTTGTTGTACTCGTCGGTACCAATAGAATCGGTATGGCCTTCTATCTTAATGCGCATGTTGGGGTACTCATTCATGAGCTCCAGCAGGCGGTTAAGCTCCGGATAGCTCTCGGGGCGCAGGGTGGCCCGGTCAAAATCGAAGAAGATGTTGTTGATGGTGATACGGGCACCCACTTCAATCGGCATCAGGTACAGGTCCTGGGTAATCTCCTTGAATTCCTGCTCTTCGATCAGGTTAATGTTTGCGCTGATGGATACGTAGTTTGGTGCTTCGGCCAGATACCCGTACCGCTCACCATAGGGCAGAATGATCTGGTAGGCACCATCCGACTCGCTGCGGGCTATGCCCACTTCTACCCCATCCGACAGGCGCTCATACATAATGCGGGCATTGCCGATGGGGTCGTTGGTTTTGGCATTGTACACCTTGCCCTTGATCACCACTACAGGCGATGGCTTGTAGAACACCGGCAGGTCAAGCGAGTAAATATCCACATCCTCTTCGTTGGCGCCTCTGGAGTAGTAGGCCTGCTCACCGCTAAGGGGAATGTTAAAGAAGAGGTCGTCGCCCTCGGAGTTAATGCTGGAGCCAAGGTTTTCGGGCTCCGACCAGTTGGTCCAGGTATCGTCAAGGCGGCGGGTTACATAAATATCGGAGCCGCCATAGCCGCTAAAGCCATTGGAAGAGAAATAAAGGGTGCGGTCATCGGCTGCCAGAAAGGGGCTGCCCTCGGTACCGGCCGTATTGATGATGTCGCCCAGGTTCTTGGGCTCTGTCCAGGTACCGTTCTCCTTCAGGAAGCTCACATACAGGTCCCGGTCGCCGCGCGTATCTTCGCGCTGTACCGACATCAGCAGGGTTTTGCGGCTCTGGGCCAGGTAAAAGTTTGCCTGGTCCGAGAAGTTATACTCATTGTCGATCTCAAGAGCCTGGGGGGTGGTCCATTTGTCGCCGTCCTTGTAGCTCATGGATACACCGGCCGACATTTTGCCGCGGCGGCCGTAGCGGTTGCCCAGCAGCAGCAGCATGGTGTTG
>NZ_AODQ01000049.1 GCF_000348925.1 Cesiribacter andamanensis AMV16 | reverse complement strand
GATAGTGTAGGGGGTACCCCTGAAGATCACCATAAGGTATATGAAGAAGTAGAGCTGAAAGCCGTGCATCGCTCCCGCTATGCCATGCCCTATGAAGATGAGCTGCCCATCTGGCTGTGCCGAAACCCAAAGATTTCCCTTCGGGAGGCCTGGTCCCAAACGAAAAAATTATAACTAGAGGGGGTGGAGCTGCACCAGTACACCCAAATTGGCATGAAGTCTGCAGCCTGTGGGGATAGTATGGGGCTGATACCTACTTCAGCCCCCTTTTTTCGTTTATACAGCAAATCGAACCGTATGAAAACCAAAGCCCTTGTTGTACTTATCCCCTTATTGGCCCTTATGGGAATTTCCGACGCACTCCAGGCCCAAACCCCCGCTTCCGCAGCCTGCCGCCAGCCCGCCGGTGCTAGGAAATTCAGGGCACCGGCCGCATGAAGGTGCAGCCCGACCAAACCACCGTGCTGGTGCAGGTAGCCTCTACCAATACCGAGGCCGGCCGGGCCGTGCAGCTGGTTAGCGAGCAGGTAGAACAGCTGCTGAAGAAAATTCAGGATGCAGGCTTTAAGCCGAATGAGATCAAGACCAGCCAGTTCTACATGCAGGAAAACAACGAATGGCGCAACGATCGCATGGTACGCAACGGCTACACAGCCCGCCAGACGCTGGAGATCACCTTTGCGCTGGATGCCAAACGCATGACGCGCCTTACCAATGCCTTTGCCAGTACGCCCGAGGGGGTAACCTTTCAGTTTGGCTTTGGGCTGTCAGATAAGTTGCAGCAGCAGGTTAAGGAAGAGCTGATCCGCAAAGCCCTGCAGGATGCCCGGGAAAAAGGGGCGGTGATTGCCCGCTCGGCCAACATCCGCCTGGGCAGCATTCGCAAGATCGAGTATGGCCGCCAGGGGGTGCAGCCCTATGGTCCGGTGAACATGCGCGCCGATATGGCGGTGATGAAGCAGGAAGCCAGCTTTCCTCAGACCGAAATTCAGGAAATGGAACTAACCGATCAGATCCTGGTTATCTGGACCATTGAACAATAATGTAAGCATTGCGCAGCAACAGACAAAAAGAAAAGCCCGGGCCAGCAGCCCGGGCTTTTCGCTTTTCAACCTTTTACCAACTTTCCACTTGGCTGTGTCTGATGAATGCTTTTGAGTCTAAAAAAGATAAATTTTTGCTTAAGGCAAAGGTTCTTTTTTGAGGCATAGCCGCAGCTACGGTGAAAAAAAGACCTGCTGCCTTAAGTAAATAATTTGCTTTTTTGGGCCAAAGGATATTCGTCAGACACAGCCTAATCCAACATCATAAGAGCAGTTTCACTTTGTATCATCAGCCGGTTCAGTAGCCGGGCATGCGCTTGCGCAACTCTTCTGCCTTCTCTCTTCTTTTCTCTTCCTGCCTGCGCTTCAGGGCTTCTTCCGCTGAGCTGGGGTGCTGTTGGGTGTACACCCGGCGCTTTTTGGTGGCTTCATCCGAGCGCTTGCCCCATTTACTATCCTCTTCCCTGTCCTTATCCCACTTGCCGTGCTTTAGCTTTCTTTCCTTGCGTTTCAGGGCTTCTTCGCGACGGGCCAGTTCCCGCTCTCTGTGGCGCAACTCTTCTTCTTTGCTGCGCCAGCGGCGGTAGTCATGCTCATGAGCGGCGGCTTTGCGCCGGTAGCCATGGGCGGGCGCCCAGGCCGGAGGGCCGCCCTGTTTATGGGCCACAGCGGCATACTGGGCTTCTTTCTTCTTGCCCTGCGCCTGGGCAGTAGCGGCATCGGTTACACTCAGGGCTGCCAGCATCAGCAGCGCCATCAGAGGGAGTTTCAAAAATCGCTTCATAGTTGTGGAGGATGTTTGGAGAGGTAAATTCAAACTCCGTGCCAAATTGGTTTGCACCTCTACAGGCAGTTCGACTCGCCCTGCCCAATGGCTCATTCGGGAATAGCTGCAAACTTTGCGCGGCATACTTGGTATTAAACCAGCCGAAATCCTATTTTTGTAGGCATGCAAGAGCAAATTCTTATCCTGGATTTTGGTTCGCAGTATACCCAGCTTATAGCCCGTAGGGTGCGCGAACTAAATGTTTACTGTGAAATCCATCCTTTCAGTTCGGCGCCCGCCCTTACGCCCGATATCAAGGGGGTAATTCTGAGCGGCAGCCCCTGCTCGGTGAGCCAGGGCAGTGCCCCGGATCTGGACCTGAACCCCTACCGGGGCAAGGTGCCGGTGCTGGGCGTATGCTACGGAGCCCAGCTCATGGTGCACAAGGGGGGTGGCTTTGTAGAGCCCTCAAACGTGCGGGAATACGGCCGGGCCCACCTCAACATGGTAAACGATAAGATTGATCTGCTCAAAGAGATCACCCTTAACTCCCAGGTGTGGATGTCGCATGGCGATACCATCCAGCGCCTGCCCGAGGGCTATGAGCTGATTGCCAGCACCCCCTCGGTGCAGGTGGCGGCCTATAAGATCAGCGGCGAGCCAACCTACGGCATCCAGTTTCACCCGGAGGTAACCCACTCTACCGAAGGCAAAACCGTGCTGCGCAACTTTGTGGTGCACATCTGCGAATGCAGCCAGGACTGGACCCCCACTACCTTTATAGAAGAAACGGTCGAAGGTCTGCAGCAGCAGCTGGGCAATGATAAGGTGGTGCTGGGCCTTAGCGGTGGGGTAGACTCTTCGGTAGCGGCCATGCTCATTCACAAGGCCATTGGCAAAAATCTCTACTGCATCTTTGTAAATAATGGCCTGCTGCGCAAAGGGGAGTTTCAGGAGGTGCTGGACCAGTACCAGCACATGGGCCTGAATGTGAGGGGAGTAGATGCCAGCGAGCGTTTTTATGCGGCTCTGCATGGATTAAAAGATCCTGAAGATAAGCGAAAAGCCATTGGCCGTACGTTTATTGAAGTGTTTGATGAAGAAGCCCACCGCATAGAGGGGGTAGACTGGCTGGCCCAGGGCACCATTTATCCGGATGTGATCGAGTCGGTATCGGTTACCGGTCCCTCGGTGACCATCAAATCGCACCACAATGTGGGCGGCCTGCCCGATTTTATGAAGCTGAAGGTGGTAGAACCCCTGCGCTCGCTCTTTAAAGATGAGGTGCGGCTGGTGGGCAAAACCCTGGGGCTGGACTTAACCATCCTGCGCCGGCACCCCTTCCCGGGTCCGGGCCTGGGCATCCGCATCCTGGGTGAGATCACCCCGGAAAAAGTGCGCATTCTGCAGGAGGTAGATGACCTTTATGTGAGGGGATTAAAAGAATTTGGCCTGTACGACGAGATCTGGCAGGCAGGCGCCATACTGCTGCCCATACAGTCGGTAGGCGTAATGGGCGATGAGCGTACCTACGAAGCCGTGGTGGCGCTGCGGGCCGTAACCAGTGTAGATGGCATGACGGCCGACTGGTACCCCCTTCCGTATGAGTTCATGCGGGAGATCTCCAACCAGATCATTAACCGGGTAAAAGGGGTTAACCGCGTGGTATACGACATTAGCTCCAAGCCACCGGCCACTATTGAATGGGAGTAAGAACATGATGCGAAACAAACTTCTGATTCTTGTGCTGTGCCTGCTGATGGGCAGCCCGCTGCTGGCGCAGCGCGATAATGATGTGCAGCAGCAGTACCTGCGTGCCAAAGGCCTTTTTTCGCAGGAACAGTGGCTTCCTGCCATGGAAAGCTTCCGGCAGGTAGCCGCCAACCCCAGCAGCGGCGATTTTGCCCAGTACGCCTCTTTTTACTACTCGGTAGCCGCTGCCAGAGCTGGGCGGACCGATGAAGCCAAGGCCATGCTGCGCCAGATTCAGCAAAAATACCCCAGGTGGGATAAGCAGGATGAGGTAAGCTACTGGCTGGCCCGCGTGTACCTGGAGGAAGGAAGCCTGGAGCAGGGGATAGGTGCCGTAGAGCAGATCCGCAACCGCAGCATTAAGGCTGATGGGGGCGATATGGCACGCTTTTACCTGCAGCGCGATGCCTCCATTGAGCAGCTGAAGGGGCTGCTGGCCAGGCACCCCACTGCCGATTATGTGGCCCAGATCCTGGCCCGCAAGATCAGCAACCAGCCCATTGCCTCGCAGGACCAGCGCCTGCTCAATGAGCTCATCAGCCGCTACAAGCTTGATAAGGAATTGCTCTCCCAGCCGGCCACAGCCAAATCTGTGCGCAAGGAGGCCTATACGGTAGCCGTTATGCTGCCCTTTATGCTGGATAACCTGCAGCCTGAGCGCAACATCCGGGAGATCTATTTTCCGCTTGATATCTACGAAGGTATGAAGCTGGCCCAAAAGGAGCTGGCGGCACAGGGCATTACCGTAAACCTGCTGGCCTACGATACCCGCCGCGATAGCCTCACAACGGTGGGCATCCTGCGCTCGCCGGAGATGAAGAATGTGGACCTGATTGTGGGCCCGCTCTATCCAGGCCCTACCAGGGCAGCTTTGGAATATTCGTTTAACAATGCCGTAAACCTGGTAAACCCCATTTCGGTAAACCCAGATTTTACACTAAACAACCCCTATTCTTTCCTTTTTAAGCCCTCGCTGGAAACCCAGGCCCGCAAAGCGGCCGATTTTGCCGCCAGAAGCTTTCATCCCGGCAATGCGCCCGGCAAGGCCCTGGTAGTATTTGGCACGCAGGCCCGCGATACGCTGATGGCCCGTGTATACAAGCGGGAGCTGGAAAAGAAGGGTTTCAATCAGGTGCGTATGGAGCAGATCCGGCCGGGCGATGAAAAAAGATTACGCAGCCTGCTGGTATCTGATAATGCTGCCGATATGCAGACAGGGGGCCGGCTCTCTAAAGAAGCCATCGGGCATATCTTTATTGCTTCTGAAGATGAGGCCATTGTGGCCAATTCCATGAATGCGCTGAGCACCCGCAAAGACCGCCTGCCCATTATCGGGCATGAGTCCTGGGTAAAGAAAAACCTGGTCTCCAACAGCCAGCTGGAGCGCATGGGGGTGTACATCCTTTCGCCCGAAAACATCAATTACACCAATCCGGATTTCTTTGCCTTCCGGGAGAAGTACCTGCAGCAGGTGCACGCCATGCCCAGCCGGCAGGCCTACCTGGGCTACGATCTGATGATGCTCTTTGGCCGCCTGTTAAACCAGCACGGCACGGTGTTTCAGTCCGATGCCGAAGCCGAAGTGCTCTACCAGGGCATCATGTGTACCAAATTTAACCTGCAGAGCTACCAGGACAACCAGTGTGTACCCATTGTACAATTCCGGAACTCTGCCCTTGAGATCGTTTATCAATAAGCCACTTTTTTCATGCTGAACCAGAACAGGAGCAACCAACTTTTTGAGCGGGCGCAAAACTTTATTCCAGGCGGTGTAAACAGCCCGGTACGGGCCTTTCGGGCCGTAGGGGGCAAACCTCTCTTTATGCAAAAGGCTAAAGGGGCCTATCTGTATGATGAGGACGGCAACCGCTACATTGATATGATCAACTCCTGGGGTCCCATGATCCTGGGGCATGCCCATGAAGGGGTGCAGCAGGCCATTGCCCGGGCGCTGCCCGACTCACTCTCCTTTGGTGCACCCACCGCCCGGGAGGTAGAAATGGCCGAGCTGATCATCAGCATGGTGCCCAGCATTGAAAAAGTACGCATGGTCAACAGCGGCACCGAAGCCACCATGTCGGCCATACGGCTGGCCCGGGGCTTTACCGGCCGGGACAAGATCATCAAGCTGGAAGGTTGCTACCACGGCCATGGCGATTCTTTTCTGATTGCCGCCGGCAGCGGTGCCCTTACCATGGGTACGCCTGATAGCCCCGGCGTCACCAGGGGAACTGCCCTGGATACCCTTATTGCCCCCTACAATAACCTGCAGGCCATCGAGCAGCTGGTAAGCGAAAACAAGGGAGCGATTGCAGCTCTAATCCTTGAGCCTGTGGCAGGCAATATGGGCTGCATAGCCCCACAGCCCGGGTATCTGCAGGGGCTGCGCAGCCTTTGCGACCGGGAGGGCATTGTGCTGATCTTTGATGAGGTGATGACAGGCTTCAGGCTGGCCAAGGGAGGCGCACAGGAGCGCTTTGGCGTACAGGCCGACCTTACTACCCTTGGCAAGATTATAGGGGGGGGCATGCCCGTAGGCGCCTATGGTGGCCGGCGGGATATCATGGACTTTGTGTCTCCCAGCGGTCCGGTCTACCAGGCTGGTACGCTTTCGGGCAACCCCATTGCCATGGCAGCCGGCATGGCCATGCTTAGCTACCTCAATGAGCAGACTGATTTCTACCAGCAGCTGGATGCCATTGCCAACCGCATTGTGAGCGACCTCAAAGAGGTGCTGCAGCAGCTGGGCCTGCGCTATACCATCAACCAGGTGGGCTCAATGTACTCGCTCTTTTTTACCGAGCAGAATGTGATCGATTATGATACCGCCAAAACCTCCGATACCGAGCGTTTTGGCCGCTATTTTCGGCACATGCTGGAGCAGGGGGTATACCTGGCGCCCTCCCAGTATGAGACCCTGTTTGTATCTGCTGCGCTGGGCGAGCAGGAATTGCAGCAGTTGAAAACCGCCAGTTACGAAAGCTTAAAGGCTCTAAACAGGGCCTAAAAGCTGAATTTGAGAATAGCTTGCTTCGTCAGCGAACCCCCTCTACCAAAACACCCCCGCCGGACTAGTCTGGCGGGGGTGTTTTGCTTCTGGCCCAGCGCAGCGGCAAGTGAGAGAGGAACCAGTGACTTAAAACAGCATGAAGGAAATGCCCACCTCCAGAAAAATGGCAAAGTTGAGCACCATAAAGTAAAAGAAGCCCAGCAGGTTAAATTTGAAGAAGGTCCGTACCCAGCCCTGGCCGTATACCCGCTTGATCGATAGAAAGGCATAGAGGGTGATCAGCACAAAAGCCCACAGCAGCAGATTATGCGAGTTTCCGAACAGCTCAATGGCAATTACCAGGCTGAGCAGCAAAAAGCTAAAGGCATGCATGTGCAGCGCATGGATCACATGGCTAATGTAGAAAGGCTCCTGCCGCCGGTAGAGGATCCAGAGGAAAAAGGCAAAAACCGGCAGCATCAAAAACATCATGATCGACAGGTTCTTGATCAGATAGGGAAGAAAAACATCCACATCTTTTTTGAGCAACTTGCGCCCCTGATGCACCGAAAGGGGGCCAAAAAAGCCTTCTTTGTCTACCTTTAGGCTGTCCATTACCTGCTCATCGGTAAGGCTGTCATCCTGCATCAGGCGAAAGAAGCGGCTTTCCCCTTCATCATCGCCGATTACCAGGGGCTGATCGGTTGGCGCAGCCCGCCTTCCTTTAGAAGGGGAAGAATTTAGGGAATCGGAAGCGATCAGGGCTCGGGCAGTTGGTAGGCTATCGGCCGGTACCATAGCCCCTGGCTGCAGGGCAGGGGCGGGGGCTGTTCTGGCAAGTTTGGCTTTCAGCGAAAATTTATTTTCCTCTACCAGGCTGTTGGACAGACTTGCCAGCAGGAAAAAAAAGATAAAGCTAATGATAAAGTACAATCGCAGGGGATGAACAAATGTAATGCGCTTACCCTCATTGAAGCGCCTTGTCAGATAGCCGGGCCTGAATAAGAAGGGGACTGTGCTGCGTGCCAGCTTGGAGTCAAAGGCTATGTAATTGCTAAAAAAATCGTCCAGCAGGGTCTTAAACCCCATCCGGTGCGATGTGTTTTGCTGCCCGCAGTTAGGACAATAGTTATCTGCCTGCAGCAGGGGTCTGCCACAATTCAGGCATGCCGGCCGCTTCTTACTCGCTTTCATGACCAAAATGTACACATTCTCGGGATGGTCCGCAAGCAGCTCCAAAAAATGCAAAATGGGTGAAAATATTGCATTTAGGGAACCTGTATAGGCAGGCTTTGTATATTTATCTCCTGAATGAACGCGCACCCATTGTCTTACTCAACCCCTTTGCCCCTGTGAAAAAATTTACCCTGTTTCTTTCGTTCAGCCTACTACTGGCAGGGCAACTCCTGGCCCAGGGCAGGCGCAACGAAGACAAGATCCTGACCTTTGAAACCATTTACGACGCACCCTATGAGATCAACAAGCTCTGGATTGGCTTTCAGCCCCTGTACACCGAGCTTTTTGTGACCAACGTAAACCTGGGCTATGGTCTGGAGGCCTCCTATTTCTGGAAGGATAAGGCCAATTTCAGGGCACATCTGCGCAAACCCTATGCCAGCTACCTGGACCAGCAGCGGCATGTAGCCAAGCTGAATTCTACCGAGATCGAAAACAGCATAGCCGTTTACCACTTTGCCGAACTGGGGGGCACCTATCACATCAAAGACTGGGAGCACGATACCGAAAGCCTTATTTATTTATATTCCAAGCGGTATGCTGGCAATAAATGGGCCTCCATGGTGCCGGAGAAGTCTAAAGTACAGACAAAAGTGCGCAAGATCATAGGCGCCCGGGCGGGTGGCTATTCCTACCAGACGGCCGTAGGCCTGGACCGTATGTACAGCCAGGAAAAGCTTAGCCTGCTGGATGCAGAAGGTACAGCACTGCCGCAGGGCCTGTACCCCTTTACCAATGCCTATGTAAAAGGCGGCTACCTGGGTGGTTCCTTTTCCTGGATCAAGAACTTTGCCATTGACCCCGACCGTACCTACGATGATCTGGTAAAAGACCTGATGCTTACGGTGTATGGCGATATTCTTTTTGCCGGCAATATCCGCTACGATGATATCTTCTACCGCCCCGATAAGGCCCAGCCCGCTGTGGCCTACAGCATTGCCGATCTTGGCAAAAATTACTTTGGATTTAGAGCCGGTATCGAGGGCCGTTTTAACAGAACCCTCAGCTGGGCCTACAATGGTGAGCTTGGCTACCGGCCCGGTGTAAAAGGGCAGGGGCTGTATGCGCTTATCAAGATCAGCTTCCCGGTATACAGCACCGACCTGAATAACAATGTAGAGGCCTTCAGCAAATAAGATCTTTTTGGTTGAGATACGAATGCGCGTAAAAAAAGCCCCAAAGCCAACTGGCTATGGGGCTTTTTTTGTTGAGCCGGCAGCCTGCATCCCCGGTCAGGGAGTACTGCTCGGTGCGGTGTTTTTAAGGGTGGCCAGGGCGCGCTCCAGATCTTCGGGCGTATCAATGCCCATACTTTCCAGCTGGGTTTCGGCCGTGCGGATGGTGTAGCCTGCCTCCAGCCAGCGCAGCTGCTCCAGCGATTCAATGTTTTCCAGCCAGCCCTGGGGCAGTTTGGTGATCTCCTGCAAAATATCGCAGCGGTAGGCATAGATGCCAATGTGCTTGAGCCAAAGGCGCTGCTCCAGCCATTCGGATCGGGGCACATTGCGCAGGTGCGGAATGGGCTCCCGGCTAAAGTACATGCCCTCACTGCGGGCATTCAGCACCACCTTGACCACATTGGGGCTAAAGAGCTCATCTTCATGGGCAATGCGTTTTACCAGGGTAGCCAGCTGGGTTTCGCCATCCAGCACCTGGGCCAGGGCGCTGATCTGCCGGGGGTCTATAAAGGGTTCGTCGCCCTGGATGTTGATCACATAGTCGTAGGCTTCGCCCAGCTGCTGCAGGGCATCGGCGCAGCGGTCGGTGCCGCTGGGATGGTGGGGGCTGGTCATGCAGATGGCTGCACCGGCAGCGCGGGCCGCATCGGCTATGGGTTCATGGTCGGTGGCAATCACCACCTTGCTCAGCTCGGGGCACTGGCTGGCCTGCTGCCACACCCGCACCACCATGGGGGTGCCGGCAATATCGGCCAGGGCCTTGCCCGGAAAGCGGGTACTGCCCCAGCGGGAGGGGATTATTCCCAGTATTTTCATGCGTCCTTGCGTACCTTCAGGTTGGAGCCTGTATCTTCTACTACAATAATTTTTTCGCCCTGCATGATAAAATCTCCTCTGCTGGAGGCATCGTAGATCACATCATCGATCAACACCTTGCCTGAGGGCCTCAGGATGGTATAGGCTATGCCGGTGCGGCCAGCCAGGGCCTGCTCTCTAAACGAAGAAGTATAGCCCAGGTTGCGGTCCTGTACCGACTCAAGCGCCACCCGGCTAAAGGCCCTGGAGTTGGCAAAGCGCATTCCCCCAAAGACAATGAGCACCACCCCGCCAAGCATGCCGATCACCGCCGTTAGCAGCGCATTAAGGATCTGGGCAGAAGGCACAAATTCAAAATCAAACCAGTTGTTGCCCACCATGATCAGGATAAGGGCACTGATGGTAAAGACCAGACCAGCAACGCCGGCTATGCCAAAGCCCGGGAGTATAAAGACCTCCACGGCAATGAGCCCCAGCCCCAGAAAGAAGAGAATGATCTCCCAGTGCGCTGCCAGGCCGTTGAGGTAATGGGGTACCAGGTAGAGGATAAGGGCGACTACAGCCGCCAACAGCGGAAAGCCCACGCCGGGGGTTTGTAGCTCAAAATACAAGCCCCCAATGATGATGAGGATCAGCAACCCACTCACAAAGGGGTTGATAAAGAACGCCACTACTTTTTCGGTGCCCGGCAGCTGGTACTCCTTCACCTCATAATCGGTAATGCCGTTGCGTTGAAGGATTTCATCAATACTGCTTACCCTTGCCTCACAGAACCCCCATTTGATGGCCTCGGAAGTAGAGAAAGTAACAACCTGCCCCTTGGGGCTTACATCGGGTACCTCCAGGTTTTCATCTACCATGGCCTCGGCTATAAAGGGATCCCGGCCGGTGGCCTCCGCCGTAGAGCGCATAATAGAGCGCATGTACGACTGGTATTTGTCCGGAGCGGCCTCACCTGTCTGGTTTACCACCGTAGCAGCCCCTATGCTGGCGCCGGGGGCCATGTAAATAGAATCACAGGCAATGGCAATAAGGGCACCTGCCGAAGCAGCATCCTTGTTGATGTACACCAGAATGGGAATCTCGTATTCCAGCAGGCGGGTGCGGATCTCATCGGCATCGGTCACCAGGCCGCCGTAGGTATCCAGCTCCAGGATCACCAGATCGGCATTCCAGTCGGTGGCTTCATCCAGCGCCAGCTGGGTATAGCGGTTGGTGCGGGGGTCAATCTCAGCGCCGATCTTCATTACCAGTACCCTGGTGCGTACGTTTGGAGGGGCAATTTGTGCTTGCACCGTCAGGCCCGAAAGCAGCAGTAACATGCCCAGTATACCGCGTTTTAATTGACTTGATATCATTTTATTTGGCGTGCAAATACGCTATTTTTGTTAAAAGTTAGTGAAAAAAGTACTGGTGCGTCAACTGCCTCTTTCTTTTTCTTACCAGGCTGCAGGCAAGATCTGGCACTTGCAGCCGGATAGTGTTACCAAATGCCTGGCCCTTGAGGTGCGCAGCAACCTGCAGGACGTACACTTTGCCTACCTCTGTCCTGCACAAGATAAGG
Organism: Cesiribacter andamanensis AMV16; assembly: GCF_000348925.1. Lineage (GTDB taxonomy): Bacteria > Bacteroidota > Bacteroidia > Cytophagales > Cyclobacteriaceae > Cesiribacter > Cesiribacter andamanensis. The sequence continues at coordinate 19,384 of NZ_AODQ01000049.1, read as the reverse complement.
TAATTTTTGAAGGATTGGCACTGGAAGGGGGCATACTGACCAGTTTGCTGGCCTGCCATGACGGAATTTTGCTGCTGCAGCAGTACCAGGAGCTGGAAAATCCCGGCAGTGCCACGGTACTGGCCCTGGATAGCCGGCAGCAGGAAGTACGCTGGGCAGTGCAGAACTACCGGCCACTTTTTTTTACCCCTACCGAAAGCATCGGCAAAAGCGGTGGTGGCGAAGAAAATGAAGAGAGTTGGGTAGCGCTAAAGTTGCAGTCGGGAGCCTCCCGCATACTGGCCCAGGCAGAGCTGGCACAGCTACTGGCTGAGCAGCAAGGTCTTAAGCAGCAGGAGCAGGAGCGGTACCTGCCGGCAGCCTATCTGGAGGGCGAAGAGCACTTCAAAAGTGTGGCACAGTTTCTGCAACTGTACCTGCAGATGAACGCTCAAAATTCTTGTGAATACTTACATGTTTTTGATAAAATCGTGATTTCTTTCTATACTGCAGATGGAGAATTGTTGCAAAATCATCTTGCCGTATTTGATCTGGAAGGCACTTTACTCCTGCATCAGCCCCTGGCCGATGGACTCAAAAAGCCGGGAGCAGATGCCTTTATGGTGTGGAATAAGCACTTATTTTTTATCGAAAACAGCACATGTTTAAGGGGATATAACCTACAATGAACAGAGGGGAGCATATGAAACGACTTACTGCCTTTTTTATCTTTTGGCTGGGGAGCATGCTTGTGGCACAGGCATCCTTGCTTAGCGAAAGAGATTCGGTGGGTACCGAAACCGTCAATGGCAAAGTATTTATCCTATACCGGGTAGAGCCCAAGGAAACTCTGTACGGCATTTCTACCAAATACCAGCTGTCGGTGGCCGAGCTTGTGAAGCACAATCCCGAAACCGAGACCGGCCTGAAGGTTGGTTCCATCCTGCGCATTCCCTACACCCGGCCCCAGCAATCCACAGCCTCTGCCTCCGGTAAATTTCATACTGTAGAAGCCAAAGAAACCCTCTACAGCATCAGCCGCCAGTACGGAATTTCTATTGAAGAACTCAAAAGCTGGAACAACCTGTCCGGCAATACCCTTAGCCCTGGTGACCGGCTGCGGGTGAGCAAGCCGGGTGCGGGTGTTACGGCCTCTACTACCTCTCCCAAAGGGGCCGGCACCACTCCTCCTGCAGGCGCTACCCCCCAGCAGCCCCGCCCCGACTATTCCGGCAAGATTGTGCATACGGTAGAAGAGCAGGAAACCCTGTTTAGCATTGCCCGCATGTATGATTCCAATGTGGCCAAGCTGCGGGAACTCAATAACCTTACTACCGATAACCTGGCCATAGGGCAGAAGCTGATTGTTGGTACTGCAAAGGGACTGCCCGCTCCCAAAACCGATCGCATTGTACGCACCGGTGCCGAAGAAGAAAAGGCCAAGGACCATGGCTATAATGCCAATCCGGTGGCCATCTCCCAGATAGGCGAGCAGTCGCAGGAAGAGCTGGAGACGGCCTCTACCGAGCGGGTAAGCGTTCGGAAGGTAACCGAAATGGGCATGGCCACCTCTATTGATGATTCGCTCAATACCAAAAAGTACCTTGCCCTGCACCGTACCGCTCCCATTGGTACCATCATGCAGGTACACAATGAAATGAACAACCTGAGCGTATTTGTGCGGGTGGTGGGCAAGCTGCCCCCCACGGGTGATAACGACAAGGTGCTGATCAAGCTCTCGCGCAAGGCCTATGAAAAACTGGGTGCTTATAGCGAAAAGGTGCCTGTACGCCTATCCTATGTGCCTTAAGGCAGACCTTAGCCTACAAAGCCTGCCCCAAGGGGTGGGCTTTTTTGTTTTGGAACCATTTGCAGCCCCTGCTGTTGCTATTGCTATATGTTGATCTATTCGTATGCATTCGTTTTATAGAGTAGCCTGGAACGTTCTGTTCACTATTTTCTACCCCTTTATCACCTTATTTTCCCTGCTCTTTATTGGGCTGGTGAATGTGGTCTCCTGGATATCGCGGCAACTGGCCACCCCCCATACCGAGCCAGGGGTAGAGGCCAGCCCGCTGCTGGACTGGACACCCTATCTGGAGCTGCCGTCTGCTACGCTCAGCCGCAAGGCCGTGCATGAGGTGCAGTTTGGCCCCATGGTGTACAGGCTACGCTCAAACCCTGCAGTGGCTGGTATACAGGAAGGCTACTGGGGGGATTTTGCTCAATCCATAGGGCAGGGGGTATTGCTGCAGCGTTGGCCCAGCATTGCCGAGCATGAGCTGGAACGCTTTGAGCTGGTCTATTTCTCTCCAGCAAGCGGCCGGCTGGACGTTCTGGGCGAAATGCCTACTTTTTTCTGGGAAGCCGATGCCCAGCCTGATGGCAGTGTGCGCATCTATTGGAATGAGCGCAGCAAGAGCCGTACCCTACGACCAGAGGAGCTGGCATGAGCCTGCCGGCCAAACGCAGAGCGGAGCTGAAAGCTTTTCTGGACCAGAAGGCTGAGCGCTACAACCAACCCGATTTTATCCCCAATGATCCAATTTGCATCCCCCACGCCTTTAGCAATCCGGCCGATATAGAGATAAGCGGGCTGTTTGCGGCTGTGCTGGCCTGGGGGCGGCGGGCTACCATTATTGCCAAATGCCGGGAGTTGATGGCGCGGATGGATGGGGCCCCCCATGCGTTTCTCCTGAACCATAGTGAAGAGGAGCTTAAGGGCCTGTTAGGCTTCTGCCACCGCACCTTTAACGATACCGACCTGCTGTATTTTATCCATTTCCTGTCCTGGTACTACCGGCAGCACAATTCGCTGGAGTGGGCCTTCTGGCAGGGGATGCAATCGGACAGTGCAAGTGTAGAAGGGGGGCTGATCCATTTTCATGAACTCTTCTTTAGCCTGCCCGATGCGCCGCAGCGCAGCCGCAAGCATATTGCCACCCCTGCCCGCAACTCGGCCTGCAAGCGCCTGAACATGTACCTGCGCTGGATGGTGCGCAGCGATGACAAAGGGGTAGATTTTGGGCTTTGGAAAAACATACAGCCCCATCAGCTGGTGTGCCCCTGCGATGTGCATGTAGAGCGGGTGGCCCGTAGCCTGGGGCTTATTACCCGCAAGGACAGCAGCTGGCAAACCGCCATGGAACTCACCGGCCACCTGCGCCAACTGGATCCTCAGGATCCCGTACGTTACGATTTTGCCCTTTTTGGGCTAGGCATTGAGGAGGGGTTTGCCGGGGGCGCCTAGCCGGTAGTTCCTGATTTTTTAAGTCTTAGAATTTTTAGCCTTGTTTCCAGCGATCAGGCTGGCGGCGCCACTCCTGTAGCGACTCCAGCTCTGCAGCACCAATCAGGCCCATCTCCTGGGCTTCTTCAATCAGCGACTGGTAGTTGCTGAGGCTGTGCAGCGGCAGGCCGGCAGCAGCAAAGTTCTGCTCGGCCACATCAAAGCCATAGGTAAAGATACTCACCATGCCCAGCACCTGGCAGCCGTGCTCCCGCAGGGCCTGTGCAGCCTTCAGCGAGCTGCCACCGGTAGAGATCAGGTCTTCCAGCACCACCACTTTGCGTCCCTGGGGCAGGTGACCCTCTATGAGGTTTTCCATGCCGTGCCCCTTGGGGCTGGAGCGCACATAGGCAAAGGGCAGGTTAAGCGAATCGGCCACCAGCGCTCCCTGTGGAATGCCCGCGGTAGCCACACCGGCTATGGCTTCTACATGCGGATGCGAGCGGGTGACCAGCTCGCTAAGGGCCCGCTTGATAAACAGGCGCACCTCCGGGAAGGAGAGTGAAAGGCGGTTGTCACAGTAGATGGGCGATTTCCAGCCGCTGGCCCAGGTAAAGGGCTGCTCCGGACGCAGGCGTATGGCACCTATCTGCAGCAGCTGGCGGGCGGTTTGGCGGCTAAGCTGGCTGGGGTCTTCGGCTAAACTCATGCTGCGAATTTAACGTATGCACTAGGAACTTCCTCTTTTTTGGTTGTAGAATCGGGGAAAAGTTTCTTTCTTTCAGGCTCAATTAGCGCTGGCTTCATGAAAATCTTTATAAATGACATTTCGGTGAATCTGGCCAAGGCGTCGGAGGAGCTGGAGCACAAAATTTACGACATCGTCCTGGATGCTCAATCCGATAATGTGGATAGCAAAAAGCTCATTGACGATGTGCTCATCAAGCGGGCGGGCCTCAGCCAGGTGCAGGCGCTTATCATGCTCATGCATGAGAAAGAGTTCAGGGAGCTGGATAGCATTACCTTTAGTGTGCCGCCGCAGGAGTACAAATCCATTAAAAAAGCCATTAAAAAGCAGTTTAAGGTAGTAAAGGCCGGAGGGGGTATTGTGGAGCACAATGATCAGATCCTGCTTATCTACCGCAAAAACAAGTGGGACCTGCCCAAAGGCAAGCTTGATAAGGGCGAAAAACCCAAAAAAGGCGCCCTGCGGGAGGTAGAGGAAGAGTGCAATGTAACCGTAAAGGTAGGGGAGAAGATCACCCACACCTGGCATACCTATATCCGCAACGGCAAAAAGCACCTGAAGAAAACCCACTGGTATCGCATGGAGTGCATTGACGACAGCCAGATGAAACCCCAGCGGGAAGAGGGAATTACCGATGTGCGCTGGATGGGTGAGCGGGATACACAGGTGGCCATGGTCAACTCCTTCAGGAGCATTCGGCATGTGATCAAAAAATATTACAGCTTAAGCACCAAGCTGATCTAACCAAAAGCCCCGGTCTGTAGCAGGCCGGGGCTTTTGGTTATTCGAGTGTATAGGGCAAAAACTCACTTACATCGCCCCCGTACTTATGTACCTCCCGGATAATGGTGGAGCTGATAGCAGCATAGGCCGGTGAGGTAATCAGGAAAACCGTTTCCAGATCGGGATAAAGGTGGCGGTTTACCTGCGACACAGAGTTTTCATACTCAAAGTCGGTAGTATTGCGGAGCCCCCGCAGCAGGTAGCGCGCGCCAATGCGCTGGGCAAGGCCGGCGGTCAGCTCACTGTAGGTGATCACCCGCACCCGGGCTTCGCCCTCAAAACAGCTTTCAATGCTCTGGAGCATGTGCTCTATGGGGAAGTAGCGGTTTTGTTTTTTGCTGTTATAGCCAATGGCAACTATTACCTCATCAAACAGCTTAAGTCCGCGCATCACAATATCATAATGGCCCCGGGTAAAGGGGTCAAAAGAGCCCGGAAACAGCGCTATACGTTTTTCCATTATTCGCAGAGGTACAGGCTAAAGAGATCGAAGAAGCGTTGGTCTGCCGCTTCATCAAACATATAGTGGAAGCTCAGAAAAGGAGGGCGGCTGCCAAAAGAAAGGTTGCCCAGGTAGGGTTTTACCGCCCTGAACCAGGGGCTGTCAGGGGGTACATTGCCCCACAGCTGTATTTTTGTGCTTGTCTGGTCCAGCCCAAACTGTTTAAGCACCATCATCAGGTAGCGCAGAAAATCGGCCGGCTCCTGGCAGCGGAACAGGTTTGCGTATTGTAGTTTGTTGCCCTGGGTGATCAGCACCGATAGCAGCCCATTTTCCAGGAGTAAAAACACATCCTGCCCGCTGCTGTGGTCAGAGCTGTGTAGCACCCCCTCGGTAAAGGCGCTGATGTGATGGATCACCTGAATTTTTAAGTTGGGATAGCGGCGGCTTAGCCACTCCATAAAGCGCTGCTCGGCGCCAAAAACAGTTATGATGCTGTTCTTTAGGTGGCGGTAATACAAGATGCTGTCCGTTGCGGGCAGGGGGCTGGTGAGGCGCAGATAGGCTGCCGATTGCTCCTTATCAAAAAGAGCGGCAGGGATCAGGCTAAAGCGCAGGTTCTTAACCGAAAAGCGCACCGAGTGCCAGAAGCCGGCCATCAGCAGGTGATGGTCTTCAAACAGGTTCTCGATGAGCCTCTGGTGCTCTTCTTCAGAGCTGAAATCAAACAGGTTGTAATGCTCCAGCAGCAGGCAGCGATTCGATTTGGTATCGATCACTGCCAGCTGAAACTCTCGCTCTCCCGCTTGCAGCAGCAGGCTGTAATCCTGCAGGTCATCGATGCTGAAGCGGGGGTCTTTGATCTTAAGATCAGGCGAATAGTATGGTGAAGCCTTTTTCAAGGGGATTATTCCCAGTTGCCTTGGGTAGAAGCCTGCAGCATGGAGCCTACACGCAGCGGACCATAGGGGTGCGTGTCTTTCAGACGGTCTGGGTTAACCACATGCACATCTTTGGCTTCAAACACATTAACAGGGGTACCTGTCTGGCTAAAGATCCGGCCAGCCTCCAGCTGGAAGCGCTTGCCATCACTTCCCGGAATAAGGGGCAGGGTTTCGGGATTGAAACCGGGGTAGCGCTGTGCGCTGAAGAGCGAGTCGCGTACATTCACAAAGCCCAGGGTATCGTACTCTACATAGATGCTGTCGGCACCATAGGCCAGGGGAATTACGGTTTCGCGTTTTATAACGTTAGGAATGCGACCTGTCTCAATAAAGCTGATCAGGCTATCCCAGTTTGCGGTATAGCGGCCGTTGGCAGCCAGGTACGCAAGCTCTGCATCTCTGATCATTTTTAATTTTTCAACTACACGGGCTTCAATTCGTGCAACTCGGTTCTGGGTATCGATACGATCTTTGATAGAATCTACCAGAAAGTAGCCAAGTCCGATAGCTACCAAGAAAAGTAAAATCGAGAAGATTTTGGTAGGTGTCATTTTAGTTGATTTTGTGCAAGTATAAAGATTTTACAGGAAAAATCACTAGGGTTAGCCGCTAAACACACATTAAAGGCTAAATTTAAAGTAGCCGCGCTTGCTTTTCAAGTCCTGTGGGGAAGAGCAGCCCCACAGTGACCTGTGAAGGCTTTCGGGCGGCAGGCGCTGTATTGTTTCCCACTCCATAAAACTGACGTTGCGAATAAGCTGCGCATCGGCCGGCGATTCGGGATCGTAGCCTGTCTGCAGCCTGCCTCCCTGCTCTTCCACTTCAAAAAAAAGCTCTACCGTGTGCAGTGGCGCAACCAGGTGCTCCCACACATATAAGAGCGGGCCTACGCTCACCTCCAGCCCGGTCTCTTCCAGAAACTCCCGCTGCAGGTTTTCTTCGGCAGATGTGCCCCACTCCATACCCCCACCGGGCGGCGCCCAGAATCCTCCCTCCGGCCCCAGGCCCTGGTGCTGCACCAACAGCAGGCGGTTGCCCCGGCTGCAGATGCCGCACACCCGCAGGCGCAGGCGGTTGCCGTATAGTTTCTCTACCTCTTTGGTTACATTCATCGGCAGGAGCGGAAATAGCTGTGTATATTTGTGCAAAAAAGAGCGAATGATCCAAAGCCGCAACCCTCAGTTCGAAAAAAGAGTCCGCACCTTTCTGGAACGGCAGCATTTTATGCACCTGATCGGGTTTGACCTGCAGCATATTGCCGAAGGCCGCACCGAGGGCTGGCTTACCCTGGAAGAAAAGCATAAACAACAAAAAGGTTTTGCCCATGGCGGGTTAATTGCCACGCTGGCCGATATTACTGCTGGTTTTGCCGCCTATACGCTGGTGCCCGAAGATCATCATGTGGTTACCGCCGAGCTGAAAGTCTCCTACTTTTTGCCGGCCGTAGGCCACAAGCTGCATGCCATCGGCTGGGTGATCAAACAGGGCCGCAAGATCAATTTTTGCGAAGCCGAGGTATGGGATGTTGTAGAAGAAGCCGGCCAGGAGCCCCAGCGGCGCCTCATTGCCAAAGCCACTACCTCCATGGCCACCGTGTTTCCGGGAGATTTTTAAGGAAAAGAGTAATGGCCAGCTTCCCTCACGTTCTGTCCTAAACGTTAGCCCTCCGCCAGCTCCTTCCGCTCATCTCAATAATCAATTATCCATCGTCCATTGTCCATCGTCTAACTTCTAACTTCCAATACCCCCATGCGCCCTTCCGACCTCCTGCTTCAGCGATTTCAGCACCGGCCTACGGAAGGACAGCTGCGGCTGTTTGAGAAGCTGAACCGCTTTTTGCTGGAGCAGCAGGAGGAGCGTTCCACTTTTCTGCTGCGGGGGTATGCCGGTACGGGTAAGACCACCGCGGTGAGTGCCCTGGTGCAGGTGCTGCCCCGCTTTGGCTACCGGTATATGCTGATGGCGCCCACCGGGCGGGCCGCCAAGGTGATGTCGGGCTACGCCAAACGGCAGGCCTTTACCATCCACAAGATCATTTACCGGCACCAGAGCAGCGAGGAGGGGAGCGAGTACCGGGAGTCTTCCCTGCAGAAGAACTACCACAAAGATACCGTCTTTATCATCGATGAGGCCTCTATGCTCTCTGATACCCCCTCAGGCGGCAGCTATGGCCTGCTCAAAGACCTGCTTACCTTTGTGTTTTCCCAGCCGGGCAATAAGTTGCTGCTCATTGGCGATGACGCCCAGCTGCCTCCCGTACACCAGGCGGCCAGTCCGGCGCTGGATGTGGGCTACCTGCGCCAAAACCACCGGCTGAGTGTGGAAGAGGTACAGCTGACCGAGGTGGTACGGCAGGAAAAGGCCAGCGGCATTCTCTACAATGCCACCAACCTGCGGCAGGAACTGGCAAAGGACACCCCCGAGGTACTTCTGCACACCACCAGCTTTGACGATACCTTCCGCATGACCTCCGAACGACTGGAAGATGGCCTGCGCTAGCCTATAACAAATTTGGCGAGGAGAACAGTATTATCATCTGCCGCTCCAACAAGGCCGCCGTGCAGTACAATGCCTACATCCGCAGGGCCATTCACTTTACCGAAAACGAGCTGGATGCCGGCGACCTGATCATGATCGCCAAGAACAACTATACCTGGCTGCCCGACGACTCGCCGGCAGGCTTTCTGGCCAATGGTGATTTTGCCGAGGTCACCAAGATCATTACCCTGGAAGAGATGCATGGTTTTCGGTTTGCCCGGGTAATGCTGCGCCTGCCCGATTATGACGAAAGCGCCTCCTTTGAGGCCATGCTGGTGCTGGAAAGCCTGCATGCCCCGCATCCCGCCCTTAGCCCGGAAGATAGTAAGCGCCTTTACCAGGCCGTGCGGGAAGACTATGCCGATCTGCAGGGCAAGGAGCTGAAGGAGGCCATGCGCCAGGACCCTTACCTGAATGCCCTGCAGGTAAAATTTGCCTATGCCTTAACCTGTCACAAGGCACAAGGGGGGGCAGTGGGAGGCCGTATTTGTGGACCAGGGCTACATGACCGACGATAAGATAGGGCTGGAATGGGTGCGCTGGCTCTATACCGGAATCACCCGGGCTACAAAAGAGTTGTACCTGATTAATTTTAATAAGAATTTTTTTTGTTGATATTTGTTGTATGACAAAAGGCTGCCAAATAGCATCCTGGCCTGTTTCTTGCTTTCACCAAGGGGTATGAAAGCCGGTACTGACCGAGCGTATTAATTTTCAATCTAAACACATATGAAAAAACTAATCCTAAGCTGCCTGATGCTGCTCTTTGCATTTGCAGCAGTTGCGCAAGAGAAAGCCGCCACCGAAAAAGGCCCGCAGATCACCTTTCAGGAAACTGAGTACAACTTTGGCGATATCCAGCAGGGAGATAAGGTAGAGCACATCTTTACCTTTAAAAACACAGGCACTGCCCCCCTGATCCTGTCCAATGTACTGACCACCTGCGGCTGTACCGCACCCGAGTGGCCCAAAGATCCGGTAGCGCCCGGCAAAACCGCACAAATCAAAATCACCTTTAACAGCGCCGGTAAAATGGGCAAGCAAAACAAGGTGATCACCATAGTATCAAATGCTACCAACGCCCAGGAGCGTGTAGCCCTGGTGGGCAACATTTTGCCCAAGCAGAATGCTGATCTTCAGTAAGCACACCCACGACCTAAAAAAAGGCCTGCTGAGCAATCGGCAGGCCTTTTTTTTATTACTGCCTGTTTGGAGATGCCGATCAGCAGCAGCACCCAGCCGACCAGAAATGCCAGCCCGCCAATGGGGGTTACGGCGCCCCATTTGCTCACATTGGTAAGGCTCAGGATGTAGAGCGAGCCCGAAAAGAACAGGATGCCCACCATAAAGCTCCAGCCTGCCCATACCAGCTGCCGGGCCGGAAAATGGATCAGCAAAATACCCGTTAAGAGCAGGGCCAGGGCATGGTACATCTGGTACTGGGCGGCCGTTTCAAAATTGGCCGTGCGCCCGTATTGTTGCAGCAGGCTACGCAGGCCATGGGCGCCAAATGCCCCAATGGCAACGGCAAGGCCCGCTAAGAGGGCGCCGGATTGGATGAAAAGTTTATGCATAAGGGGATAGGGGGAAGGGGTATGAGGTATGAGGTATGAGGTATGAGGGGCGTGGCTGCCTAATGGCCTTCTGCACCAGGTAACGGCCTATTGCCTACGTCCATTGTCTATAGTCTATTGTCCAAAGTCCTACGTCCATTATAAGAGTACGCTAGCGCTGCCCGAAAATGGCACTGCCTACCCGTACTATGGTGCTGCCTTCTTCAAGCGCAATGGTATAATCGCTGCTCATGCCCATGCTCAGCTGCTCCATCTCTACATTTGGCTGAGGAGGCAGGGTCTTAATGTGCTCAAAAAGCGCCTTCAGCTGGCGAAACTCCTGACGGATAACATCCCCGTTGTCAGTATTGGTGGCCATGCCCATAAGGCCGCAAATGCGTACATAGCGCATGCTGGCCAGGGTGGGACCCTGCAGCAGCTCCAGAAGCTCCGCTTCTGACAGACCAAACTTGCTTTCTTCCCGGGCAATGTGCACCTGTAGCAGACAGTCGATCACCCTGCCGGCCTTTTGGCCCTGCTTTTCGATCTCCTGCAGCAGGCGCTCGCTTTCTACCGAATGGATCATGTGCACAAAAGACGCTATGTACTTCACCTTGTTGCGCTGCAGGTGGCCGATCATGTGCCAGCGGATATCCTTGGGCAGGGCCTCAAACTTTTCAACCATCTCCTGCACCTTGTTCTCGCCAAAATCCTTTACCCCCTCTTCATAGGCCTTTAAGACCAGCTCGGGTGGGTGTGTCTTGCTTACAGCAATCAGGCGAACACTTTCATCGTTCAGGATATTTTTAAACCTTTGTATGTTTTCCTTTATATGCATGTATTCCTAACTTTATCCGTAATTCAGCATCAGCGTGGTAAAGTAAAAGAATTCAGGTGTATTTGTTACCCATTCGGTTTGAGAAGTTGAGTGATGGCCTGTGTTCCGGCTCAAACCGCAAAACCTTATTCTATGGCAATTTTAGGTAGTCTCCTCAAAAAAAGTATACAGCTCAGGAAAAAAATAGCGGGTGGTAAGGCCTCTCCGGCCATGCTTCAGGCCCATGAACTGGAAAAACTGCTTACCAAAGCACAGGATACCTCCATTGGCAAAGACAAGAAATTTGCCGACATCCTTAACGCTGGCGATGAGGACTACCGCATTCTGTACCAGGAATTTCAAAAGCAGGTACCCGTTTACGACTACAACCGGCTCTATAATGCCTACTGGCACCGCACCCGCTCCGGCGAAAAGGATGTGTGCTGGCCCGGACAGGTAAAGTACTTTGCCCTGAGCTCGGGCACTTCGGAGGCGTCCTCCAAGTACATCCCCGTTACCAACGATATGCTCAAGGCCATCCGCCGTACCAGTGTGCGGCAGATCCTCTCCCTGGCCCACTATGATAACCTGCCCAGCGAGCTCTTTACCAAAAAAGTGCTTATGCTGGGGGGCAGCACCATGCTCAACAATACGGGCATCTACTATGAGGGCGACCTCAGCGGCATTACGGCCAGCCAGCTGCCGCTCTGGTTCCAGTCGTTCTACAAACCAGGGCCCAAAATTGCCAAAGAGCGTAACTGGGAGCAGAAGCTCAATGAAATTACCCGCCAGGCCAAAGACTGGGATGTGGGGGTGATCGTGGGGGTGCCGGCCTGGCTACAGATTCTGCTGGAAAAGATCATTGCCCATTATGGGGTAAAGACCATCCATGATGTGTGGCCCAACCTGTCTATCTTCTGCCATGGCGGCGTGGCTTTTGAGCCCTATAAGAAGGGCTTTGAAAAGCTGCTGGCCCGCCCGCTGGTGTATATGGAGACCTACCTGGCCTCTGAGGGCTTTATTGCCTACCAGGCGCTGCCCGATCGCAAAAGCATGCGGCTGGTGCTTGACAATGGCATTTTCATGGAGTTTGTGCCCTTTAACGATACCAACTTTGGCCCTGATGGGCAGCTGGTGGAGCATCCGCAAACCTGCATGATCGATGGGGTGGAAGAAGGCAAGGAGTATGCCCTGCTGCTCACCACTTGTGCCGGCGCCTATCGTTACCTGATTGGTGATGTGATCCGCATTGTGTCCAAAGAAGAATCAGAAATTGTGATCACCGGGCGCACCAAGCATTTTCTGAGCCTGTGCGGTGAGCACCTGTCGGTAGACAATATGAACAAGGCCATAAACCTGGTAGCCGAAGAGCTTAATATTGACATACCGGAATTTACCGTAGCCGGTATACCCCATGGCAGCCTGTTTGCCCACCACTGGATCATTGGCACCAATGGCCCTGCCGATGCCGCCCAGGTGCGGGAGCGGCTGGATGCTCGCCTTAAGGAACTCAACGACGACTATGCCACCGAACGCCTGCATGCCCTTAAGGAGGTGCAGGTAGATGTGGTGCCGGCCAGTTTCTTTTACCGCTTCCTGAAAATGAAGGGGAAGGAAGGGGGGCAAAACAAGTTTCCGCGGGTAATCAAGGGGCAGCAGTACCAGGAGCTTACCGCTTTTCTGGAACAGGAAAACCGCTAGTACAGGGGGTACATGGTTGCGCTTACTGCATTTGCAGACGGAATTTTGTTTGGCCTGCTGCTGACGCTCATGATCGGGCCGGTGTTTTTTGCCCTTATCCAGACCAGTATTGAGCGAGGCTTTCGCTCAGGCGCCAGCATGGCTGTGGGTATTGCCCTGAGCGATGCGGCCTATGTAGTGGTTGCCTCCTTTGGGGTGGTGCTGCTGGCCTCCAGCCCCTCTTTTCAGGCCTGGCTGGGGGTGGTGGGCGGGCTGATCATGCTGGTCTTCGGCCTGATCAACCTGCTGAAGCGGGTAGCTCCCCCGCAGCTGCAGCCGGGTGAGGCCGGAGCAGATAATCACCTACGCCAGCTCATCAAAGGCTTTCTGCTGAATGGCATCAACCCCTTTGTGTTCCTGTTCTGGTTTGGCATTGCTTCCCTAAAGGCTACTTACGCCCTTGATCAGAAAGTAGTCTTTTTTTCGGGCGTGCTTCTTACCGTACTACTCACTGATTTCCTGAAAGCCTATACAGCCAACCAGCTGCGGCAGTGGCTCTCGCCCAAGTTTATGCTGCGCATGAACTGGCTGGTTGGCGTAGCCCTCATCGCCTTTAGCATCAAGCTTTTTTATTTTGCCTATGAGGCATTCTCCCTGTAAAAGGGGGGAGGTGATGGACTGTAGAAAGTAGACCCAAAACAAAGAACAAGGGGTATGCCCAGCTTGGGGCAGGCTCCAAGGAACCAGCTACTCAATACTCAGTACCTGATATTCCCTTTAATCCCGCAGGATGTTACTGATAAAGGTGCCTTTCAGAAAGATCCAGCCCAGGAAAAGGAGCATGCCCCAGCTTAGGTAGATGTCGTAAAAATCCAGCGTATCCGTATAGCGGGTTTCTTTGATCTCACTTTTTTCCATCTGGTCGATCTGAGAAAACACCGTTTGCAGGGCCTGTGTATCCGTTACCCGAAAGAACTCCCCTTCGCCTATGCGGGCAATTTCCCGAAGGGTAGTTTCATCCAGCGTATTTTCATGGTAGTTGGGAGCGCCTGTAGGGTCGTAGCCATAAAAGATGCGGCCATCTTTGCCAATGGCGATGGTATGCATTTTGATGCCATGCGCATAGGCCAGGCGGGCGGCCATGAGGGGGTCTATGTTGCCGGCATTGTTTTCGCCATCGCTGAGCAGGATGATCACCTTGCTTTTGGAGCTGGTCTCCCGCATGCGGTTGGTGGCAACGGCCAGCGCACTGCCAATGGCGGTACCATCGGTTTGCACCATGCCATAGCTGATGTCCTGTATATAATCGTAGAGCAGGTTGTAGTCGGTGGTCAGGGGAGAAAGCGAGAAAGCCTCGCCGCTGAACACCACCAGGCCAATGCGGTCCTGAAAACGGCCGCTCACAAACTGCAGGGCAGTGGCTTTGGCGGCCTCCAGCCGGTTTGGCTGCAGGTCTTCCAGGTTCATGCTTTCCGAGATATCGATCACCAGCATGATATCAATCCCTTCCGACCACTGCTCCAGCCGCTCATTGGTACGCTGAGGACGCGCCAGGGCAATGCACAGGAGCACCAGGGCCAGAAACAAGAGGGTCTGGGGCAAAAAGCGCAGCAGGCTTATGGGGTCCCAGGCCGCATCGGCACTAAACAGGGCAATCTCCAGCCGCTGGCGCCTGCGCCAGGCCGCCAGAAAGCGCAGCAAAAACACCAGGGGAATCAGCAGAATAAGGTAAAGCAAAAGGGGATATTCCCACTGAAAACCGGTAAGGGTCTCGGGAAAGAACCAGTGGGCCGATAGCCAGGCCAGTTTATCGCTGCCGGACTCAAGCATGGAGCACCTCCAGTTTTCGTTTTTCGTACTTCTGCTGGGCCAGGCTGCGCAGCTCCTGCAGGCTGGTGGGCAGATCATCACCCCCCTGATAGCCATATATACTGCGGTCGATGGGACGAAGGATCTGGAGCCAGAGCGGGGGGTTGGTATTGCTATCGGCAATCTCCTGCGAGGTGAGCTTGGTATAGGGTTTCTTTTCCAATTCTTCCAGATAACTTTTCCAGATCAGCAGCAGCTCATCGGGCCGCACGGCCGGATCGCCCGCCAGGTAACGAGAAAAGGTAGTGGAATATTCTTCCTCAAAACTGCTATAGCGCCTGCGCAGCAGCCAGAGCTTGAATTTGCGCCGTACGCTCTTGCCAAAGACCGCTATGCCGGCAAATACAAACACCGACAAGCCAATTAGCCCCAGGATCACATACGGATAATTAAAGGGGTACTCCACCTCGGTATACTCGGTGGTGCTGACAAACTGCAGGCTATCGGCATTTATCCGGGGCGGCAGTATGGAGGCTACATAAATACTATCCCCCTTGGCCCAGAGGGGTATGCTATCCCGGCCCTGCACCATGTAAATGGGCAGCTGCAGCCCAAGTAGCGAGTCGGGATAAAAGGCCGTAAGGGTATACACCACGCTATCGAAACTATAAAGCGAATCCGAGCGGGTAGGGTAGTAGGTGCGCTGCAGCAGCTCAAAGGGGGGAAGGGCAAAGGTGCTGTCCGGAAACAGTACTGTAAACTGCCTGGGGTAGCGGATGCTCAGCGAGTACTGTACCGGCTCGCCTACCCGCAGGCTATCCTGCACAAAGTAGGCCTCGGGCTCCAGCTGTTGTGCGCCGGCGCCCAGTCCCTGCAGCAGTATCAGCAGGAGAAGAAGTAGCTTCAGAGGCGTATTACGCACGTTTCTTTACTTTATTTCGCTTTTTAAACAGGGAGATCAGCTGCGGCACAAAATCCTCGGCCGTATCAATGTAGAGGTAGTCGGCGCCCAGTTTAGCGCAGAGCTGGCGCAGGTTGTCGGCATTGCTGTTGTACTGGGCCTCAATTTTTCGGGTAAAGCCTCCGCGGGAGGTATTCACCCAGATGGTTTTGCCGCTCTCCTTGTCCAGCAGAGGAATAAGGCCCAGGCGGGGAATGCGGCGCTCCCGGCGGTCGCCCAGCTGCAGCGCCACCAGATCATGCTTGCGGGCCAGGGCCTTCAGGTTATGTTCCCAGCCGGTATCGATAAAGTCGGAGAGCACAATCACCACCGAGCGGCGGCGCAGCAGGCGCAGGGTAAACAGCAGGGCAGCCGAGAGGTTGGTTTTGGCCGATTTAGGCACCAGCGGAAACAGGCGGGTGATGAGCTCATAGGCATGCCGCAGGCCCTTGGCGGGTTTGATGTAGAGCTCATTCTGATCGGAATAGGCGATGAGGCCTACCTGCCCGGCCTCTTTAACGGCCGATAGGGCCAGCACCCCGCAAATTTCTTTGGCTACTTCAATCTTGGGCCGGTCGGTGCCCCCCAGCTCCTGCGAGGCGCTCACATCTACCAGAAAATAGACCAGCTGCTCCCGCTCTTCCCGAAACACCTTTACAAAGGTGCCATGCCCCTTGGCCGACACTTTCCAGTCAATAATGCGCACATCGTCTCCGTACTGGTAGGAGCGTACATCATCAAATTCAAGGCCAGACCCTTTAAAAATAGAGTGAAAATCGCCCTGCATCTGCCAGTTTATGGCTTTGCGGATACGAATTTCATACTTGCGGAGTTTTTTAAGCAGTTCTTCCATTCACATGCATGGATTTTAAAATTAGGATAGTTTCCGTAATTTTCGCCCTATGAATAGGCTTTTTTTGTGTTTGCTGGCCCTGTGCTGTTTCAGTTGTGATAAAACTCTGGGTCCGCCCAAGGGGGTACTGTCTGAACGTAAAATGGTATCACTTCTTGTAGAGCTGCATATAGCAGAAGCCAAGGTCAAGAATCTGCGCGTTACCACCGATTCGGCCCATCAGCTATACAACCTCTATGAGCTGCAGATCCTGGACAAACACAACGTAGCCCAGGATAAATATGTACAAAGCTACCAGTATTATCTGGAGAATCACCGGCTCATGACCCGGGTGCAGGATGCCGTGCTGGATACCCTGCTGCAGCGCCAGCAAAAGCTGGAGCGTATGCCTGAGCCTGTGGCCGAACCCCCTGCTACCGCCAGCCAGGCCGGCACAGCCCTTATTCCCTCCGATTCTCTGCCGCAGCGCGTACGAAAGCCCCAAAAACCAATCACTACCGCACCTGTTTTACGTAAACAGAAGGACAATCAGTAAACTATGCTCTATCCGGAAAATCTGGAGCAAAAAATAGGGTTTGATCACATACGCCAGCTTCTGAAGCAGCATTGTCTCAGCAGCATGGGTACATCCTTTGTTGATAAGATCCGCTTTAGCGACGATGCCCCCCTGCTGCAGCGCCTGCTCGGACAAACCCAGGAGTTTGGCCGTATTCTGGCCAGTGGCGAGGCATTTCCCTCCTCCAATTACCTGCCCATTGATAAACAGCTGGACAAAGCCCGGCTGGAGGGGGCCTACCTGCAGGAAGAGGAACTGCACAGCTTTCGCCTGAGCCTGCAGACTATCCTGGCCTGCCTGCGCTTTTTCAAGGGCAGGGAAGAAGAATACCCCCTGCTGACCGAGCTGGGCCTTAATATCTGGCTGGACCCGCGGCTGCTGCTGGAGATCGAGCAGGTGCTGGATGATAGCGGCCGGCTCAAAGATAATGCCAGCCCCGAGCTACAGCGCATCCGCCGCAGCATGAATGCCGAGCTTAGCCGGGCCCGCCGTACGCTGGATTCCATACTGCGCTCGGCCGTAAGCGCCGGCTATGCCGAAGAGGGCGCCTCGCTCACCATCCGCAACGGCCGCCTGGTAATTCCCATTCCGGCCGAGCACAAGCGGCGCATCAGGGGCTTTGTGCAGGATGAATCGGCTACTGGCCAGACCGTGTTTCTGGAACCTGCCGAGGTGCTGGAGATCAACAATACCGTGCGGGAGCTGGAGCTGGAAGAAAAACGGGAGATCATTCGCATACTTAGCCAGGTAACCTCCTCCATACGTCCGCATGTGGGGGCGTTGCGCAAGGCGGCTGGTTTTCTGGCCATGATCGATTTTATCCGGGCCAAAGCGATGCTGGGCCGCCAGCTGGGCGCCATTGCGCCCGAGCTGCAGGCCCGCCCGCTGGTGGCCTGGGAACAAGCCGTACACCCCCTGCTGCTGCTCTCGCACCGGGCCCAGAACAAACCCGTAGTACCCCTGAACATCAGCCTTACGGCCGAAAACCGCATTCTCATTATCTCCGGCCCCAACGCT
Organism: Cesiribacter andamanensis AMV16; assembly: GCF_000348925.1. Lineage (GTDB taxonomy): Bacteria > Bacteroidota > Bacteroidia > Cytophagales > Cyclobacteriaceae > Cesiribacter > Cesiribacter andamanensis. Next base: position 1,496 of record NZ_AODQ01000049.1, on the reverse strand, counting down.
GGGGGCAAGTCCGTAGCCCTTAAAACGCTGGGCCTGCTGCAGTATATGCTGCAGTGCGGCCTGCCGGTACCCATGGCCGAAGGTTCTACGGTGGGTATTTTTCGCAATATCTTTATCGATATTGGGGATGAGCAGTCGCTGGAGAACGACCTGAGTACCTACAGCTCGCACCTGACCAACATGCGCTTTTTTCTGCGGGCTGTAGACAAGCGCACCCTCTTTCTGATCGATGAGTTTGGTACCGGTACAGAACCCCGCCTGGGGGGTGCCATTGCAGAGGCTATACTGGAAGATCTCTTGCGGCAGGGAGGCTATGGGGTGATCAATACCCATTATGGCAACCTCAAGCAAATGGCCGATCGCAGCAAGGGTCTCATTAACGGCGCCATGCGCTTTGATGTGCGGCAGCTGGAGCCCATGTACCAGCTGGACATTGGCCGGCCGGGCAGCTCCTTTGCCCTGGAGATTGCCCGTAAAATAGGCCTGCCAACCCCTGTGCTGGAGAAAGCCAAGGAACTTGCTGGCAGCGAGCAGGTAGAGCTGGACAAGCTGCTGGTGCAGCTGGAAGAAGAGAAAAAACACTACCAGGACCAGAACCGCCTGCTGGAGAAAAAAGAAAAACAGCTGCGCCAGAGCATGGCCGAATATACCGAGCTGCGGGAGTTTCTGGACAACAAGCGCAACGAGTATATACGGGAAGCCAAGCTGGAAGCCCGCAAACTGCTGGACGATGCCAACAAACGAATAGAGGCCACCATTCGGGATATTCGGGAGAATAAGGCCGAAAAAGAAAGTACCAGGGCCAGCCGCCAGCAGCTTGAAGAGGTGCGCCGGGAGGTGCGCTTTACCCCCGCCGAACGGCAGGCAGCTGTGCCGGCCAACGAACGGCTGCCCGTAGAGCAGGGGCCTATACAGGCCGGGGATGCGGTGCGTATTAAGGATCAGGGTTCGGTAGGGGAGGTAGTGGCCATCCGGGGCAAGGATGTGCAGATCAGCATGGGGGCGCTTACCTCTACGGTTAAGCTGGACCGGCTGGAAAAAATAAGCCGCAAGGCCTACAAGAAGGAAATGGCTGCCACCACAACTACAGCTCCCATGCGGGGCATCGATATCAACGAACGCATGGCCAATTTCAGCAGCAACCTGGATGTGCGGGGCCTGCGCACCGATGAGGCCATTGCCCGGGTAGATTCCATGCTGGACAGTGCCGCCATGCTGGGTACGCCTGAGCTGCGCATTATCCACGGCAAAGGCGATGGCATTTTACGGCAAATGATCCGCAATCACCTGAAGGGCTTCTCTTTTGTGACCGGCTTTGAAGATGAACATGTAGAACGGGGCGGCCCAGGGGTAACCCTGGTGTACCTGCAATAAAAACATGAGTCATCCCGAATTTTTAGCGGGACAATTAATAAAAAAGGCCCCAGAATGAATCTTGAGGCCTTTTTTATTAAGGTAGGCTGTCATCTCGACCAGCGCGGCCGCCGTGCGGGGAG
>NZ_AODQ01000048.1 GCF_000348925.1 Cesiribacter andamanensis AMV16 | reverse complement strand
GTTTTCGTAGCGGTTCAGGCCCTCTACGGTCTTGTCTTCGTAGAGCTCCCGCAGCAGGCCGCTGTCTTTGGCAATGGTGCTGGCCACCTCGTAGGCATCGCGGTGCTGGGCCTCGATCTTGAAGCGCTTGATAAGGGTGGCAAATTCTTCTACCGCCCCGGCCGCACGCCCGCCCAGAAATTCGCTGGCATTCTCCACCACTTCCCAAAGGTCCATGCCCTGCTCGTAGGCCGATACCACAATTTTATCGACGGTGGTATCGCCTATGCCCCGGCGGGGCAGGTTAATGATGCGGCGGAAGGCCTGCTCGTCCTGCTGGTTTACCACAAAGCGCAGGTAGCCCAGCAGATCCTTGATCTCCTTGCGCTGGTAGAAGGAGAGGCCCCCGTAGATGCGGTACTTGATGTTCATGCGCCGCAAGGATTCTTCCAGGGATCGGCTCTGGCTGTTGGTGCGGTACAGAATGGCAAAATCCGTATTCTGCATGCGCTCGTTGTGCTTCAGCTCAAAGATGGTAGAGGCCACAATCTTGGCTTCCTCGCTATCGGTGGTGGTCTTGAACACCTCTACCTTTTCGCCCTCCACATTGGCCGTCCAGACGGTTTTTTTCAGCTGGGCCCGGTTATGGGCAATCACGGCATTGGCCGAGTTCACAATGTGCTGGGTAGAGCGGTAGTTCTGCTCCAGCTTTATGATGCGCAGGTCAGGAAAGTCCTTCTCAAAGTTGAGGATGTTCTGGATATCGGCGCCCCGGAAGGCGTAAATGCTCTGGGCATCATCGCCCACTACGCAGATGTTGCGGTTTACCGAGGCCAGTTTTTTGGTAATGAGGTACTGCACCACGTTGGTATCCTGAAACTCATCCACCAGAATGTAGCGGAAGCGGTGCTGGTACTTGTGCAACACATCGGGATGGTCCCGGAACAGCACGGCAGTATTAAAGAGCAGGTCATCAAAGTCCATGGCCCCGGAGCGAAAGCAGCGCTCGGCGTAGGCCTTGTAGATCTCGCCCATGCGGGGCTTGCCGGCCATCATGTCTTCTTCGGCATACAGGGGGTTGCGCAGGTATTCCCCATAGCCAATAAGGCGGTTTTTGGCGCCCGATATGCGGTTGAGGCACACATTGGGCTTGTACACGGCCGAGTCCATATTCTTCTCCTTTACAATAGCCTTCAGCAGTGATTTGCTGTCGTCGGTATCATAAATGGTAAAGTTGCTGGGGTAGCCCAGCTTGGGCGCCTCTACCCGCAGAATTTTGGCAAATACGGAGTGGAAGGTGCCCATCCACACATTGCGGGCCTCCTGGCCAATGATGCGCTCTATCCGGTTGCGCATTTCGCCGGCGGCCTTGTTGGTAAAGGTCAGCGACAAGATGTTGAAGGGGTCAACATCCCGTTCTTTGATCAGGTGGGTGATGCGGTAGGTAAGCACCCGGGTTTTGCCGGAACCGGCGCCGGCAATGATCATGCAGGGGCCGTCTGTGTTGATAACCCCTTCTCGCTGAGGCTCATTAAGGTCTTGTAAGTACTCCAAGTCTGTTTGCGGGCTTGTTCTGTTTGCAAGATACGGCTTGTGCATCTTAGATGTGTAGCCAGAACAAAAAAATGCCAGCCAGAGTGGCAGGTTTTGCTAATATTTTTATCATCAGTAGCAGCAGGCGAGGGGAGTGCTGCTTTTGGGCCGGGCTACAGGGGGGTAAAAAGAAAATACCGCCTTTGGCCGGAACCTGAGGCAGCGGCCGTGCTGTTACCGATCAGGCAGTTGCTGTAGCGAACAGATTGCTGAATTTGCCTACCTTTGCGCCCCTAATCCGAACCTGTGCAGCCATGATCATTCTTAACAATACCATACTATCCGACGATATCCGGGACGAGCATTTTGTCTGCGATCTGCAGAAATGCAAGGGCGCCTGTTGTGTGGAGGGTGATCTGGGCGCTCCGCTTGAAGAGCGCGAGCTGAAGGAAGTAGAAGCCGCCTATCCCATTGTAAAGGCCTATATGTCGGAGGCCGGGCGGCAGGCCGTACAGGAGCAGGGCTATTACATTCTGGACGAAGAAGGCGACTGGTCTACCCCTACCATTGGAAACCGGGAGTGTGCCTATGCTACCTTTGATAGCAAGGGCATGCTGAAGTGTGCCTTTGAACAGGCCTACCGGGAGGGTAAAACCCAGTGGATGAAACCCCTTTCCTGCCATCTGTACCCCATCCGCATTACCAAATACGATGAGTTTGAAGCGCTTAACTATGACCGCTGGAGCATATGCGCCGATGCATGCAGCCTGGGCAAATCCTTGCAGGTGCCCATCTACAAATTCCTGAAGGAACCCCTGATCCGCAAGTATGGAGAGGACTGGTACAATGATCTGGTGGCGGAGATAGAAGGGGAGAACTAGCGCATCCTTGGCAGGAGGTTGGCGAAGCGTTTCTCAGGCATTTGGTGCGAATCCCAGTACCAGCACATCGTCAATCTGGGGGCCGCTGCCTTTCCACTCTTTAAACTCTTCTTCAAGCGCCTGCTGTTTCTGCCCGGCCGGCAAGGGGCCTATGCGCTCAAACAGCTCCATCATTCTTTTGCGCATGTATTTTTTCTGGTCCGGACCACCAAACTGATCCTGATATCCATCAGAACACATAAAAACATACTCCACCTCCTGTTTGGGCAGCACCAACAGGGAGTAGGTTTCATGCGGCAGGATGCGCCGGTTTCCGCCCACCGCCAGGTTATCTCCTTTGGCCATCTCCAGCCTGCCGCCTCGCAGGTAGTAGAAGGCACTTTTGGCACTGGCTACCCGGATTTCTTCCTCATCACAGAGGCAAACGGTCAGGTCCATCCCATCCCGGCTTTCGGAGGTGTCCTGGTTCAGGAAATGATGAATGGACCAGCGTAATTCCGTCAGGATCAGTTCAGGAGAGAGTACCCGGGCATCTTTTACAATGGAATGCAGCAGGTACATGCCGATGAGCGACATGAAGGCGCCCGGCACCCCATGGCCGGTACAGTCAGCAGCCACTACTATTTTTTGTTGCCTGCCTGATGGGTCCAGAAAAAATCGCCACTTACAATATCGCGTGGCTTAAAGAGCACAAAACTTTCCCCAAAAAGCGACTCCAGCGAACTGCCATGGTGCATAATGGCTTCCTGTATCTTTTTAGCATAGGTGATGCTGGAAACCATGCTGCTGTTTGCCTTCTCTAGTGCAGTTTTTTGCTGCGCTATGGCCACATTACTGGTTTGCAGTGCACTATTCTGGTCCTGAATGACTTCCTGGAAGGTGTTTTTGGCAATTTCATAGGTCCACATAATGCTGAGCAGGTAGAGCAGCAGCGAAAGAAAAGATACTATGGGAATGAAGGGGTAGTTACCAGTATTAGGATGAATGATGGGCAGGGGCTGGTAGAGATCGGCCACCAGTACCAGCGCCCACATCAGGGTAATACTAGTCCAGATCAGGCCTGCCCGTTTCGACGAGATCAGTGAGGTGCCAATGGCAGGTATCAGCAGGTAGATCAGCAGGGGAGACTGGATGCCACCAGTTTGAGCCGTCATAAACCCAAAGCCCAGCATGGTGACAAATCCGTATAGATGGGCGGTCAGGTAGAGATTGGCCGACTGCAGCAGGTACCAGTAGATAAGCGCAGCTGCCAGGGCCAGAAAAATAAAGGTATTGCCAATGACCGGCATGTTGGCCAGGTAAAAGAAAGCCACCAGCGCTGCCGAATAGGCTCCGGAAAGAAAAAGCAGGAGCAGCGAAGCCCAGCGTTCATGGCTGTTTACAGTAATTCCGCCTTTCTGAAAGGTATACAGCACATAGCTTTTCAGGGAAGCAGAATTCATGGGCAATCAACTGGTCAGGGTTGCAAATCAGACTGCAACATATAGCAATTCTGTGGCAGTCGTCAGGCAATTTTTTGCTGGGGTAGGGGCTGGTACTGTTTTTAGCCTTTTTGTTCTTTTTTAAATTATAACATTCTGCGTACCTAACCTACTCTAGCTCACCCCGCTGCTGTCTGCTGGGGCAGCGGGATCAGCTCCAGGCAGAGCTGTACATAATGGTCTATCCGGGCATCAATGGATCTGGGCGAGGCCAGCCCCTCCAGTTCCACATACCGGATCCAGCTATCGGAGATGATGAACAGCTGCTCTGCCAGCTGCTCTTCCCGGCGAGCCGAAAGTTGGCTTGTGGGTGCCTGCCCTTTGGATAGGGCTCTTACGGCTGTTTTTATAAAGGCTTTATGTGCGCGCTTCAGGGCCTGGTAGAGTTTTTTAAAGGCAGGGTACTGCTGTACCAGCAGGGGTGTCTCAATAAAGAGAAACTTATAGCGGTACATGGTAAAAAATACGGCCCTGAACTGCTGGTGAAGCTCCTCCAGCTGCAGTTTTTCCGAGCCGGGATTGGCAGGCTCAAACATGAATTCCAGCTCCTGTTTCATCTGCCGGAAAATGTCCATAACTAACATTTCCTTTGAGCTAAAGTGATAGCGTAAATTTCCATCACTCATGTCCAGATAAGCCGCTGTCTGCCGAAGTGAGCTTGCTGTAAACCCCTGACGATTAAATAATTCCGTGGCGTTGGTCAGGATGTATTCTTTGGTTTCCATGCCAAAATAGCGCACTTGCGCTAAAAAGTTTATCAGTGAGTTACGAAAATAGCGCATGTGCGCTAAACCGCTGGTTGGTCTTTACGGAACAGCGGCAGGCGGGGTTGCCCTGCAGGCACTAAAACCGCCACTATACCCGGAACTAGAAGCTCAAAGCGGAAGGGTGAAGCAGGAGGTTTAGCGGCTGATGAAAAGCGCATGCCCTAGCGGCTTAAGCCAAAGGACAGGCCCAGACTAATTGCAAAGCCCCGATTATAGACCGCCACCGGTTCCTGTTTGATGAGATCAGACAAACCATGGGTATAGCGTCCGTCCAGCAGCAGGCGTGTTTCAGGTGCGATCAGGTAGTTAAGCCCTATGCCACCGCTAAAACCCAGGTCAAATTTGTTGAACCCCTCCCAGCTTGCGCCCGGCACAGGCTCATAGTCAGCATCTCCTGCTTTGTTTTTGGCGCCGAGCAGAAAGGCAAAGGAAGTGCCGGCAAATACGTTTGGCCTGAACTTGCCCGAGCGGGTCAGGAAGAATCTGCCAAGCAGGGGAAACTCCAGGTAGTTCAACTGTTGCTTATAAAGCACACTGTTCTGGGTATGCTGGCTACCGCGCTGGTGGTAGAGGGCTTTAAACGTAAAGCCAAAGGTAGTCCAGATGCTGTGGGTCACATGAGCGCCAGCCACTAGGCCTGTTTTATAGTCCTGAGGCCGGGCAAGATCACCGCTGTGGCGGGCAAAGCTAATGCCGGCTTCGGGGCCTATGCTCCAGGTGCGCTGGGCAGTGGCCTGCAGGCAGGCAAGGCTGAGCAAGAGGGTCAAACAGGCGGGAACAGCAATAAGGCGGAGATAAGGGCTACTAGTGAGCATAAAAATAGGGGGTAAAAAAGTGAAGGGAAAACAAATCGCCAGGAAGAAAAAAATAAAGGACCGCTTAGTTTTCCCTGGGCAATGCACCGTGTATTGGCAGCAGCAGCTGCAGCCGAAACTGGAGCACATTGTCGTTGCCCTTCTTGCTGCCCAGTTCGCTTATGTTGTCCAGATAATCGGTCAGGGGGTGGAGGTAGGCCGCCTGCAGGCCTATGCCCCAGTGGTTGGGCAAGAAGTAGACAGCACCCAGTGCCGTGGGCAGCATCAGGCTGATGTTGCCGTACTCTTCGGTTCCCAGCCGGCTGGGGCGGCGGTCCTGCAGGGACTGGTCCTCTTCATCCAGGGGGTTGTAGCGAAACAGGCCAATGCCCTGGCCCAGGTACAGCAGGTAGCGCTCCCTTTGCAGCAGGTTGTAGTGCAGCATAAAATTGGCGGCAAAAAAGGTGGAGCTAAAGTAGCGGTTGGGCTGAATGCCGGCCTCTGTTAGGGGGGCAAAGTGGGGATCCTGGCCTTCTACCTGGCCCAGGCTGAGCTCAAAATTGCCATTGAGCCGCCGGCTGCGGTTTAGCTTCAGGCCCAGGTGCAGGGCCGGTTTGTACTGGGCAATCCCATCTTCCAGATCGCCGCGGTAATTGTTGGCGCTCAGGCCAGTTACGAGATAGCGGGAAGGCGAAGGGGTCTGGGCCTGCAGGCTGGCCAGGCTGCCAAGGGTGAAGAGCAGAAGCAGAAGGGGTCGCATCATAAAAAAAGCCCGGACAAGTAGTGTCCGGGCTCAAGATAACCATTCGTAGCTAAATTCTTATAAGCCTTCCAGATCGAAAGTGTCCAGAAACTTGGTAGTGAACATGCCGGACTTGAAGGTAGGGTCATCCATCAGGCGAATGTGGAAGGGAATGGTGGTTTTTATCCCCTCGATCACAAACTCCTGCAGGGCCCGCTTCATGCGTGTAACACACTCTTCCCGCGTCTGCGCACTTACAATCAGCTTGGCAATCATGCTGTCATAATTGGGCGGAATGGTATAGCCGGCATACACATGGCTATCGACCCGTACGCCATGCCCGCCGGGCAGGTGCAGGTTGGTGATGGTGCCCGGGCTGGGACGGAAGCCCCGGCCTGGATCTTCGGCATTGATGCGGCACTCCATGGAGTACATCTTGGGATAATAGTTCTTCCCGCTGATGGTTTCGCCTGCGGCTACCTTTATCTGTTCCTTGATCAGGTCAAAATCTGTTACCTCTTCGGTAATGGGGTGCTCTACCTGAATACGGGTGTTCATTTCCATGAAATAGAACTTCCCGTGCTTGTCTACCAGAAACTCAATGGTGCCGGCGCCTTCGTATTTAATGGCTTCGGCCCCTTTGATGGCGGCCTGGCCCATGGCTTCCCGCAGCTCATCGGTCATTACCGGAGAGGGGGTCTCCTCTACCAGCTTCTGGTGGCGGCGCTGAATGGAGCAGTCCCGCTCAGAAAGGTGGCAGGCGCGGCCGGTATGGTCGCCTACAATCTGGATCTCTACGTGGCGGGGCTCTTCCACGAACTTCTCCAGGTACATGCCGTCATTGCCAAAGGCAGCGCCGGCTTCCTGGCGGGCATCGTTCCAGTGCTTTTCAAATTCTTTTTCATCCTTGATAATGCGCATGCCCCGGCCACCGCCACCGGCAGTGGCCTTCAGGATTACCGGGTAGCCCACTTCTTTGGCTACACGCTTGCCCTGATCCACAGACGTCAACAGGCCATCAGAGCCAGGAATGGTGGGCACACCGGCTGCCTGCATAGTGGCTTTGGCGGTGGCCTTATCGCCCATTTTCTGGATCATCTCAGGACTGGCCCCGATGAATTTAATGCCGCTTTCGTGGCATACCCGGCTGAACTCGGCATTTTCACTCAAAAAGCCGTAGCCAGGATGTATGGCATCGGCATTGGTGATCTCTGCAGCGGCGATCAGGTTGGGAATATTCAGGTACGATTTATTGCTGGGAGGGGGGCCTATGCATACCGCTTCGTCGGCAAAGCGTACGTGCAGGCTTTCGCGGTCGGCCGTAGAATACACGGCCACCGTTTTAATGCCCATCTCTTTGCAGGTACGAATGATGCGAAGGGCAATTTCACCCCTGTTGGCTATCAGTATTTTTTTGAACACGAGACGTTAGGGTTAAAGTGTTCCACATGTGCTTGCCGGCAGGGATCTCCTGGCCGGGAAAGCAGGGCCGCTTAGGCCGGATCTACCAGAAACAGGGGTTGATCGTATTCTACCGGTGAGGCATTGTCTACCAGCACCTTTACAATGGTACCCCCGAAATCGGCTTCGATCTCGTTAAAGAGCTTCATGGCTTCGATGATGCAGACCGTCTGGCCGGCTTTGATGGTATCGCCAACGTTTACAAAGGAGGGCGAGTCGGGATTAGCCGAACGGTAGAAGGTACCGATCATGGGCGACTTTACTTCTTTGTAGCGCTTGCTCTCGTCGCTGGCCTTGGGCGCAGCAGGAGCGGCCTGCTCGGCGGGCAGGGGGGCTGGTGCCTGCGGGGCAGGGGCATGCGGCAGGGCCTGGGGGGCGGCTGCCCGTGGGGCTTCAGGTGCAGCAGGTGCAGCAGAATGTTTCTTTACAGCGATCTTAAAATCAGAAGTCTCGATGTTGACTTCATCAAGGCCTGATTTGGAGATAAAGTCTATCAGTTCCTGAATTTCCTGTGGTTTCATAGTTATTTCTTTACACGTTCGGAATAGGAATTCGTACGGGTGTCTACCCGTATCATTTCGTCTTGGTCGATGAAAAGGGGTACCTGAATAATGGCTCCCGTCTCCAGGGTAGCCGGTTTAAAGGCGCTGGTGGCGGTATCGCCCCGGATGCCCGGCTCGGTATAGGTGACCTGTAGTTCTACAAAAGGAGGGAGCTCGCAGCTCAGAGGCGTTTCGGTTTCGGCATGGTAGAGGATATCGACCAACTGGCCGTCTTTGAGCAGCTGGTGGGCCTCAATTTTGCTCTCTTCCAGGGTTACCTGCTCAAAGCTGTCGCTGTCCATAAAATGGTAGCCGTAGTCATCTTTGTAGAGGAACTGGTGAGGTCTTTTTTCGATGCGGGCGGTGGTAACCCGGGTACCCGACGAAAAGGTATTTTCAAGTACTTTGCCGGTGGTAACGCTTTTGAGCTTGGTGCGGACAAAGGCAGCGCCTTTGCCAGGCTTCACATGCTGAAATTCAATAATGCTGTACAGGTCATTATTGAACTCTATGGTGAGCCCGTTGCGGAAATCTGCAGTAGATGCCATTGCGAATAGTAGAAAATCCTGCTTAAGTTAGTGTTTTAACCTCAAATACAAAAAGTAGTTTGGCTTATTTGGGGTCGTAGGCCCACTTGACCCAGATAGATCCCCAGGTAAAACCGCCGCCAAAAGCGGCCAAAATAATGTTGTCTCCCTTCTTGAGCTGCTGCTCGTAATCCCACAGGCAAAGGGGTATGGTGCCGCTGGTGGTGTTGCCATAGCGGTGAATGTTGAGCATCACCTTATCACTGCTTACGCCCATGCGGTTGGCAGTAGCGTCAATAATGCGCTTGTTGGCCTGATGCGGCACCAGCCAGGAAACGTCCTTGCCCTGCAGCCCGTTCTTTTCCATGATCTCGGCTGAAACGTCGGCCATGTTGGTTACGGCAAACTTAAATACGGCCGAGCCCTCCTGGTATACAAAGTGTTCTTTGGCGGCAACAGTATCGGCAGAGGCGGGCTTGCGGCTGCCCCCGGCTTTCATGTGCAGGTACTGGGCGCCTGAGCCATCGGTACGCAGAATGGAATCCATGATACCTACCCCTTCTGTGGTGGGCTCCAGCAGTACGGCGCCGGCGCCATCGCCAAAAATGATGCAGGTGGTACGCTCGCTATAGTCTACAATGGACGACATTTTATCGGCGCCCACCACCACTACTTTCTTGTAGCGGCCTGTTTCAATGAACTGGGCACCGGTAACCAGGGCAAAAAGAAAGCCGCTGCAGGCAGCGCCCAGGTCATAGCTAAATGCTCTGGTGGCGCCAATTGCATCGGCGATGATGTTGGCCGTAGCCGGAAAAACCATGTCGGGGGTTACCGTTGCGCAGATGAGCAGGTCGATCTCTTCCGGGGCGGTATTGGTCTTTTTCAGCAGTCCCTTAACCGCCTCAATGCCCATGACGGAGGTGCCCTGATTTTCGCCCTTCAGGATGTGCCGCTCCTTAATGCCGGTGCGGGTGGTGATCCACTCATCGGTGGTATCCACCATTTTCTCCAGTTCCTGATTGGTTAAGATATAGTCAGGCACGTAACCTTGCACCCCGGTGATTGCAGCAGTGATCTTGCTCATGGCTTGGCTGTCGTAGTCCTAGAAGTGACCGGGTCCGTGGCTTGCGTTGCCGGTCGGTAAAAACAATGTAGTGCAAAATTGGCCTCTAATCAGCACTTATGCAACTCTTAGGAAAGGTATAGCACAGGGGCTCACTAAAGGCTACAAAAAAGAGCCTTATACACGCCGGTATAAGGCTCTTTTATAAAAAGGGGTGGCTTATGCCAGTACTTCTTTTTCCAGTACTACCTGTCCTTTGTAGTACAGTTTGCCCTCGTGCCAGTAGGCACGGTGCCACAGGTGCGGCTCGCTGGTAACCGGACAAACAGCGATGTTACGGGCGATTGCCTTATAATGAGTTCTGCGCTTATCTCTGCGGGTTTTGGAGGTTTTACGTTTAGGATGCGCCATTTTGTATCCAGGTTATTATAGACTATTAGTTATCGCGTAAATTTTTCAGTATGTCCCAGCGGGGATCCGTTGCCGCATCGCCACTTTCTTCTTCCTCATCGGCTGCCGAAGGGTCGGCATCGCTTGAGTACACCAGGGTTCCTTCTCCATCATCTTCCGGATCATCATCGTCGTCCCGGCGATGGTCTGGGTGGATCTTTTTCATGGGGAGTGATGCGCCGATGATCTCATACAGGAACTGCGCCAGGTTTATCTTCTGGGTGTTCCGGGTAATCACCAGCAGGTCATCTTCCAGGGCTTCTTCCGTTTCGCCGTACTTGATGTACAGCACTTCATGGAGCGAAACCGGGTGGGAGAAGGTTTCCAGACTACGGTCACACACCAACTCAACTTCTCCGTTTACGTCAGCGTCCACAGTCATCATGGTTTCGCTTTTTCGGAGTAGTATGTTGGCGGTTCCGCTGCCCTTCTCAATCAGCCCCCATTCAAACAAAGAAAAGAACTCGTCATTGATCGGCATCTCATAGAGATGTTCGCCATTGGAGAGCCGAAATACATCGATATCGTACAGCTCCAGTGTTTTCTTGCTCCTCATCTCAAAATCAAGGTTGCAAAGTTACAAATAGTTTTTAGATAAAAAAAGACTCACAGGCAATTTTGCCCGTTGAGCCTTCCTAAGGATATGCACGTTTTTTGGCCGAAACGTGTAGGAGGGTGTGGTTTTACCCCTTACGGATGTAGCCTCCTCTGTGTTGCCTGCCTGCCCCTAGAGGGTTTGGGCCACCCGGCCGCAGGTCAGCATCTCATCGCCATAGTAGGGGTTGCGGATTTCCTTGCTGTCGCTGAGCCAGTAGCCGCCCTTATCGTCAAAGGCCATGGGGCAGTACTGATAATACAGGGATCCCTGTCCGGTGCCAAAGCCCTTTACCAGCTCGGTGGTGTGCTTGCTCAGGCGGCCAAAGTAGTTGCGCTGGGCACTAAGCTCGGTATTTTGCACGATCTGCTGCAGGTTTTCCTGCATGGGGCTGCTGCGCTGCTCATAAAACTCTTTTTGGGCATCGGCCAGGCCGTCGCCCTTCCAGGCCTTCAGGCTGGCCAGCATATCGGCGGCGGCATTGTTGGCCTGCTCCTGATTGGAGGCCACCAGCGCATCTTTTAGTTTCAGGTACTGGCCGGTAAGGGCTGAAATGTGCTGCTGTACCTGAGGGGCTACCCCTTGAAAAGTTTCCACCTCTTCGGCCTTTACCAGCTTGAGGTGATCTTCGCGCGAAAGTGCGGCGGGCTCTACCTGCTGCTCGTGCAGGGTATTCAGTTCCCCGGCCTCGCCGGAGGTGGACTCATTGGAGCCGCTGTTGCAGGCGGCCAGACTTATGCTTAAGGCAAGAGCGCTATAAAAAAAGCGGTTTTTCATGGATTAGTAGGTTTAAAAAGATACGTAAAGATAGTACACCTTAGTTCCTTTGAACTGCAGGCCTAATATACGAGCCCCCTCTATAAAAAGAAAAAGCAGGCGCTGCCGCCTGCTCATTTCCTTATTTTTTAATCAGTCTTTTTCTGAGGTTCTCCCTTCCATCCCCAATTTCAATCAGGTAAAGGCCTGCAGGAAGTGTAGCAATAGACAGGCTATGAGATGTACTGCCCCCGGGCAATAGCTCCGTATGCACCACCTGCCCCATGGTATTGCGGATACTGAGCGTACGGAAAGAGGTAGCGCTTTCAATACGTAGCTCCCCGGAGGTGGGATTGGGGTAAAGGTGCAGCCCGGGAGCATCTCCCTTTGGCAACCCATTGACGACTCTTTCGGGCAGCTTGCTCACCAGGGTATTGAAAGTAGTGTTGGTGACTATGGCCGGGTTAAAGTCAAAGAAGATATGGGCGGTGTTTTCCACCACGGTATTCTCCGCCACCCCTGCTTTTGCCCTGATGCGGTAGCGGACAAAGCCGTGGCTTTCGGGCTCGTTGCTGGTGCTGTCGGGCAGGTTGATGTCATCAAACTGAAAGGTAAGGGCCCGGTCTTTGCGGCTCAGCTGCATGGGGTGGCTGCTGCCCAGGAGCTCAAAGCTGCTCAGGTCCAGGTGTTGATCCAGCGTATCGCGCAGCACCACGGTGAGGGCCTCGGCATTGCCGGTGTTTTGAAAGCGGATGGTGTAGTCCAGCCAGCTGTTTTTCAGGGTGAAGTGTTCGGGGTTGATGCCGGCCGGTTTTACCAGCTTGTCGTTGGGATCGTAGCTGCAAAGAAGGATTTGCTCCAGGGTGTCCTTTACCATGATCTCCGTTCCGCTAAAGGAGGCCTGGCTGTAAAAGCGCAAAGTATCGCCCATGGACCTGAAATCGGGCATTTTAATATAGAGTAGAATATTCCGCTGCTGGGTAGGGGGCAGGTTTTCAAAATTCCAGAGCAGTACGCCATCTTCGCTACTGCTGGGCGCGGGAGAAACGGCCATGAGCTCTGCCTGCGGATCAAGGCGGAGCTGCAGCTGGCCCGAGGCGTCAACGTTTCCTTTGTTTTGCAGCTGAAGCCAGTAGGGTACCTGTACGCTGCAGCGGCTGCTGCTGGCAGGGGTGAGGCGGACGTCCAGCTCCCGCCGCTCATTGGCCAGATAAACTCCAAACAGGGCCTGCTCTGAGCCAGGAACCGTAAGGGTAAAGGTGGTCTGGGCGGAGCTGATGGCCCAGTCATCGGCCGGCAACAGCGTTACCTGGTAGGTGCCCGGCTCGGCCGCCAGGCTGAAGAGGCCTGCATTGTTGGTATAGAGAAGGGTATTGCCGGGCTCAACAAGAATTTGCTGATGCATGAGTCCTGTTTCGCCGGCATCGGCCATGCCATTTTTATTGCTATCCAGAAATGCTCTGCCGGATAGCTGACTGCCGGGCTGCGCCAGTTTCCAGAGCTCCAGCCCATGCACCCCATCATCGGCCAGGAAATAAAGCCCCTCTTTAAAGATAAAGGAAGCGCCGAAACTGGTATGAAGCGCTCCCTCACGAATATCGGAAATGCGGTACGTGCCCTCTTGTGTTCCATCGGTACGCCATAGCTCCCTGCCATAGGCACTCTGAACGGCGGAAAAATAGAGGATATCCTCCGTTGCGTGTATAAAAGATGGGTGTAGGCCCTCCAGCTCCACTTCCACTCTCACATCTCCGGGCATGCCCTGCGAAGATTTTAATGTGGTACCGCTTTGACTGGCCAGAAACAGCTTGTCTTTGAATCCCATCAGGCTGTTCACATTTCTCTCCACCAGGCTGTAGGTCCCTTCTGGAGTTCCATCCGTTACATGCAGGGCTATGGTATCGGTTGGGGAATGTGCCAGAAAAAAAAGTTTGCCTGCGGCGCGGGTGAACTGGTGTGGATAGGAGGTGCCAACACCGGAATCAAAGGTGCCAAGCTTGCCTATCCGGTCCGTGCTGGTTTCCAGCTTCCAGAGGGCCTGACTCATGGAGCCCTCCGGCGTAGGAAAATAAAGATTTCCCTCATAAGGGGTTAGCCAGGTATAACTGAGGTCGTGCAGGAAGGTGGTTCCCTGCGTGCTCCCGTCGGTCTTCCAGATGCCTCTTCCGGCCTCATCATAGGCCAGAAAGTAAACAGCATTGCCCTGAGGGGTAAGGTGTTCCAGGGGTTGGTAAGGGTCGGAGAATTCTTTGATCAGCTGAGTGCCGGCAGCTGTGCCATCGGATTTCCAGAGCTGGCTATTGGTGCTAAACAGAAAGCCCCCCTGAAAGGCCGTCAGGTTGCGGGGGAGTTTGCCGACTGCTTCCTCAGGCATTGGGGCCTGCTCTACCGAACTTTCTGTAGCTTTCCAGATCCCGGGCCTTTGCTCGGCATCCTGCCAGACAAAATAGACACCATCGCCCAGGGCAACCGCTGGGATACTCATCTGATAGTCGGCTATAGCGGTGGCTAATTCCCGGGAATATGCTGCCTCCAGCAGGGGGTAGGTGCCGGCGGAGGTGCCGGTGCTGCGCCAGAAGCCTATTTTACCCAGGGGGTCTATCGAATAGAAGTAAAAGGCATTGCCGGTAATCAGGAACTGGCTTGTTTCGGCTTCGCTATGATAGAGCCTATAGCCAAGGCCTCTGTTGCCGGGGACCACGTCTTTTAAGAGAGAAGGGGTTTGGGCCTGTGCCCCAACGAAAAAGCCCGCCAGGAGCAGGAGGGTAAAAAATCGGATCATGTGGAGAGAGCGTTAGTACCAATTCACCACTAAACTACACATCTAACTTGTTTTGTTACAACAAAAAACAAAAAAGCCTGTACGGCAGCAGGATTTCTCCCGCTGCCGTACAGGCCTGGTGGAGTATAATGGGTGCTTACAGGGTTTCGGTAATCCGGCCGCACTTCAGCATTTTATCGCTAAAGTAGGGATTGCGGATCTCCTGCTCGGCACTAAGCCAGTAACCGCCTTTGTTATTGAAGGCCATGGGGCAATACTGGTAATAGAGGGTGCTGCTGTTGGCTTCAAAGGCTTTGTTGAGCTCATAGATCCGCTTGCTGAGGGTAGCAAAATGATCCCGCTGGTGACTCACCGCCCCTGTACCAATGATGTGCTCGGCATCCTCTTTCAATTCGGATGCTTTGGCGCTGTAGGCTGTCTGTTGCTCTTGGCTGAGCTTGCCGGCATTGAAACTATTCAGCCGGGCAAGCAGCTTCTCGGCAGCGGTTTTAGCAGCGGCCGCATCTCCCTTCACCAGGGCATTCTTGATGCTCAGGTAGGATTCGGTCAGTTGCTGGATGTGCTGCTGCATTTCGGGCGAGGCTTGTTCTACCACGGCTACAGCCTCGGCTTCGATCTGCTCGCTGTGTTCGGCATTGCTCATATTGGCATGGTCTACATCGCTATTGTCATGCTGCAGATGCTGCTGCTCATGCATTGTTTCTGCTGTTTGATGATCAGCATGATCAGTAGAGGTATTGCAGGCCGAAACGCTGATGAGCGTAGCCGCTGTAAGTACTGTGAAAAGGGTTGTTTTCATGACTGAATTGATATGGATAAAGGGTAAGTTGTTTGAGATACGTACTTGGTAAGAAGGAGCGTTGTGGCTGAATCAACGCTGAAGGTGCAAAAATGCTGCCAGGGAGTGTGCTTTGAGTGGTGGTAGGACTCCAAGTCGTACCACCACTTACACCTGTAACCTCCGGAGGTTATAATTCCTCGGTCACTTCGCCGCAGCTGAGCATCATGCTTCCATAATAGGGGTTGCGTATTTCTTTTTCTGCACTAAGCCAGTAGGCTCCCTGGTCATTATTGGCCATGGGGCAAAACTGCAGGTAAAGAGGCTTCTCATTTGCGTCAAATGCTTTGGTTAGGGCAATCATGTTGTTGGATACACCAATGAATTGTTCCCTCATCTGATCCAATTCCTTACCTGCTGCGATGGCCTGTAGCAAGGGCTGTAGCCCCTGGAGCTGCTTTTGCAAATACGCATGGGCAGGCGCGCTCATGCCTGTATGGGGCACTTGATCCAGGGTAGTAAGCAGGCTGGCCGCTTCTTTTTTGGCCGCTGCAGGTCGGGCTTCTACCAGATCGTTTTTTAGCCGCAGGTAAACGGTTAGCATGTTTTGCAGATGCTGGCGCAGGGCAGGGGTGGCCTCCAGCTCAGGCGTGTCGGCCGCAGGGGCTGCCGCAGCTGGCGTGGCGGCAGCGGCCTGGCTGCGGTTCATCATGCTAGTCTTATTGTTGAGCTGGGCGGTGGCATCTACCAGAAAGGCGCCATTCACTACCACCTCCTCGCCCGCCTGCAGGCCTTCCTGCACCAGGTAGCCTCCTGCAGAGGGCGTAAGGCTTACTTCCCGCATCTCATACACGGGGCCTTCGGTCTTGGGGGCTTTTACATATACCACCGAGCGGGTGCCCGTCCAGAGTACAGCCGAGCGGGGCACCAGCAGCACACTGGCCTGGGCCGAAGGGCTACGGCCCGACTGCAGGCTGGCCTGTACCAGCATTTGCGGACGCAGCTCGCCTGTGGGATTGGGCAGCTCAGCCCGGATGCGGGTAGTGCGGCGTTCGGCATTTACCAAGGGGTCGATAAAGGTAACCTTGGCCTGGTAGCTTTTGCCCTGCTGGGGTACGTCTATCTGCAGCAGATCACCTTCCCGGATGGCAGACAGCTGATTTTCATAGGCCTCCAGCTCTACCCACAAGCGGCTGAGGTCGGCAATCTGGTAGAGGGTCTGGCCGGGCATCACATAATCGCCCAGGGCTACGTTGCGCTCGGTCACAATCCCGCTCACATCGGCTACGATCTGGATACGATCAAAGGTGCGGCCTTCCTGCTCAATGCGGCGGATCTGGGCTTCGGAAATGCGGTAGCGGCGCAGCTTCTCCCGGGCGGCCTCCAGCAGTCCTTCGTAGGCTGAACCCAGCTTTGTCGCCTGGATCAGTTCCTGCTGGGCCGTCAGAATCTCGGGCGAATAGACCGACGCCAGCACCTGCCCCTTGCGCACGCTTTCGCCGGTGGTGTTTACCTGCAGCGACTCGATGCGCCCGGGCACATGGGCGGCCTGGCTGTACAGCCGGCTTTCGTCAATGCGCAGCTGGCCGCTCAGCCGAAGGGCACCACCGGCTTCGGAAGGGGGGGCACTGCTGCCCAGTATCAGGGTTTGTACCCCGGCCAGGGCGGCGGCAGAAGGGGAGAGGCGTACCTGGGTAGGGGAGGCGGCCCCTTCGGCATCTTCCCGCATGGGGATCAGTTCCATGCCGCAAAGCGGGCATAGACCCGGCTCGGGCTGGCGGATCTGGGGGTGCATGGAGCAGGTCCAGAGCGTACCGGCTTCGGCGCTATGGTCATGAGGAGCGGCTGTTTCCGAACCCGGACGGTCGGAAAAAAGGAGCCAGGCCAGCACGAGGCCGGCAGCAAAGGCCAGGAGAAGGAACAGGCCGGGGCGTTGGTTTATTTTATCTTTCCACATAATCGGATCCGGTTAAATAGATCAGGTCGGCTTCTGCTTTTTTCAGCATCACCAGGGTTTCCTGCAGGGCAAGCCGCTGCATGAGTAATTCATTTTCTTCTGCCAACAAGGATTCCAGCGAGCTCATGCCGGAGCTCAGCTCGGTGGTCATCTGGCGCAGTACACTGCTTTGCAGCGCCACTTGTTCCTGCAGCAGCTGGCTATAGGCCCAGGCCGATTGCCACTCCTGCAGGGCGCTGTGCAGCTCGCCCTCCAGCTGTCGCTGCGTTTGCTCCTGCAGGCTGGCCAGCACGGCTTCCATGGCCTGACTTTCGCGTACCATGGCCTTGGTGCGGTTGCGGAACAGGGGGATGTCGGCGCTCACCATCGGCATCAGGCCGCTCATGCCGCCGGGCATCAGCATGTACTCCAGGCCTATACCCCATTCGGGCAGGCGCATGCGTTCGTTTACCCGGGTTTGGGCCTGCTGGGCTGCCTCCTGCTGCCGCAGCAACTCCAGCTGGGGATGCTCCTGCAACTCGGTGCGCATCTGCTCCAGGTCCTGGGGGCTAAACAGGGGCAGCAGGGTATCGGCAGTGGTAAGGGGCAGGCGTGCCGGGCGGTTAACCAGCCCATTGAGCCGGGCCTGCAGCGCCTGCTCCTGCGCCTGCAGTTGCAGCAGCTGTTTTTGCAGGTCCAGGATGCGGGCCCGCAGGCGCAGCACCTGCGACATGGGCGCCTGGCCGGCGCTATAGGCTTGTACGGCTACAGGCTCAAGCTGGCGCAGATTGGCCTGCTGTTCGGCCAGGGTACGCATGCCGGCCTGCAGGCCATATAACTCATAGTAGGCCATGCGCACCTCCCGCAGCACATCAGCAGCCATGTTCTGCACCGCGGCTTCGCGGGCCTGGCTGGTAAATTCGGCGGCCTGCGTGCGGTAGCGCAGCACGCCGGGTGGGGGCAGCATCTGGTGTACCGAGAGGCGCATGCGCTCCATGCCCATGGGGGCTTCTACCGGCACCAGCAGGTAGCCGCCCCGGGTCTGCAGCATGGGCAGGCTGCCGGCAACCTCCACGGCAGCCCGGGCGGCCTGCACTTCGCCCTGCTCGGCCCGCAGGCCGGGGTTGCTGGCCAGGGCCTGCTGCAGCAGGGAGTCCAGCGACTGGGCAGGTGCCAGCAACGCAACGGCACTCATCAGCAGAAAGAGAAATAGCGTTTTCATGGCTGTGGCTGGCGTTTAAGTTTTTGCTCGTGATATAGCGTATAGAGCACCGGCACCACAAAAATGGTGAAGGTCTCAAAGACCATTCCGCCAAAGGAGGGGATGGCCATGGGAATCATGATGTCGGACCCCCGGCCCGTAGAGGTCAGGATAGGCAGCAGCGCCAGCAGGGTGGTGGCGGTAGTCATCATGGCGGGGCGCACCCGGCGGCTGCCGGCCGTTACGACCAGTTCATGCAGCTCGGCCCGGGTGCGGGGCGGATTCTCTTTGTGCAGCTGGGTCAGGTAGGTGCCTACCAGCACCCCATCGTCAGTAGCAATGCCAAAGAGGGCGATAAAGCCCACCCATACGGCCACACTCAGGTTAAAGGTGCGCATCTGAAACAGCTCCCGGGCGTTGGTACCAAACAGGCTGAAATCAAAGAACCAGTCCTGCCCCCAGAGCCAGAGCATGATAAAGCCGCCCGCAAAGGCTACGGCTACCCCTGTAAATACCATCAGGCTAAGTGATACCGAGCGAAACTGCAGGTAGAGCAGCAGGAAAATCAGCATCAGGCAAAGAGGTACGATGATGGCCAGCCGCTTTTCGGCCCGCACCTGGTTTTCATACGAACCGGCAAACTCATAGGTAGTACCGGCCGGGATTTCCAGTCTGCCTTCGGCTATGTGGTTCTCAATAAGCCTGCGGGCATCTTCCACAGCGCTTACTTCGGCTACGCCCGGCTGCTTGTCAAAGAGCACATAGCCCACCAGAAAGGTATTCTCACTTTTGATGTCCATGGGGCCCTGCTCATACTCGATGGTGGCCAGCTGGCCCAGCGGAATCTGGCGCCCGCCCGAAGCAGGCACCAGCATGTTCTGGATGGCCTCGGGACTGTCGCGCAACTCCCGCGGGTAGCGGATGCGTACGGCATAGCGCTCCCGGCCCTCTACGGTGCTGGTAATGGGCATACCCCCTACGGCCACCTCCAGGTAGCGGGCCACATCCTGCACGCTGATGCCATAGCGGGCAGCCTGCTGCCGGTCAATGTGTACCTGCATGTAGGGCTTGCCCACAATGCGCTCGGCAAATACGGCTTCGGGTTTTACACTTGGCACCTGCTTCAGGATGCCCTCCAAAGCAATGCCAAACTGCTCGATGGTCTTAAGGTCCGACCCCTTAATCTTGATGCCCATGGGCGCCCGCATGCCGGTCTGCAGCATTACCAGGCGGGTCTCGATGGGCTGCAGTTTAGGAGCCGAGGTGAGGCCCGGCAGGTTGGTGGCAGCTACAATTTCCTGCCAGATATCATCGGTGCTGCGGATGTGGTCCCGCCACTGGCGGAAATACTCCCCCCTGTCGTCGGGGATCAGCCTACCCCCTTCATCCCGCAGGAAATTGCCTTCATCATCTACGGCAAAGCGAATGCGCTCGCCCCGTTCGTTGGTGGCATATTCGCTCTTGTAGTTGATCACATTCTCGTACATGCCCAGGGGGGCAGGGTCCAGGGCAGAGGTAACCCGGCCGGCTTTGCCCACTACCAGGTCTACCTCGGGTATGGCGGCTACGGAAGCATCCAGCATTTGCAGGTACTCCAGGTTTTGCTCAACCCCGGTATGGGGCATGCTGCTGGGCATCAGCAGAAAGGAGCCCTCATCCAGGGCGGGCATAAACTCTTTGCCGGTGCCGGGAAAGGTATGGGCCAGGCTGCTCCAGGGCTTGCTGGTGCGGATGTTCCAGCCCAGGGCATCGGTGCCCTCAGCCACAAAACCAAACAGGCGCGCAAAGCCCACCCAGACCAGCAGGCCCAGCAGTAGCATAAAGGCCGGAATGCTCAAAAAAGCGCCCTTATGCGTAATGGCCCAGCGAATAAGCCGCTCATAGAAGTAGATAACCCCAAAAAAGAACCCCAGTACAGTACCCACGATCAGCAGCACAAACAAGAAGTTGCCGAAACGGCTGTAGGAGGCCCCCAGCGGCAGCCACTCCACACTCAGCAGCCAGGTAACCGCCAGCAGCACCACGGCAAAGGGCAAGCGGCTGGCATAGGCCGCATAGGGCCCCTGGTACAGAATGCGGATGATCTGGGCCAGTCCCAGCAGCACCAGCGCACTGCCTGCCCAGACAAAGCCGGCAACCAGCGCCCAGATGCCGCAAAGCACCACCACCCCATGCAGGAACAGCCGGCTACGACCACTGCCAGAGAATCGTCCATAAAAGTAGTAGGCCAGGGTAGGCAGGATGGTCAGTGCCAGAATGGCCGCAGCCGCCAGCGCAAAGGTTTTGGTGTACGCCAGCGGCCGGAACAGCTTGCCCTCGGCAGCCTGCAGGGTAAAGACGGGAATAAAGCTGATGATGGTGGTGGATACGGCCGTAATCACCGCCCCGGCCACCTCCTGTGTGGCGCGGGTGATCACCTGCAGGCGGGGCTCGTCTTTGGGTGCCCGCTCCAGGTGGATCAGAATATTTTCCACGATGATGATGCCCAGATCTACCATGGTGCCAATGGCAATGGCAATGCCGCTGAGGGCCACAATGTTGGCATCTACCCCCACATAGCGCATGGCGATAAAGGTCATGAGCACCCCCACTGGCAACAGGCTGGAAATGAGCACCGAGGCCCGCAGGTTCAGTACCATAATGATCACCACAATAATGGTAATGATGATCTCCTCGCTCAGAGCCCCCTCCAGCGTACCCAGGGTTTCATGAATAAGGGTGCTGCGGTCGTAAAAGGGCACCAGCGTAAGCTTGCTAATGGTGCCATCGGCCAGGGTCTTTTGCGGAAATCCCCCGCTGATGGTGCTTACCTGCTGCTTGATGTTGTCGATCACCTGCAGGGGGTTGGCGCCGTAGCGGGCTACCACCACACCGCCCACCACCTCGGCCCCCCCTTTGTCCAGAATACCCCGGCGGGTTTCGGGCCCAAAGCTGATGCGGGCTACATCGCGCAGGTAGAGGGGGGTGGCATCGCTCTCCCGTACCAGGGCCTGCTCCAGGTCTTCCAGGTTTTTAAGGTAGCCGATGCCCCGTACGAAGTACTCGGCCTTGTTGATCTCCAGGGTGCCGGCGCCTACATCCAGGTTGCTGTTCTGCACGGCCATCATGATGTCGGTCATGCTGATGCCATACTGCTGCATGGCGGCCGGGTCTACATCTACCTGATATTCTTTTACATGCCCGCCAATGGAGGCCACTTCTGATACTCCCTCTACTGCCGCCAGCGAATAGCGCACATAGAAGTCCTGGAAACTGCGCAGCTCCTGCAGGTCCCAGCCACCGGTGGGCTTGCCCTGGGGGTCCCGCCCCTCCAGGGTGTACCAGAATACCTGCCCAAGGGCGGTGGCATCGGGGCCCAGGGCCGGGGTGGCATCGGGCGGCAGCAGGCCGCTGGGCAGCGCATTGAGCTTTTCCAGCACCCGGCTGCGGCTCCAGTAAAACTCTACTCCCTCCTCAAAGATGATGTAGATGCTGGAGAAGCCAAACATGGAGGTAGAGCGGATGGTCTTTACCCCCGGCATGCCCAGCAGGGTGGTAGTAAGGGGGTAGGTGATCTGGTCTTCCACATCCTGGGGGGAGCGGCCCTCCCATTCGGTGTAGACGATCTGCTGATTTTCGCCAATATCGGGTATGGCATCAACCGGCACCGGATCATTGGGCAGGCCGGCAATGGACCAGCGGAAGGGGGAGGCAATAATGCCCCATCCGATGATCAGCAGCAACAGGATAAGGGTAACTACCCTGTTGTGCAGAAAGAAAGCAACAAAATTATTCATGCGTGTTGACGAGCGCTAGTGAAACCAACAAAAAGGGTATCCGGACTACGGCAGGTAGCGGATCAGAGGGAGGGTTTCAGCAGGCTAAATCAGCAGGGTGCAGAGGCTGGCCAGGTATGGAGAACCGTAGAGGGGGGGTGCCTCGGCAAAAAGGGGGAGGGGGGTAGTGTGTGCTTGCTCCAGCTGCAGGCTTTGGGCAAAGGAAAGAAAAAGCTGGGGGAGGGCAGCAGGCAGCAGAGCAATGGGGGCCGAGAAGTGTGCCTGCTGAAACTCGCCATCGGCCCGAAACTCGGTGGTACTGTTTTCGCAGCAGCCGTTCTTGCCGGCATCGGTACCTTCATCACTGCAACAGCCGCTGTATTTTTCAAGGCCAGTGTTTTGAAGCTCATCGCCACAGTAGTGCTGGTGCAGGGTAACGCCCATGGTGGCCATTACCAGCAGCATGCTCATACAAATGTGGACTAGTTGCTTCATTCAGGTATAGGAACGTTCAAAGATAGAAAAAAATTTGAAAACCTCCTTTTTCTCTTTAAACAGGCTCTTGCACAAAGGTACAGCAGGGCCGGGTGGGGTGCTGTACAGGATTTTGTACCATCTGTATAAAATTTCCTCCGGCTGTGGCAGGGCCCCTCAGCCGGAGGGATAGCCGCTAGGACTTGACCGTTTCTTTCTCTCTGCGCTTGCGGGCAATGTCGCAGGCCAGGTAGAGGGCCTCCCGCATGGAGCTTTCGCTGGCCAGGTTCTGGCCGGCAATGTCGTAGGCGGTGCCATGATCGGGCGAGGTGCGCACAATGGGCAGGCCGGCCGTATAGTTCACCCCCTGCTCAAAGGCCAGGGTCTTGAAGGGAATCAGGCCCTGATCGTGGTACATGGCCAGGATGCCATCAAATTTGTTGTAGGCGCCGCTGCCAAAGAAACCATCGGCCGGAAAGGGGCCAAACACCAGGCGTCCCCTATTTTTGGCATCACCAATCAGGGGGATCAGCACCTCTTCTTCTTCTTTGCCCAGCAGCCCCTCTTCGCCGGCATGAGGGTTGAGGCCCAGCAGGGCTATTCGGGGCTTGTTAATGCCGAAATCCTGCTTCAGGCTGCGCTCCAGGATGTTAAGCTTGAGTTGCACCCGCTCCCGGGTGATGAGGCGGGGCACCTCCTTCAGGGGCACATGGCCGGTGACCACGCCCACCCGCAGATTGCCGCTGCAGAGCAGCATCAGGCTGTCGCGGGTCTCAAAGGCTTTGGTAAAGTACTCCGTATGGCCTGGAAACTTGAAGTCTTCACTCTGGATGTTATGCTTGTTGATGGGGGCGGTTACAATGCCCTCAATGATTCCCCCCTTGAGGTCTTCTACCGCTTTTTGCAGCGCCAGCAGCGCCGCTTTGCCCCCCTCTGGGGTGGACTGGCCCATCTGGATCTCTACGGCATCCTGCCAGCAGTTGATCACATTGATCTGCCCCTGCTCAGGGGTGTTATGCATGTGGTGGTACTGAAAATTATGCATCTTCAGTACCTTGCGGTAATGTCCTACTACCTTGGTAGAGCCATACACAATGGGGGTCATCATGTCCAGCAGGCGGGCATCGGAAAGGGCTTTCATGACCACCTCCGGACCTATCCCATTTATATCGCCCAGGCTAATGCCAATCAGGGGCTTATGAAGCGAGCTTTCGTTCATGCCAGTTTGTAATGATGTTTGATAAAGCGGTACAGCAGGCGCACCCCCACACCGGTGCCGCCTTTGCCGCGGTAGCTGTCGGCCTTTGTCAGGAAAGCCGGGCCCGCTATGTCAAAATGTACCCAGGGGTAGTCGGTGAAATGTTTTAAGAACAGCCCGGCCGTAATGGCGCCCGCATTGGGGCCACCCAGGTTGGTCAGATCGGCAATGGAGCTTTCCAGCTGCTTTTCGTACTCCTCCCAGAGTGGAAACTCTACCAGACGCTCGTAGGTTTGTTCGCCGGCCTGCTTTAATTCCTGCATGATGGCCTCACTGGCCGTACCCATGCAGACGGTTCCCTCCGGCCCAATGGCGCGTGCGGCAGCACCGGTGAGGGTAGCAAAATCCAGCACCAGCTCGGGGCTGTATTTTTTGGCGTAAGAGAGGGCATCGGCCAGGATCAGCCGGCCCTCGGCATCGGTATTGAGGATTTCGACCGTAGTGCCATCGCACATGGTGATCACATCGCCGGGGGTAATGGCTTCTTCGCCGGGCCGGTTGTCGGTGGCGGGGATCAGGCCTACCACCCATACCGGCAGCTTGTTGGCCGCCAGCGCATAGAGGGCCCCGGCTACGGTGGCAGCGCCGCTCATGTCGCTTTTCATCAGGTCCATGCTGCCGGCCGTGGGCTTTAAGCTCAGGCCACCCGTATCATACACCACCCCCTTGCCTACCAGAATAAGGGGCTTGCTGTTTACGGACCCTTCGGGCTTGTATTCCAGTACATTGAAGGTAGGGGGTTGGGTACTCCCGGCATTTACGGCCAGCAGGCCGCCCATTTTCAGGCTCTGGATCTTCCCCTCCTCAAACACCTCTACGGCAAAGCCGGCCTCGCGGCCCAGCCCTTCCAGTTCCCGGCTCAGCTGGGTGGCGGTCAGGTATACCACCGGCTCGTTTATAAGGGTGCGGGCATGCCAGGTGGCGCTTACCAGCTGTTGCAGCTCCCGTACCTGCTCCATGTTTAGCTCACTGCTGATGAGTGTAAGGTCCTGCAGCCGCCAGCTGTCCTGTTTTTTGGTCTTGTATTTATCAAAGCTATAGAGGGAGAGCAGCAAGCCCTCCAGCAACAGCAGTTGCTCCTGGGTTCCGCCGCCCAGCTGCAGGGCCTGCACCTTTTCTTTTTTGAGAAGGCCCGCCAGTTTGTGGCCCGCCTGCCGCCAGGCTTCGTCCTGTTGGGGTGCCTGCTGCTTTTTGGGTGCTTTTACCAGAAAAATCCAGTGGTGGTAGCGGTTTAGGGACAGCACGCCCTCATCGCCCTTCAGCTTCTGGCTTACCCATTGTTGCTCGGCCTCGCTCAGGCCAAGGGGTGAGAAATCGGGCTCCGGAGCCAACAGGTAGACCGTATGTTGGTTCTCCTGTAGAGAAGGGGCAAGGGTTATGGCAGGCTGCATATAAAAAAGTGTAGTTTTGCACACAAATTTATCTAATTCTTCGGGAATACAAATTTATGAAAGAGGAGGGGCAAAAAGTCAGGCCAAAGAAACAGCTGGGGCAGCATTTTCTGCACGATCAGCGCATTGCCCGCAACATTGTGGGGGGGCTAAGCGGCTGGGGCGGCTACCAGCAGGTACTGGAGGTGGGGCCCGGCATGGGGGTGCTTACCCAGTACCTGGTGGCCGATGGTGCCTATGCCCTGCAGGTGGTGGAGCTGGACAGCGAATCGGTTACCTACCTCAATGCGCACTACCCGGCCCTGGAAGGCCGGGTACACTATGGCGATTTTCTGAAGCTGGACCTGCGCAGCCTGATGGGCGAGGCCCCCTTTGCCCTTATCGGTAACTTTCCCTACAACATCAGCAGCCAGATCTTTTTTAAGGTGCTGGAGCACCGCCAGCAGATTCCCGAAGTAGTGGGCATGGTGCAAAAAGAAGTAGCCCAGCGCATTGCCGAGCCGCCCGGCAGCAAAACCTACGGCATTCTGAGCGTACTGCTGCAGGCCTTTTATTCGGTTGAGTACCTCTTTACGGTAGCCCCGGGGGTATTTACCCCGCCGCCCAAGGTGCAATCGGCCGTGCTGCGCTTGCGGCGCAATGAGCGGCAGGCGCTGCCCTGTAACGAAAAGCTCTTTTTTACCGTAGTAAAGCAGGGTTTTAATAACCGCCGCAAGACCTTGCGCAACAGCCTCAAACCGCTAAATTTGCCCAAGTCTGTCCGGGAATGGGATCTTCTGGACAAGCGCGCCGAGCAACTTTCCGTGGATGATTTTATACGCCTGACCCAGGCCATTGAAGCACCTTAACCCTGACCCGCAGCCGTGGAGCAAGAGCAGCCCGATATCACGCAATACGAACTCAACAAGGAGTTTCTGGACCGCCTGCAGCAGGCCGTGCAGGAGCAGGACGAAGCCTTTATCCGGCAAAGCCTGGATGGGGTAAACTCTGCCGATATCAGCACCATCCTGTACGAGCTGGATACCGAGGGCTGCAAGTGGGTGTTTAACCTGATGCCGGTAGAAAAGGGCGCCGAGATCCTGACCGAGCTGGATGAAGACGTACGGCGGGATTTTGTCAAAAGCTTTGAGCCCGAAGAGCTGGTGCCCTACATTGAGGAGATGGACTCCGACGATGCGGTGGACGTGCTCAAGGAACAGCCCGTGCGCCGGCGTGAGGAAGTGATTGCCCGCCTCACCGACCGGGAACAAAGCAAGTACATTGTAGACCTGCTGCATTATGAGGAGGATGTGGCCGGCGGCCTCATGGCCAAAGAGCTCATTAAGGCCAACATCAACTGGACGGTAACCCAGACCATTGAAGAAATTCGCCGCCAGGCCGAGAATGTAAGCAAGATCTACTCGGTTTATGTGGTGAACGATGAGGATATTCTGCTGGGCAAGGTTTCCCTTAAGCGCATGCTGCTGGCCCGGGCCGGCACCAAAATAGCCGACCTCTATGATGATGAGGTGATCTCGGTGCAGACCTTTATGGATGAGGAGGAGGTGGCCCAGATCATGCGCAAGTACGACCTGGATGCTGTGCCGGTAGTCAATGTGCAAAACAAGCTGGTGGGCCGCATCACCATTGACGACGTGGTGGATGTGATCACCGAGCAGGCCGAAGAAGAACGCCAGCTGATGAGCGGTATTTCCGAAGATGTGGAGGAGACCGACTCGGTTTGGCGTATCAGCCGGGCTCGGCTGCCCTGGCTGGTTATTGGCATGGCGGGGGGGCTGGTGGCGGCTACCTTTCTGGGCAATTTTGAGCAGGATATTGAGGTGATCCCAGCCCTGGCCTTTTTTATGCCGCTGGTTACGGCTACGGGGGGGAATGTGGGCATTCAGTCCAGCTCCATCATCCTGCAGAGCCTTGCCAACCCCTCCGTCTTTTCCGAAAGCGTAGGCCGCCGCCTGCTGAAGGTGCTGCTGGTGGCCCTGCTCAACGGGCTGCTGCTGGCAGCTTTTCTGCTGCTGGTGGTTACGCTCATGGGCTATGAGAGCCAGCTGGTGCTGGTGGTATCCATTGCCCTGTTCAATGTGGTGTTGCTGGCGTCGTTTATGGGTACCGTTACCCCCCTGGTACTGGATAAATTCAACATCAATCCCGCCCTGGCCTCGGGGCCCTTTATCACCACAGTCAATGACATACTGGGGCTGGGTGTTTATTTTACGGTGGCGCATCTGCTCTATAATATCTAGGGAGTAGCTACCAGAATAGGGTAAGCAGGAATAGCGCCGGCACAGCTAGTCCTTGGGGGGATTAAGGAATACTACCCATAGAAGTGATTTCACCCTTTTTTCGGGTGCTTTCTGTATCAATTCTATAATTTTACAGCTTTAACTTTTTTGCCATGAGCCCTGCCCGACCCAAGGTGTTGATCATTGACCAGATGCACGAAAGCATTGTGCCGCTGCTGGAAGAAAAGGGGTTTGCCGCCAGCTACCGACCCGATACGCTGGCCGTAGAGGTGCCCCAGATCCTGGAACCCTTTGAGGTGTTGCTGCTGCGCAGCAAGCTGCCCATTACCGAAGAACTGCTGGCCCATGCCCCCAACCTTAAGGTGATTGGCCGGGCCGGGGCTGGCCTGGACCAGATTGATCTGCAGGCCGTGGAGCGCCGGGGCATCGCCCTGCTGCATGCCGCCGAGGGCAACCGCGATGCTGTGGCCGAGCATGCCATGGGCATGCTGCTGTGCCTGCTCAACAAGCTGCACATTGCCGACCGGCAGGTGCGCAAGAGCCAGTGGCTTCGAGAGGCCAACCGGGGCTGGGAGCTGGCCGGCAAAACGGTAGGCATTATTGGCCTGGGCTGCATGGGGCAGGCCTTTGCCCGGCGCCTGGCCGGCTTTGGCTGCCGGGTGCTGGCCTATGATACCAGCCATAAGGGGGTAGGCCTGCCTGGGGTAGAGGAGGTATCGCTACCCGAGCTGCAGGCGCAGGCCGATGTGGTAAGCCTGCACATTCCCCTGACGGAGGCCAACCGGTGCCTTATTAATCAGGAGTACCTGGAGGGATTTAGGAAGAATATAGTGCTGATAAATACCAGCAGGGGAGAGGTGCTGCCCCTGGCCGATCTGGTTGCGGCGCTCAAATCGGGCAAAGTGTGGGCTGCAGCCCTGGATGTATTAGAAAACGAAAAAGTGCAGCAGCTTAGCCCGGCCCAGCAGGCAAATTTTGACTATCTTATTACTAGTGATAGGGTGTTGTTAAGTCCCCATGTAGCGGGCTGGACGTATGAATCCTACGAAAAGATCAATCAGGTACTGGTGCAAAAACTTGCCCGGGTACTTGCTCCTACAGGATTATAAGAAGTCAAAAAAGTAAGTTATCCATCAGTTATGCAGAAAAGCGGCTTTATTGTTAAAATTCAGCAGTTTTTTCTTGAGGTAATCGAGAAGCCTGTGCTCACCTCCTTTCTGGTACTGCTGCTGGTAGCCTCGGTGGTGCTGGGGCTGAGCATGCCCTATTACCTGAGCAATTTTCAGGAGTTCTACATGCAGGTACTGGCCGAGGCCCACGGCATGATCTTCGACATTGCCATCATTGGTATTTTGCTGGTATGGCTGAACAAGCGGGGGGAGGAGCGCCTCCGTATCAAGACCTACAAGGACGAGATCGATGACTTCCGTCTCTGGAAGAGCGAAGAAGCAGCCTTTCGTACGGTAGGTAACATCAAGCGCCTCAACCAGCACAAGATCTACAACATCAACCTGGTAAACTGCTTTCTGGCAAAGACCAACCTGAACTATACCAACCTGAGTGGCTCCAACCTCAACTCGGCCGATATCAGCACCTCCAGCCTGCTGGAGTGTAACCTGAGCAACGCCCGCCTGAACCAGACCAACTTTGAAAACTCTACCCTTAACCAGGCCGACCTCTCGGGCGCCTATGCCAGCGGCACGCTGTTTAAAGATGCCTTTCTGATCAAGACCTGTTTTGATAAGGCCTACCTGATCAAAGCCGACCTGCGGGGGGCTTTTCTGATGGAGGCCAGCCTGAACGGGGCGTATATGACCGGCGCAGATCTTACGGGCGCAAACCTCTACAAAGCCGACCTGCGCAATGCCGTGGGCCTGTCCATGGAGCAGCTGCAGCAGGCACGCACGCTCTACATGGCCCTGCTGGATCCTGAAGTAGAACAAATGGTGCGGGAAAACATGCCGGACCTGCTCGGGAAGTAATATCCCCTAGTAAGGCCTCCTTACGCCCTTTTATGAAGCGGGGTTGAGAGGCAGCAAAATGGTAAAGGTAGTCTGGCCCGGGGCCGATTGCACGCTAATGGTGCCGCCATGCCGCTCAATGATCTTTTTGCTGATGTCCAGCCCTATGCCGCTGCCTTCACCCACCGATTTTGTGGTATAAAAGGGATCAAACACCCGGCTGAGTGCTTCCTGCGGAATTCCGCTGCCGGTATCGCTAATGGCTATTTCAAGGGCTTCTTCTTTCTCCTTTAGCTGAATGCTAAGCGTACCTCCCGGCTCCATGGCGTCCAGCGCATTATCGATCAGGTTAGTCCATACCTGGTTGAGCTCACCCCCATAGACACAGGGATGCGGCAGCTCTGGCGGCGCATCCAGCTTTAGCTCAATCTGCTTTTTTTTCAGCTTGTGGTTGAGCATGATGAGGGTGTTGCGGATACTGGCTTCCAGATCGGTACGCTCCCGCTCGGGGCTACGGTCCATGTGCGAGTAGCCTTTTACGGCCCCCACCAGGCTGGAGATACGGCGGGTACTTTCAATAATCTCTGAAACCAATTTATTGCTGAGCAGAATGCTGGAGAGCCATACCAGCACTGCAGCTGTACGGTCCTGCCCGGTTTGTTGGCTCAGCTGTTGCAGCTCTTCCAGACCAATCTGATGGGAACTAAAGGTCTCGGCCAGGGCAAAGGGGTCTTCAAGGCCCAAGCCTTCCAGCCACTCGGCCAGCTCGTCTTCCTGAGCGCTGCGCTCCAGCAGGCTCAGGGAGCGGCTTCCTTTGCGCTCCAGTTTGGAAAACAGCAGGCTGGTAATGGCCTGGGCCTGTTCGGGGCTAAGCTGTATGAGCATCAGGTCCCTGAACTTTTCGGGTACCAGGCGCAGCTGTTCTCTCAGCTCGTCGGCTGCACGGGCGGCGGCAGCGGCGGGGTTGTTGAGCTCATGGTGCAGTCCGGCCGACAGCCGGCCCAGGGCAGCCAGTTTTTCGGTTTGCTGCTGGGTATGGGTGAATTCCCGTACCCGGCTGGTCATGACGTGCACCAGGGCCTCGGTAAGCTCCGGGTAGGTGCGCACCATTTCCTGAAAATGGGATTTATTCAGCAGCAGTACGGCGGCCTTGTCTCTGGCCAGGCCGCTGGCTATGGCATTGGTAGCGCGGGAATAGGGGAGAGCACCGCTGATATCGCCAGCCTGCAGCTCGCTGATGGTGCGGTACTCACCCTTTTGTTCCAGCCGAAACTGAAGCGTGCCCTCCAGCACAACAATTAGCTGTTGTATTGGGTCGCCCTTTTCAAACAGATGTTCTCCTGCACGCAGCCGGCGCACGGCTCCCTGGCTGGCCAGCCAGCCAAGCTGCTCAGGGGGTACCTGCTGCAAATGCTCGCTTTGCGCCAGTTGGTTTACCAGTGTGTGCTGTGAGGGTGCAGGCTCCGGCACTGCCTTATATCGTTACATGGCCCCAGTTTTCGCCGCTGCGGATCCGGTTCAGCTGCGTGTGGGTGATCCCAAATCGTTTGGCAATCATGCTCAGGCGGGTCTTTTCAGACTTCAGGAGCTTTTTAATGATGCGTACGTCGGGTTCGGTAAGTTTGTAGCCGGTGGTACGGCTGCGCAGTACTTCCGGGTTTTTATTGTTATGCGTAACGAGTTCTTCCTCCGTAGCCCAGCGTAAATTGTGGGTCTTATTGTTTTCCTTGTTGTAGTCCAGGTGGATTACATAGTACTGATCGGGGGAGTCTTTATCGATAAACGTTTCAGCTACAAGTCGGTGTACATAAAACTGCCGGACGATCTTTCCGCCAAACTTTACAGTGATCGACTTATAGCCTCCCACATTGCCTCCTCTGATAATCCTGCCGCTTTTTTTATCTATTGCATAACTTTTTACCCTGCCGTGGGTAGAAACTTCATACTTAG
>NZ_AODQ01000047.1 GCF_000348925.1 Cesiribacter andamanensis AMV16 | reverse complement strand
TTTTAAGCTGGAAAGCAGCCCCCAGAGGGGGCAGTGGCATAGCGGGGGATTCTCTACCCCATCATGCACCTGCGTAACCACCCGGTAGATGCGGTCTTTCTCGGCATGGAAGCTATCATAGGTAGCTACAAAAGAGAGCAAGGCAATGTACACCAGGGTGATGGACATACCCAGTGCCAGGCAAAAAACATTTATCAGCGTAAAGGCCCTGTTTTTCGCCAGATGACGCCAGGCAATGATCAGGTAATTCTTAAGCATACGAGACGTGTTTATAATCAGGAAAAAAGGGGGCAGGCCTAGTCCCTGGCCTGCCCGGGTAAAAGCACAGCCTGGCCCCAAACAGGGCTTTCCTATTCCGGAGCAGGGGGTATAGGGCAGGCCGCTTTATTCTGTGCGCAAACTGGTAACGGGGTTGCGCATAGCAGCTTTTACCGACTGCACACTTACCGTTAGCAGGGCCACCCCCACTACCAGCAGGCCGGCCGCTGCAAACACCCAGGGGGCCACATCAATGCGGTAGGCAAAATCCTGCAGCCAGCGGTTTAGCAGCAGCCAGGCCAGCGGAAAGGCCAGCAGGGCTGCAGCCCCTACCAGCACCATAAATTCTTTGGAAAGCAGGGCCACAATGCTGCCCACATTGGCGCCCAGCACCTTGCGAATGCCAATCTCCTTGGTCCGGCGGGCCACCACCAGCGTAGCCAGCCCAAACAAGCCCATGCAGGCAATAAAAATGGAAAGAAACGAGGCCCATTCCACAATGCTGCCCAGGCGCTGCTCCTGCTCATAGGCCCGCTGCAACACATCATCCAGGAACACATACTCAAACTCCTGATCGCCGGCCACGGCTTTCCAGTTCTGCTCCAGCAGGGCGATATGCGCCTGCGGATCGCCACCCCTGAACTTTACCGAGACCCGCGGCCGCGGAGAAGTACCATAGCTCACATCGCTGGAGTTAGCGTAGAAGGCCCCGGCACTCAAGGCCATTGCCGTAGGCTGTATGGGGTTGTGCAGGGATTCAAAATGAAAATCCTTCACTACCCCTATTACCCGATGGGGGTAGGCCCCGGGCAGCTTCTGACCAATGGGGTCCTGCCATCCATATTCCCGCACCAGGGCTTCGTTTACCAGCATGGAGCCAGAGTCGGCGGCATTGCCCTTCATAAAGTTTCGGCCTGCCACCAGTTCCAGGTTCATCGTCTCCACAAAACTGGGGTCAATGGCATTGAACCGAAACTGGCGAAAAGCACCCTGATCATCGGAATAGCCCAGCTGCATCCACCCCCAATTGGCCATGTGGAAGAGCGAACGGCTGGCGCCCACCACCTGGGGGTGTTTCTCAAGCTCGGCAATAAAGCGGGTGGCCAGCACATTTCCCTGCTCTACCGGCAGGTTGGTGGGCACTATCAGGATATGCTCCCGGGCAAAGCCCAGGTTTTTGCTTTGAAAATACCGCAGCTGCTGGCCAATGGTAAGGGTGCAGATGATCATCAAAATGGAGGCCCCAAACTGCAGCACAATCAGCGCCCGCCTGAAAAAGCCCATGCCTCCCGTTTTAAGGGTACCCTTTAGAACCTGTATGGGTTTAAAGGAAGAAAGCACAAGGGCCGGATAGCTGCCCGCCACCAGGCCAATAAGCAGTAGCAACAGCGCGCAGGCCATCAGGGTAAACCCATCGGGCTGCAGGGTAAAGGAACGGTTGGCCAGCTGGTTAAAGGTGGGCAGAAACAGGTAGGCCAGCAATATGCCCAGCAGCAGGGAAAACAGGGTCAGCAGGAGTGCTTCTCCCCAAAACTGGCCTATCAGCTGCCGCCGGTCGGCGCCCATCACCTT
Organism: Cesiribacter andamanensis AMV16; assembly: GCF_000348925.1. Lineage (GTDB taxonomy): Bacteria > Bacteroidota > Bacteroidia > Cytophagales > Cyclobacteriaceae > Cesiribacter > Cesiribacter andamanensis. The sequence goes on along the minus strand of NZ_AODQ01000047.1, from coordinate 29,796 downwards.
GCGCACCCCCACCTCCAGGGCCCGGGTAGCCGAGCGCCCTACCGAAAGGGTTACAAAATTAATGCAGGCAATTAGCAGGATCATCAGCCCCACCGAGGCCAGAATATAGGCATACAGGGGGTTGGTGGGCGACTCTATGGTAGCCGGCAGCAGGCTGTTGGTGCGGATATCCGACAGGGGTTGCAGGCGTACGTTGTATTCGCCCGGCTTATATCCCTTGGCCACCAGGGGGTTCAGCACTGTGGCAATCTTGGCATCTACGGCTTGCGGGTCAGCACCCTCCTGCAGCAGCACGTAGGTGTTTACCGCTATATTGGTCCAGCCGGAGGTCATGAGCTGTTCACTCCAGAAATGCACCCCATTGGAAAAAGGAATCAGCAGCCGGAATTGAATGCTGGATTCAAAGGGGAGATCCCTGGCAATGCCCGTAATGGTAAACAGCTCCCGGGACTCACCCAGCTGCAGCTGCAGCTGCTGTCCCATTGCAGAGGTAGTCCCAAAATAGCGCTTGGCAGCTTCCTGGGTAATGATCAGCGAATTCTTATCGGGGAAAGGCCTGGCCCGGTTCCCTTCCAGCAGCTCAAAATCAAACAGCTCAAAAAAGTTCTCATCCACCAGGCTTACCGCTTCCGGAAAGCTTGTGGCCCCATGCTGCACCTGCGTATTGAGGTCAGAAATGCGGCACTGGGCTTCTACCTCCGGCACCTGCCGGGCCAGCACCGGGCCAAGGGGTATGGGGGTGCTGGTGGTTTCCAGCACCTCCCCCTGGTAATGCTCCTGCAGCCAGGGCCGGTATAGACGGTCCCGCTTGCTGTGCTGCTGGTCAAACGACCATTCGCTGCGCACAAAGAGCAAAATAAGCAGGCAGGCCGCAATGCCCACCGCCAGTCCCAGCACATTGATAGCGGTATATCCTTTATGCTTCAGCAGGTAGCGCAGGGCCACTTTGAGGTAGTTTCTAAACATGGGTCTTTCCGATTATTCAGTTCTGAGATTTTGGACGGGGTTGGCCAGCGCAGCCTTAATGGCCTGAAAACTCACTGTTAGAAGGGCAATGAGCATGGCCAGTACAAAGGTGAGGGCAAACACCTGCCAGCCAATGCTTACCCGGTAGGCAAAGCCCTGCAGCCATTCGCTCATGATATACCAGGCAATGGGCGAAGCCAGCACCAGGGCTATCAGGATCAGTTTTAGAAAATCAACCGACAGCAGGGCCGCCAGGCTGGCAACACTGGCCCCCAGCACCTTGCGGATGCCTATTTCCTTAATGCGCTGCTCGGCGCTAAAGGTAGCCAGACCAAACAGGCCCAGGCAGGAGATCAGAATGGCCACTATGGTAAAATAGCGGATCATATCGGCCAGCCGGCTTTCGGCCAGGTAGTTTTTCTGAAAATCCTGGTCCAGAAAACTGTATTCAAAGGGTTGATTCGGATTGAGCCCATTCCAGGCCTTTTCAATTGCCTCAAGGGTATTTCCCATACTATCGCCACTCAGGTGGGCAATGAGGTAGCTTTGGTTGGCGCTGTTGTTGAGCAGAAAGCCAAAGGACTCAATGGGCATTCGCAGGTCTTTGAAGTGAAAATCTTCCACTACCCCTACAATGGTAAAGCGGTTTACCTGTCCGTTCCAGTCAAAGGCAATCCAGCTGCCAAGCGCTTCTTCGGGTGTGGCAAAGCCCATTTCCGCTACACCTTTTTGATTCAGGATAATATGCGAATTGGTATCGGCCGGAAACTGGGGCGAAAATAGTCTGCCCGCCACTGGTTTAATCCCCAGGGTTTGCAAAAAGCTATCATCCACCCAGTTGATGTAGACCGATTTAGCCTGTTGCATGCTGTTGCCCTGCTTGTACATGAGCCAATCGGTGGGATTAAAAATGCCAGGATAATAAAAGGAAGCACCTACCGACTGAACATTTGGGTTGCTGCTAAGGGCATTTTTCATGGCAGCTGAATTGTTTTTAGCCGTCTGGCTTCTGAGGGGGATTACCAGCTGCTGGTCTTTGACAAAGCCCAGATCTTTATTCCGCAAAAAGCGCATCTGGTCGGAGATGATCACCGAGGCAATGACGAGCACCACCGAAATCACAAATTGAAAGATCACCAGCCCTTTTCGCAGCGATACGGCTGCCAGCGAACTGGAATATCGCCCCTTGAGTACGCGCACCGGTTTAAAGGAAGAAAGGTAGAAGGCAGGATAACTGCCCGCCAGCAGGCCGGTAAGCAGCGCCAGCCCCACAAAGGCAAGCAGGAGCACCCCATGCTGCTGCAGCGAAAGCGCAATGTCCCGCCCAGATACCTGTTCAAAAAGAGGTAGTAGAAGCTGGGTAGCACTAAGGGCCAGCACAAAGGCAATCAGAGCCATGATGAGCGATTCGCCCAGAAACTGCCAGATCAGTGCCTGCTTCTCTGCTCCCAGCACTTTACGCACCCCCACTTCTACACTCCGTTTGGAGGAGCGAGCAGTAGAAAGGTTCATAAAATTAATACAGGCGATCAGTAGGGTAAGTACCGCTATGGAAGCCAGAATGCGCAAATAGGGTAAACTGCCGGAGGGGGTAACATTTTCCTCTATGCCGGAATGGAGGTGAATGTCCTCCACATTGGTCAGAAAAAGCGCTCGTTTTTGCTGTGTTTCTCGCAGGGCCTCCCCCATGTGGCGTTCTACAAAGGCCGGAAATTTCTGCTCCAGTTGACGGGCATCAGCCCCCTCTTTCAGCAGCAGATAGGTAAAGAACATGTTGTTGTTTACCAGGGTGGTGCCGTTCATGAAGTACTCTTGCATATTCCCGCCCAGCGGAGAAAGCAAGAACTGGGCATCGATGTGAGAAGGAACCGCTTTTGGCCGAAAAACCCCGGCAATGGTAACGGTATGATCGCCATTGGTGCTGCTGCTGATTCGGATTACTTTGTTCAGGGCGGGTTCGGTACCGAAGAGTTTTTTGGCAATGGCCTCTGTTACAACTACCGTATTGGGATTGGTAAGGGCTGTGGCCGGATTGCCCTCCACAAAATCATAGGTAAACAGCCTAAAGAAAGAAGGGTCGGCTATATACCCCTTATTTTCATAAAAGGATTTTAGTTCAGCGCCGGGCGCTTCGTATTGCAGCAGGGTCTTATCGTCCCGAAAGAGACTCAGCAGCTTTGCCCGTTCTTCAATTTCGGGAAACTCCCGCATGAGGGCATCGCCCATGGCCGAGGGGACCGTTGCTCCCCGCCTGGCCTCATCCCCCCCACTAAAAACGGCCCCAAGCTGGTAGAGCCGCTCCTTTTTTTCATGGTAGGTATCAAAGCTATACTCATGGTAGATGTAGAGCGTAATGAGCATGCAGCAGGTAAGGCCAACCGCCAGACCAACTATATTAATGAAGGAAAAAGCCTTATGCTTCTTCAGGTTGCGCAGGGCAACGGTAAAATAGTTTTTAAGCATGGTGCTGCAGGTTTATTTGGCTGGGGGATAGTCCTGCCAGAGTACATTAATAATCATCCACCTGCCCTGGATCTTTGCCAGGTGGAAGTAATCGATGCCCCACTGGGCTTCTACCTTAGCGCTGGCGATCTTATCCAGCACTTCGTATACGGTGATCTTGCGCGGGGTAGCGGCTGTGATATTTTTAGTGGCATTCCAGCGTTTGGCGAGCGCTACCAGCTGGTCAAATGACATAGTGGCTTCCCGGATCTGGCCGTTACTGGTATAATATCCCCGCTTGGCCAGTTCTCTGGCTACACTTTCATAGGCCAATAGGGTATCGGCCTGGTAAAACGCCTCTACGTAATTAGAGATTGCTTTTTTTACAAGCGCCTGGTCGTGGTCTGACTGGGCACTCACACCCAGGCAAAGCAGCAAAAATGAGAGCGTAAGCACAACTGACTTCATGGTATAAGGGGTTGGGTTATTCTGTTCTCAAATTCTTGACAGGATTGCGCATGGCCGCCCGTATGGCCTGGAAACTAACAGTGATCAGGGCCACCAGCAGGGCGGCAGCACCGGCTACCAGAAATACCCACCAGCCAATGTCTATCCGGTACGAGAAGTCTTGCAGCCAGCTATGCATGGCCCACCAGGCAAGGGGAAAGGCCAGCAGACAGGAAATAAGCACCATCCCCACAAAGCTCCTGGAGAGCAGGCCTACAATATTGAGCACACCAGCCCCCAGCACTTTGCGGATGCCGATTTCCTTGGTGCGCTGCTCGGCACTGTAGGCCGCCAGGCCAAACAGGCCCATACACCCCACCCCTATGGCCAGCAGGGTAAAGATCCAGATCAGGCTGGCCAGCTTTTCTTCAGACTTGTACATGTTGCCGTAGGTCTCATCCATAAACTGTACGTCCAGCGGATAGCCCGGCGAGAACCTGTCCCATACCCCATTGATATAGGCCAGCGTATTGGGCAGATTTTCGGTTCGGAGCTTTACCGCCACCTTAAAGTGTACCGCCGGATAGAGTTGGATGACTGAGGCCGTTACCTTTTCATGCAGGCTCTTGTAGTGGAAATCCTGCACTACCCCTATCACTTTTCCCCTTTTCACCGGATTGGTGGTATCGGCAGGTGCCCATTCTTCCCAGTCGATGCGCTGGCCAAGGGCTTGCTCGGGCGTTCCAAAGCCAAATTCTTTTACCGCAGTTTGGTTGATGATAAAGGCTTCCCGCTCATCGGTGGTCCTTTCCCTGGAGAAATCTCTGCCAGCAATCAGCTTCAGGCCCAGGGTCTTGAGGTAATCATGATCGCCGATAAAGAGCGTAGTGGAAAACTGCTGATCTTCTTTATCCGGAACCCGCACCGATTCGCCGGCAAACTGATCGCCGGGCAGGCCGTAGCCTGAGGTTACCGAGAGGATATTGGGCGAATTTTTCAGCTCGGCTTTAAAGGTTTCCAGGTTTTCATTCACCCCTCCGCGGGTTTGGAAAAAGATCACCTGTTCTTTGTTAAAGCCCACATCTTTTGTGTTCAGAAAACGCACCTGCCGGTACACAATCAGGGCACACACAATCAACAGGGCCGACAGCGAAAACTGCACCACCACCAGGGACTTCCGCAGCCAGCCAATGTTGCCACCCCCGCCTGCAGGCTTCATGTTCTTGAGGACTTTGATGGGCTGAAAGCCCGATAAAACCATGGCCGGATAAAGCCCAGCCAGCAGGCCAATCACCACAGCCGCAGCCAGAACAAGTAAAGCCAAAAGCGGATTGGTGAAGGGATTGAACGAAATGCTCTTTTCCGTAAACGCATTGAGAAAGGGCAGCAGGATCAGGGTGGCAAGCAGGGCAATCAGCATGGAGATAAGCGAGAGCAGCACCGATTCACCCAGGAACTGCAGCACCAGCTGCTTTCTGTCTGCCCCTATTACTTTGCGTACCCCAATTTCCTTGGCCCTCCGGAAGGAGCGTGCCGTAGCCAGGTTGATGAAATTAAAACAGGCAATCACCAGTACAAAAAGAGCAATGATCGTAAGCCCCTTCACATAAGTCTGGTTGCCGCGCAGGGCATTATCATAGACAAAATCAGCCGATTGCAGGTGAATGTGTTCGAGCTTTTGAAAATGGGGTAGAAAGGTAGAATTGGGGTTTTCCAGCGTAGGATAGATCTCCTTTTTCACATGTGCCTGCAGTTTTGCCTCTACCTGCGCTGCATCGGCGCCAGGGGTCAGCTTCACATAAGTATAAAACTGGTTCCAGGTCCAGGCCTCCATGCGCTGCGCCGGCAGGCCCAGCGAAGGCAGCGACATCAGGTAGCGGAAGCGTAAATGAAAATGCTCGGGAAGGGGTGCCAAAACGCCGGTCACCTCATAGGTTTCCTTGTCAATTGCCAGGGGTTTGCCAACCGGATCTTCCCCGCCAAAATACCGCTTTGCCAGCTCCTCAGAAATCACCACCGTATTGGGGGCGCTCAGGGCCGTAGCCGCATTCCCCCGCAAGAAAGGCAGCGGGAATACATGGAAAAAGGAACCATCCACAAACCATCCCTTTTCTTCATATCCGCTCTTTTCGCCCACTTCCAGCAGAAATTTATCCCGAAACATCATGATCCGTGTGGTGGTATCCACCTCGGGGTAGTTCTGTTGCAAAAAGGTGGCATAAGCAGGCTGCGTTACCGCCACATTGGAGGCGCCCGTCAGGCTGTTCTGCTCGTTGTAGATACGGTATATCCGTTCGCCGCCGGCAATGTCCCGGTCAAAGCTGTGTTCATCCCAGACAAACAGTGCTATGATCAGACAGCCGGTAATGCCAATTACCAGGCTCAGGATATTAATGAAGGTAAATCCCTTGTAGCGCAGCAGGTTCCGGACCGCCGTTTTTAAATAATTTCTGAGCATGGAGGTAACATTTATTCTGTTCGTAAATTCTTCACCGGATTGGCGGTGGCCGCTTTCAGGGCCTGTACGCTTACGGTGGCCAGGGCTATGATGAGGGCCAGTATACCAGCACCTGCAAAGATCCACCAGCTCAGGTCGATGCGGTAGGCAAAATCCTGCAGCCAGGTATGCATGGCCCACCAGGCAAGGGGGCTGGCAATCAAAAAGGCAATCAGCACCAGCCTGAGAAATTCTTTGGAGAGCAATTGCACCAGCCCTTCTACGGAAGCCCCCAGCACCTTGCGAATCCCAATTTCTTTGGCCCGCCGCTCTGCTATAAAAGTAGATAAGCCGAAAAGCCCCAGGCAGGCCACTACAATGGCCAGCGCTGTGAAAATGAGCGTAATCTGACCCACCTGCTGCTCGGCGCGGTACATCTGGGTGAAATCATCATCCAGAAAGCGGTAGCTAAAGGGCATCCCCTGGGCCATATCTTCCCACTTATCTTCAATTCCGGAAAGCAGCGCAGGTATTTTTGCGGCATCCACTTTAAAAGAGGCCATGTGGCTGTGGTTGTTCAGCACCATACAGAGCGGCCCTATTTGCTGATGCATGGATTCAAAATGGAAGTTGCGCACTACCCCTATGATCTCCAGGCCATTGACAGCACCGGTCGCATAGTCGCCCACCTGGTAGATCTTTTTGCCAATAGGATCCTCGTATCCCAGCATTTGGGCGGTCGTTTCGTTGATGATCACTGCAGAAGAATCGCCGCCAAAGGCGCTGGAGAAATTTCTGCCAGCCACCAGTTCCATGCCCAGGGTATTCAGATAGTCATAGTCGATCTGCCACCGTTGCATGTTAAAGCCGCTTGTGGAGTTCATGACCGCTTCTTTGGAAAAGCTTTGATTATTCCGGTAGCTACCGTTGATGGGCAAAAAGCCGCTGTAGGTGCCCGACTGTACCCCCGCCATTTGCAATACCTCATTTTTAAAGGCAGCGGCCCGGTTTTCCAGTACCCAGGTATTTTCCACCACCAGCACCTGCTCCTTGTCAAAGCCCAGGTTTTTGGTCTGAATGTAGGCCAGCTGCCGGTACACCACCATGGTGCCAATGATCAGGATAATAGAAGTGGCAAACTGAAACACCACCAGCACATTTCTGAAATCCCCTCCTTTTGCCCCCATCGTAAGCGTACCCTTTAGCACCTGTATGGGCCTGAAAGCAGATAAAAAGAAAGCCGGATAAGATCCTGCCAGCAGCCCCACGCCAAAGGGAAGCATTAGCAGAAAGAGCAGGAAGTAGGGCTGCCGGATCAGCTCCATGGACAGGGATTTGGCCGCCAGCTCGTTGAAGTAGGGCAAGACCATCACCACCAGTACCAGGGCAATGATCATGGCCAGCAGCGCCATCAGGGTGGCCTCTGTCAGAAACTGAACGACCAGCTGCCCGCGCCGGGAGCCCAGCACCTTGCGAATGCCCACTTCCCGGGCTCGGCCGGCAGAGCGGGCCGTAGCCAGGTTCATAAAGTTTACACAGGCAATCAGGAGAATAAACAGCGCTACCGCCGAGAAAATATACACATACTGAATGTTGCCGCTGGGGCTAAGCTCCGAGCTCCGGTCGGAATACAGATGAATCTCGGTAAGGGGGGTAAGGGAGTAGGCCAGGCTATTTCCCGACGCCTCCAGCTCCGCAAGGGTCTTCACATTCAGCATCTGGCTGATCCGGGGCATGGCATGATCAACAATGTACTGGTCGAGCCGGGGCTGAAAATCTTCTGCACCCACGCCTTCTTTCAGCAGCAGGTAGGTGTGAAAATTATGGCTTAAATAACTCCCCCATTCATAGGGGAAATTATCCATCGAAAAAATAAAATCGAACCGAAAGTGCCCATTGGCGGGCATGTCTTCAATCACGGCCGTGATATCAAACACCTGACCCCGGATGTTTTGCAGCGGCCTGCCCACTACCTCAGTGGTGCCAAAATACTTAAGCGCCATGGATTCGGTAAGCACCACGGAATTGGGGCTACTCAGCGCTTTATCAAGATCGCCAGCCAGGGGGGTAAAGCTAAACACCCGAAAAAAGCTGGAATCGGCATGGGCTACATAGGCTTCGTTGAGGTAGCCATCTCCCTTTTTCAAATGTTGGGAGCCGCTATTGGTATAAAGCCGCACATATTCCTCTACCTGAGGGTAATCCTTTTTTAAGATCGCCCCCATTACATCCGGGGTTTCGGCCATGTGCATCTCACTATCCCCAAATCTGATGTCGCTGTTGATGCGATAGATACGATCGGCCTTTGCGTGGTAGCGGTCATAGCTGAGTTCATCCAACACATACAGGCTTATTAAGATAAAGCAAGACAAGCCTATGGCCAGCCCCAGGATATTCAGCAGCGTATATACCTTGCTTTTCAGCAGGCTTCTCCAGGCAATTTTTAGATAGTTGAGGAACATGGCGGTAGCGGTAAAGGGGGAAAAAGGGGTCAGTCGCCGGGCACTATTCGGTGCGCAGGTTTTTGACTGGGTTAGCGGTGGCCGCTTTTATGGCCTGGAAGCTGATTGTAAAAAAGGCTACCAGGGCTGCTGCAAGGCCAGCTGCCGCAAATACCCAGAGGGGCACATCAATGCGATAGGCAAAATCCTCCAGCCAGCGGTTCATAAAGTACCAGGCCAGCGGAAAGGCAATAAGCGCGGCTATGCCCACCAACTTCATAAAATCTTTAGACAGCAGCCCCACAATGGTGGAGGTTTCGGCGCCCAGCACTTTGCGGATGCCAATCTCTTTTACCCGCTGGCTAATGGTAAAGGCCGATAGCCCAAACAAGCCCAAGCTGGCAATGGCTATGGCTATGCAGGCAAAGAGCGTAAAGATACTGCCCTGTTGCTGCTCGGCCTGGTACAGGCGGGCGTAGGTCTCATCTAAAAAGGTGTATTCAAAGGGAAAATCAGGGGCAAAGCGGTGCCAGCTTTGCTCTATATGCGTCAGGGCTGCAGCTATGTTCTCCCCAGCAATCTTTACCGAGATCTGCCCCCCGCCATTCTGGCTGAGGCTTTTGAAAAAGACCATGGGTAAGATGCGCTGGTGCATCGATTCGAAATGAAAATCCTGAACCACGCCTACCAGCTGCCCCCTTCTGTCGCCATACTGAAAGCCCATGCCAATGGCTTGCTGGGGATCAGGTAGTCCCAGCACACTGGCTGCTGCCTCGTTGATGATAAAGGAAGTTGTATCGGCCCCGAACTCCCTGGAAAAGAACCGGCCTGCCGCCAGCTGTATGCCATACACAGAAAAGAAATGATCGTCGGCCACTATATATTTAATATCGGCCTTGGTAGGGCTTAGGCTGTCGCCCCGGCTGATTTGCGATCCCATGGCATCCAGGAGTCTGCCGGTAGGAATGCGCGATGAGCGTCCAGCCTCCTTTACATGAACGCTGGAGAGCAGCTCGGTGCGAAAAGCCTCCCAGGCCGGAGCCAGTACCTGGTTGTTGTTAAAAGTGATCACATGTTCCCGATCAAAGCCCAGGGCCTTGTTTTGCAGGTATTGCAGCTGCTGATAGACCACCAGGGTACTGATAATAAGGATAATAGAGATGGAAAACTGCACCACCACCAGCACCTGCCGGAAGCTAATGCTGCTACCCCCTATCCCGGATACCCCTTTGAGCACTTTAATAGGCTTAAAAGAAGAAAGGAAGAGCGCCGGGTAGATTCCCGAAAGTATGCCCACCACAAAGGGGACCAGCAGCAGGGGCAACAACACTTCCCAGCGCAGCAAAATGTCAATGGACAGTGCCTGGCCCGACAGCTGATTGAGCCAGGGAAAGGCCAGCCAGCATAGGCCAAAGGCCAGCAGGGTGGCCAGCCAGGAAATAAGCACGGCCTCACACAGAAACTGCAGCACCAGCTCTCCCTTGCCGGCGCCCACTACCTTGCGCACCCCTATTTCTTTGGCGCGCAGCACCGAGCGGGCGGTAGCCAGGTTCATGTAGTTGATGCAGGCAATCAGCAGAATAAACAGGCCAATGGCCGAAAAGATGTATACCCGCCGAATATCGCCATTTTCCTCAGCCTCCAGGTCGGTGTGTGAGTAAAGGTGAATATCGGTAAGGGGGGTAAGCGTAAGCCTGGACCAGTCGGAGGGCTTAAGGGTGCCGCCCCCATCATCCTGAATATGGCGGTTCAGGAAGGCCGGAAACTGCGCCTCCAGCCTGCCGGGATCATAGCCCTCGGGCAGCAGCACATAGGTAAAAAAGGAATTGTTGCCCCAGTTGGTACGCAGGGCCTCCTCGCCGTAGATCTCCGGCGACTTTAGGGTATTGAACGAAAGTAGTATTTCGGGATGCAGATGCGAATTTGACGGAAACGATTTGTACACCCCGGTTACCTTGCAGGCAAACTGGCTGCTCAGCTGCACCTCTTTACCAAGGGGGTCTTCATCGCCAAAATATTTGCGGGCCATCTCCTCGCTCAGCATCAGCGAAAAGGGGTTGCTCAGGGCAGTGGGGGCGTGGCCCTGTACCACCTCCACATCAAATACATCAAAGAAGTGCTCATCGGCACAGTAGATGTTCTGCTCGTTAAACAGCTTATCCTTGTAGCGCAGGGTCATCAGGCCGGTAGGCAGCAGGCGGGTCAGTTTCCGGATCTCCTCAAAATCGTTTTCCAGCAGCGGACCAACCGGCGGAGCCACCGTGCCCAGTACAAGCGAGGGCAGGCCCGACTCGGGGTTGATGAACGTACGCTCTACGCGGTAAATATTGTTGGCCTTGCGGTGGTAGCGATCGTAGCTGAGCTCGTGTAGAATGTAGCCCAGAATCAGCAGGCAACAGCTAAGCCCCACCGTTAAGCCAAACAGGTTGATGAAAGAGATAAACTTGTACTTCAGCAGGTTGCGCAGGGCAATCTTTAGATAATTACGGATCATGGCCGAAGAGAAAAATATGCTTGAAAAATGGCCGGCTTTTCGCTCGGCACCGGAATAGTACTGTCAGATACTCCCCCCTTCTTACCTCCATCACCAGCTGACAGGGGGATGTCCTGGCTAGACCATGAGATTCTCCAGCACCGTTTGCCCATCCAGCATGCGCACAATGCGGTGGCTGTAGCGGGCATCATGCTCAGAGTGGGTAACCATAATGATGGTAGTGCCCTGCTCATTGAGATTCGTAAGCAGCTCCATTACCTCGTTGCCGTTGGAGGAGTCCAGGTTACCGGTAGGTTCGTCGGCCAGGATCAGCTTGGGCTTGTTTACCACGGCACGGGCCACGGCCACACGCTGCTGCTGGCCGCCGGAGAGCTGCTGGGGGTAGTGATTGCGGCGGTGCATGATCTGCATCTTGTCCAGTACTTCCTCTACCCGCTGCTTGCGTTCTGCAGCGCCCACACCCAGGTAAATGAGGGGCAGCTCCACATTTTCAAACACGGTAAGCTCATCAATGAGGTTAAAGCTCTGGAACACAAAGCCAATGTAGCGCTTGCGCAAATCGGCCCGCTTGCGTTCGCCAAAGCCGGCCACCTCAATGCCATCAAACAGGAAGCTGCCCGAATCCGGATCGTCCAGCAGGCCCAGAATGTTGAGCAGGGTGGACTTGCCACAGCCCGAAGGCCCCATGATGGCCACAAACTCTCCTTCTTTCACTTCCAGCGAAAGCTTGTTGAGCGCTACGGTTTCCACATCTTCGGTGCGGTAGATCTTTTCGAGGTTGGTTATCTTGATCATAGTTGGGTATGGGGTATGAGGTTGGGGTATGAGCTTTAGCGCAATGGAATTCGAATCGCTTGTAGTTTAAGAACCATTCTCCTGGTTTTTACTTTATTTGATATCCTATTTTTTTGTTATGCGAAATTTTCAGCAACTACTCATCTGGCAAATAAGCCATGAGCTAAATCTCACCATTTATAAAATTAGCAGTAGCTTCCCAAAGGAAGAGATATTCGGTTTAACTGCTCAAATTCGCCGAGCAGCCACTTCCATTCCTACCAACATTGCTGAGGGCAGCGGCCGAAACAGCGATGCCGAGATGAAACGTTTTCTCATCATCAGCACAGGTTCCTGTTCAGAAGTAGAGTATCAGCTCATTCTTTCTAAAGACCTTGCCTATATCACTCCCGCTCAATTCCTTGAGCTCTCCGAGCAAGTCACCACCATCCGTAGGATGATCCATAGCTTCATTAGCCGTCTGGGATAAGCACCAGCTTTTCATCCTCAACCTGAGGCACCTACCTCCACAGCTGCCGACCTATACCCCATACCTCATACCTGATACCTCATACCGCGCATCAGCCGCTTATTTCAGCACAAGCTCCTGCATGTCCCCCCAGTTTTCATAGCTGGAGGTAACCACCTTGTCGCCGGGCTGCAGGCCGCTGAGCACTTCGTAGTATTCGGGATTCTGGCGGCCCAGCTGCACATCTACCCGATAGGCCGTGCTGCCGTCTTCACTCACCTTAAATACCCAGTTGCCGCCGGTTTGCTGATAGAAGCCCCCTTTGGCCAGTAGCACAGCCTGGGTTTCGTCGCTCAGTGCCAGGCGTATTTGCAGGGTCTGGCCGCGGCGTATGCCCTCCGGGGCGCCCTCTACAAACTCCATGTCTACCTGAAAGCGGCCGTTGCGGACCTGGCTGTATACTTTTTTGATGGTCAGGGCATGTTTTTTTCCGGCAAAGCTGGCTTCGGCCTGCTGGCCAATGAATACCCGGGAAATGTAGTGTTCGTCTACCTCTACCTGCACCTTAAAGCCACTCATCACATCAATCTGGCCCAGGCGAGAACCCTTGTTCTTGGATTCGCCGATCTCGGCATCCAGCGAGGTTAGCTGCCCGTCAATGGGGGCGCGCACAATGAGGTCTTCTACCTTGCGGCGCATCAGGGCCAGGGTATTCTGCATGCGGGCATAGGTTTCGCCGGTCTGGCGCAGCTGCTGCTGCATGGAAATGGAATCCTGGGTAAGGGTGCGCTCGTTCAGCTTTTTGCGGTTAAGCTGAAAGGTGTAGTTGTTTTCAGAGGCCTTAAACTCCTGCTGCCCGATCACCCCTTCTTTATAGAGGTGCTGGTTTAGCTCATACACCCGCTTGGCTTCGGCCAGGGCATTGTCTACCTCGGCCTTCTGGTTGAGCTGCTGGATGGAGTTTTGCACCGCCCCATTCTTGGTGTTCTGCATTTGGGTGAGCACCTGAAAAACGGCCGTTTCCTGGTTGGCCAGGCTCAGTTCCAGGTCCGTGTTGGACAGGCGCAGGATAGGTTGTCCCTTCTGCACCAGGCTGCCGTCTTCCACCAGTTTCTCCTCTACCCTACCCCCTTCCAGCGCATCCAGGTAAATGGTGGCGATGGGTTGTACCGTACCATTAACCGGAATAAATTCCTGAAAGGTATTTTTGCGCACCTCGCTGATGGTGATGCGTTCTACGGCTACATTCAGGCGGCTCTTGCCATTGGCAAAATACACGCTGGCACTTATCAGTATTACCAGCGCAGCAATGCCCACAATGGTGAGGATGCGCTTCTGGTTCCAGGTCTTTTTTTGAATTACACGATCCACGGCGTTCTTTTTTTACAGTTAGGGTCAGCCGGCTCCGGATGGGAGGGGCGACGCTGCCGGTAAAAATACAGAAGCTGTGCCAATTTTCATTTTGGCTGATTTTGAGCTTCTTAGCACATATCAGCCTGCGCTACCCGTGCGCTATCGCACAGCAGGTGTACGCTTTTGATACACTTTGGCAGCACCCCCTGCTAAAAGGGGGGTCATTTTCAGCCATTTGTACAACTGGCATACTTGTCGCTCCATTTTTTTCATAGATTTAGGCTATGCAACTCAAAAAAGCTTCTGTACTGATAGTCGATGACGATCCCGATGTGCTTACGGCCGTGCGCCTGCTGCTGCGGCCGCAGGTAAAGGAGATCGTCACCGAAAAAAACCCCGACCTGATCCGCTCCCACCTGAGCCAGCACCAGTTTGATGTGATCCTGCTGGACATGAACTTTGCCTCCTCCATCAATACCGGCAACGAGGGGCTCTACTGGCTGCGCAAGATCAAGGAATTCAAATCCGAAGCAGCGGTGATCATGATTACCGCCTATGGCGACATAGACCTGGCCATACGCTCCCTAAAGGAAGGGGCCTACGATTTTGTGGTAAAGCCTTGGCATAACGAAAAACTGCTCAGCACCCTGCAGGAAGCCATCAGCAGCAAGGACGGAGGTTCCAAAATCTCCCTGCCCGGCGCCAGCACCCCGGTGATCGGCACCGAACTGCTGGGGGAGTCCGAGCCCATGCAGGATATCTTCTTCAAGATCCGCAAAGTAGCTCCTACCGATGCCAACATCCTGATCCTGGGCGAAAACGGCACCGGCAAAGAACTGATAGCCAAGGCCATTCACCAGCACTCCCTTCGGGCCGACAAGCCCTTTGTAAAGGTAGATGTGGGTGCCCTTACCGAATCGCTCTTTGAAAGCGAACTGTTTGGCCACAAAAAAGGGGCCTTTACCGATGCACGGGACGACAGGGCAGGCCGCTTTGAGGCCGCCAACGGGGGTACGCTTTTTCTGGATGAGATCGGCAATATTTCACTGCACCAGCAAAGCAAGCTGCTGAGCGTGCTGCAAAACCGCCAGGTGATTCGCGTAGGGGCCAATGAGCCTGTTCCGCTGGATGTGCGCCTGCTCTGCGCCACCAATGTTCCGCTCTCGGAGCTGGCCAATGAAGCGCGCTTCCGCAAAGACCTGATCTACCGGATCAATACCGTTGAGATCATGGTACCCCCCTTACGCCGCCGCCAGGCCGATATTCTGATGCTGGCCCGGCATTTTGTGGGGGTATATGCCACCAAATACATGAAACCGGTGCCCGAGCTGAGCAAATCGGCTCAGGAGAAACTGATGGGGTACCCCTATCCCGGCAATGTGCGGGAGCTGCAGTATGCCATAGAGCGGGCCGTTATCATGGCCGATGAGCACCAGCTGGAGGGGCGGGACATCCTGTTTTCGCCCATAGAGTCGGCCCCGGCAGAAGCAGCCCTGGTGCGCGAAACCAACCTGGAAGAACTGGAAAAGGCTACCATTCTGCGTGTGATCGAGAAAAACGGGGGTAACCTTTCCAAGGCTGCCAAAGAACTGGGCATTACCCGTACGGCCCTTTACCGTCGCCTGAGCAAATATGATCTTTGAGCAATTTGAAGCCCGCCTTACGCTGCGCGTTGTGCTGCTTTTTGGCGTACTCTGCCTGAGCGCCTTTGCAGTGGCCTGGAGCCAGTGGCTCTACCTGATGGTGCTGCTGCCGCTGCTGGCCTATCAGCTGACAGACCTGATTCGCCTGCAGCGCAAGGCTCAGGAAGAGCTCAACCAGTTTGTGGAATCGATCCACTACCGCGATTTTTCCCGCTACTTTGATGTAAAGCATGCCCCGGCCGAGCTGCAGAATCTGCGCCAGGGCTTCAATGAGATCAACACCACCTTTAAGGTGATCAGCAAGGAAAAAGAAACCCAGTACCACTACCTGCAAAAGATCCTGGAGCTGATCGATACCGGCATCCTCTCCTACAAGCTGGAGGGGGGCGAGGTGGTGTGGATGAACGAGGCGCTGAAAAGGCTGCTGCAGCTCCCCTACCTGCGCACCATCCATTCGCTGGAAAAGCGCGATGCCGAGCTCTACGCCGATGTAGCCGGACTGCAACCCGGCCAAAGCAAAATTGCCACCGCCTCGCTGGACAAGAATGCCGTAAAAATCCTGCTCTCCGCCACCGCCTTCCAGACCGATGGGCAGACCTATAAGCTTATTGCGTTTCAGAATGTGAATGAGGCGTTGGACGAGACGGAGTCAAAAGCCTGGCAGAAACTGCTCAGTGTGATGACCCATGAGATCATGAACTCCATTGCCCCCATCTCCTCCCTGGCCGATACGCTCAAAAATAGGCTGCAGGAAAGTCTGGTAAATGGGGCCACTACGGAAGATGTGGAGGACCTGGAGGTGGGTATCAGCACCATCAAGCGCCGTAGCGAAGGCCTGCTGAAATTTGCCGAAACCTACCGCAACCTCAACAAGATCATCACCCTTAATCTGCAGTGCGTTTCGCTCAGGGAGCAGTTTGCGAACCTGCAGCGCCTGATGCAGCCCACACTTACCCAAAAGCAGATCTCGCTGGAGGTAGAGCTGAAAGAGCCTGAAATTACGCTCGAGGCCGATGCCAACCTGCTGGACCAGGTGCTTATCAACCTGCTGGTAAATGCCATTGAATCCCTGAAGGGACGCCCCGAGCCGCGCATTTGCCTGGCGGCCTACCGCGCTAGCAACGGAAAAGTGGTAGTAAAAATCAGCGATAATGGCAGCGGCATGAGCCGGGAGGTGCAGGAAAAGATCTTTATCCCCTTCTTCAGCACCAAAAAGCAGGGCAGCGGCATTGGCCTGAGCCTGTGCAAGCAAATTGTGATGCTGCATAAGGGCACCATACAGGTACAGTCGGTAGAGGGGGTGGGTACGGCATTCTTTCTCAGGTTTGGCTAGTGGCGACCAGCCAGCCTCCGCTACCCTTTGGAGGGGTCCTGGTGAAGAACTCCCCTGCGCCCCCTTTGCCGCCGCCAGCCAATCCAGGCAGCCACCCCCATCAGCAGGGCCACCAGCAGCAGGCCAAAGGCTTCCCGGGCTTCTTCCATCTGCTGAGTTTTCATGCTCAGGTCCTGCTGCTGCCACTCCTGCCGGATCCACTCCCCAATACCACCGGGATACATATACACAAAGCCCGCCACCCCCAGCAGCACGCCAGCGGCCAGCAGCGGCAGCCAAAAGCGGCCGCTTGCTGCCAGTCCGCACATCAGAGCCGCATAGCCGTAAATGCCCATCCAGACCAGGGGGTCGGGATCATTCCACTGCCAGTAGGCAAAGAGCAGAAAGAGCAGGCTCCATACGGCAAAGAAAATACGCAGTCCTTTTTTCATAGCGGGTGGGAAACTGGCCTATACTACTAAATCCATTCGGAATCTGCATCATTATACCCCCACTAATGCAACTCCCAGCCCATGCACCCCGCCCTGCGCAGGATAGGCAAGCGCATGTTGTGCCACCCCACTGAGTACATGCTACAAGCAGCTCCCTGAAGCTGACAAAATTCTGCAGACGTCTGATTCCGGTCAGTGTCTGCTACAGGCCTGCTGTGTACCTTGAGGCATACATCCAGGGAGAAAAATTGTCATGAAATCGCTGGTCAACGTCCGTATCCTTGTACTCTGCATTGCCCTGCTGGCGGCGCTGGCAAGTGGTGCAGGCATCTTCTCCAGCCAGGGCCCGGGGCCCTTTGCACACACTTCCATCCGGGGTCAGGCAATCCCCATCTGGGGCAGGGGAATTTACCAGCACATGTCGGCCGAGGTAGCGCCCCAGGGCATTGCCCAGGATTGGGTAACCCTTGTATTGGGCATACCCCTACTGCTGGTAGCGCTGCAACTGGCCGCCAGGGGTTCGCTTAGGGGCAGGTTTCTGCTGGCAGGTACGCTGGGGTACTTTCTGGTAACCTACCTGTTCTATACTGTAATGGGCATGTACAATGCGCTGTTTCTGGTCTATGCAGCCCTGCTTGGCTGCTCCTTTTTTGCTTTTGCCCTGGTGATGCTGTCGTTTACCCGGGCCAGCCTGCCCCTGCAGTTCGGGCCTGCCGCTCCGCTTCGGCTGGCAGGTGGTTTTCTGGTGGGCATTGCTGCCAGCATTGCCCTGCTCTGGCTCAGCATAGTGGTACCGCCCCTGCTGGATGGCTCCATTGTTCCGCTCCAGGCCGAGCATTATACCACACTGGTGGTACAGGGGCTTGACCTTGGCCTGCTGCTGCCACTGGCCATTGTGGCCGGCTTGTTACTGCTGCGCAAAAAGCCTATGGGTTACCTGCTGGGCCCGGTGTATCTGGTGTTTCTGGCCCTGCTGATGACCGCCCTTACCGCCAAGGTAGTGGCCATGGCCTGGCTGGGCTACCCGGTCATTCCCGTAATTTTTATCATTCCCAGCTTCTGGCTTCTTACACTTTTGCTGAGCTATCGTCTGCTAAAAAACATAGACCTGCCCAGGCAGGCAGCCGATGCACCTACCCTATCTCCTGGCAAAACGCTTGCTGCCGGCAGCAGCCTCCCCTAAGCGGCCAACTCCCTCTTTCATGCCGTTGACAGCCAGCGCAAACGTTGGCATTATCCCTGGCTTACGCATTCATTCACAGAACATTACAGAGCTACTCCAGGAGCTGATGTATATCATCTCCCCAGCCATTCTGCATCATGTACTCTGCCAATACCCTGCCGGATATTTGTATCAGACAAAGGAGACGGCCATGAAAACCATTCTTGTTGCCACCGATTATTCTAAAGCAGCCAGCAACGCCCTGGCCTATGCAGCAGGCATAGCCCGGCAGCTGCAGGCAACGCTTGTGCTGTACAATGCCTTTCAGCTGCCACCCCCTATGGCGGTGGCCCTGTTATCGGAAGCCCAGAAGAACCGTTACCTGAGCGAAAACACCGCCCGGCTTGGTCAGACGGCCCGGCAGCTGGCACAGCTATACGGGATTACGGTGCGCTGGCAGACCTCCTATGCGTACCTTGACGAAGAACTTCCCAGGCAGGTAGTGCAGACCGGGGCCGATCTGGTAGTGATGGGCATGCGCAGCAGCTCCACTTCCTCCAGCCTCATGGGCAATACCGCCATCACGCTATTGCGCCATGCCCACTATCCGGTGCTGCTGGTGCCGGAAGAGGCGTACTTCACCCCCCTTAGCCGCATCCTGTTTGCCTGTGACTATCATCTACTGAAAGCCAAAACCCCTCTGCACCTGCTGGAGGAGCTGGCCAAGGCCTTTGGTTCCCGGGTGCAGGTATTGCATGTAGAAAAGGAAGAAGCCCTGCTGGTGGGCGCCCACGAGGGACCCGTACATACCAAAGCGCTTCAGCTAGAGACGGTGCTGCACCAGTTGCGGCATGAATACAAATACCTGGAGGCGCCGGATGTGGTAGCCGGCATCGAGCAGGGGATCGAAGAATTTGATGCTGACCTGCTGGTGATGGTGCCTCGTAAGGCGGGTTTCTGGAGCTCCATGCTTCACGAAAGCACTACCGCCAACATGGCGTTTCACAGCCGGGTACCCCTGCTGGCACTCCCCTGCACCCAGCAGCATCATAGCCTGCTGGATGTCTTTATTAAATAAGCCTTTTGCTTTACTCAACTAGTTACTGACCAATACTAACCCCCTATGCTACTCCCTATTCATTTCCCGCATGCCGGCGCCTGGCTCTCAAAAAATCAACGGATCCTGGCCGCCGATGTGGGCGGCACCAAAACCATCCTGGAGCTGTTTGATGTGCGCCAGAACCACTTTCACAGCATTAAAACCACTACCTACCGCTCCAAAGACCACAGCTCCTTTCTGGAGATCGTACGCTTGTTCCTGATCGAGCAGCCCATGCCCGACAAGATCTGCATTGGCATTGCCGGCCCGGTACTGCAGGGCACATGCAAAACCACCAACCTGGCCTGGGTAGTGGATACCGAGGAAATCCGCCAGCAGCTGGGCATTCCCTATGTATTTCTGATCAACGACCTGGAAGCTAATGCCTATGGCCTGGCCGCCCTTAGCCCCTCCGACACCAAGACCCTGCATGCGGGCAATCCCGAAAATGGGGGCAATGTAGCCATAATTGCTGCCGGCACCGGCCTGGGCGAGGCCGGACTGTTCTGGGATGGCAAAGCCTATCACCCCTTCCCCACCGAAGGGGGGCATGCCAGCTTCAGCCCCCGCTCTGAGCTGGACATTGCCCTGTGCAGCTACCTGCAGAAGCAGTTTGGCCATGTAAGCTGGGAGCGGGTGGTCTCCGGCATGGGTATTTACAACATTTACCTGTTTTTGCGCGATGTGCTGAAGCGGGATGAGCCCGCCTGGCTGGAAGAAAAAATGCTGAGCGGCGACCCGGCCAGTGTGATCAGCAAAACAGCCCTGCAGGGCGGCTGCCCCATTTGCGACGAAACCATGCAGCTCTTTGTGCACTACCTGGCCGAAGAATCGGCCAACCTGGTGCTGAAAATGAAAGCCACCGGCGGCCTGTACCTGGGCGGGGGCATTGCGCCCAAAATCCTGCCCCTGCTAACCGAAGAGCGCTTTATGCCGGACTTTTTCCCCAGAGGACGCATGCGGGAGCTGCTGGAAGGGGTGCCGGTTTACATCATCCTTAATCCCCACACTGCCCTGCTGGGTGCTGCCCATTACGGGGCCTACAGCGGCCTGCCGACAACCACCCTCAACTTTCCGGCCATCGAGCTGCTGGAAACGCTGGATTAGGGTAACGAGAATTTCCAATTCGGGTCAACCCCATCTGAATCTAAGGCCCGAGGCACTATCCTGGAGAAGGGTAGATTGTGATATTTTTACCACTGTAAGCAGAAAATGGTACGAAATCCCCTCCTCGGAGGGGTTGGGGGTGGGTAGAAGGTTGAATAGGAAAATCCTTTTCTGCCAATGTAAATTCCTTCAACAGCAAGGTATGAATGAAAAGCATCAACCAATACCCACCCCTAGCCCCTCCGAGGAGGGGATTTCGTACTTCATGTACCCATTTCCTGGAGAGAGAAATCAATAGTTCTTGCTAGCGTAGCTTTGTTCTCATCCCCACAGGCCAGACCTTGTATAAGCCGTAGCAGATCCGGCTCTAGGGCACGGCTGCTACCGCTTCTTTTGTGGGCGCCAATACATTGGCTGTGACAGCTTTTCAGGGGGGGTAATCTCCACCCTTGTGCCAGCCCCTATGGCTGAAGCACCGGCAGTTTTCTAGTGCTGTATACCCTTAAAAACGATCACCCCGCTGCATGGGCGGGGTGATCCTAAAGCCTGGTGGGGGTGCCGCTCAGGAAGTGCTGCTTATACCGCCAGCAGAGCACGCTGCTCCTTGGCGCTGAGGTTGCGGTATTTTACTATGGCCAGCACGCTCACCAATGCCAGCAGCGCCACTGCCCAGTAGAGCCACTGGGGCACCGGTACCGGATCGCCGCTGGCGTAGGAGTGCAGGCCGGAAAGGTAGTAGTTTACCCCAAAGGAGGTCATGATAATGGACGAAAACGACCAGAGGCATACGAGGTTAAAGAGCAGGGCATTTTTAAAAGCGGGCACCAGGCGCAGGTGCAGCACAAAGCCGTAGATCATGATGGAGATGAGCGCCCAGGTTTCCTTGGGGTCCCAGGCCCAGTAGCGGCCCCAGCTTTCGTTGGCCCACACCCCACCCAGAAAGGTGCCGATGGTCAGCAGAAACAGGCCAATGGTAATGGCCATTTCATTTACCACGCTGAGCTCCTGCATGCTTTGCCACCAGCGCGCCGAGGGGCTGGCCGGTTTAAAGAGCAGCAACAGCAGGAGAAGCAGGGCCAGCAGCGCCGCCAGGGCCAGGGGGGCATAGCCACTTACAATTACCGCTACGTGTATCTTCAGCCAGTAGGAGTTAAGCACCGGCATCAGGTTGGTGATCTCGGGATTGAGCCAGTCCAGAAAGGCCACAAAGAGCAGCGTACCGGAAAACAGGATGCCAATGGGCACGGTGAAGTGCGAGTGTTTGGCAAAGAGCAGTCCCGACAGTAGCACACCCCAGGCCACAAAGATCAGCATTTCAAAGCCATCGCTCCAGGGGGCATGCTGGGCCACGTACCAGCGCAGGCCCAGGTGTAGGGTAAAGGCGGCCAGACCAATCCAGCCCAGCACCAGGCCCCACGTCCAGCTGATGGTTAGCCAGCGCGGACTCGCAAATAGCTTTACAATGGCCAGGGCCAGCATGCCCAGCCCCAGCAGCCAGAAAAGGCCAAAGAGGCGGTTGCCCAGCCGCAGCTGGTTGTAGAGCAGCTCGGCCTTCAGGCGTTCCTCAGAGGGGTACACCTGTTCGCCGGCTTTCTGCTGGTAGAGGCTTATGTAGTTCAGAATTTCTTCGGCCTCCTTCCACTCGCCGGTGGCAATGCCTTTTTGCAGGCCTGCCAGATACATGGGGGTAATGTTTTTCACAAACAGGGCATCGTCTTCGGCAAAGCCCTGGTTGCTTTGCATGGCCGTAAACCAGGTGTTGTTGGCATCCAGCTTGTTGGGGAATAGGCGCAGAAAATCCCCACTCAGAATGGCGTAGAAGATGTTGAAGCGTTCATCTACCTTCAGCAGTTCCTTATGCCCCTCGTTGCGCTCGGCGGGCTTCAGGCGGTTGGCCTCCTCCACCAGCTCGTAGAGTATGTAGCGGCCTTCATCATCCAGCAACTCCCGAAAGCTGATGCTGCTTACCGGCGCATGTTGCAGGGCGGCAAAGATGGCGCCCCCCTTGTCGGGATCTACCTTTATCAGAGGCAGGGCACTAAAGGTTTGCGGATCCAGCTGCACAGCCAGCAAAAACTGCTCGGCCGTAAGCAGCTGCTCACCCCCGGCATGGGGTACGGCAATGGTAGATTTGCCGCTGAGCTTGCGCGTGATTTCATTGGCCAGCGTATTGAGGGGTTTCATGCGCCCATCCAGGTCCTGCACAATCAGGCGGCCATAGGCACCGGCCTGCTCCTGCGGAACAATAGCCCCACTGGCATCGGGCAGGGCTCCGCCATGCGCCATGGCCTTAAGGCCCAGCAGCAGCAAAAGGGCCACTACAGCACCGGCCATCTGCCAGCCCCTGCGGCGCAACAGGCTGCCGCGGCCCGGCTGAGCACCTGACTCGGCGGGGCGGCTGGCGCCTTCTTCTGCAGCCCGCATGCTCTGGAGGCGGCGGTTCAGAATGCTGAAGCGGCTGCCCCGGGCAAAGAAGGTAAAGAACATGCCGATGGTCAGCAGGCTATAGGCCAGGTAGGTAATGTAAGTGCCGGGCCGGTCCTGGCTTACCGACAGGATGGTTCCCTTTTCGTCGGTATCGTACGAGGCCTGGTAGAAGCGATAGCCCCTGTAGTCGAGCACATTGTTCATAAAGATGCGGTAGGGGAAAGTAGTTTCTCCATCCACCACCTGCACCCGGCTGGCGTAGCTGGAGGGGCTCTGACTGCCCGGGTAGCGCTCCAGTTCAAAGGCGTCGAGCCGCAGAGCAAAGGGCAGGTACTCCTGGCGAGGCCCATAGGCCAGGCTGTATTTCTTATCGCCGGCAAAGAACACATGCCGCTTTGGGTGGCGGCTTACCAGCTCGGTATAGGTAGTAAAAACCTCCTTGCCGGCCTGATCTGTAATTCGCAGTTTCACCACATCGGGCAGGTCTTTGGTATCATGGCCATGATCGTCGATATGGTAGATGAGCTGCTTGCCCTCGTGGATGGCTTTTACCAGAAAAGCGGCACTGTCCATCTGGTAGAGCGAGCGCAGCTGCAAGGGGCTTGCCTCGCCGGCCTTCAGCACCCCCATTTTCTGGGTGGTCATGTCCACAATATGCAGGGGGCGGGGGCTGCGGATCATCCAGAGGCTGTCCTGGCGAAAGAGCTCAATGGCGCCCTCCCCGCCTGCCGCAGTGGCCAGGCTAAGCTCGCCCAGGGGCAGGCGCTCGCCCTGCCGGATCAGGTAATCTTCCCGGCCGGTACCCTGGGCCACGGCTATGGCCAGCAGCGTATCGGGCCCGGCCACAAACTCCTGGTGGGCGCCCTGCAGGTATTCCTCAATGCGGATGGTAAAACGGGCATCGCCCAGCACTACCTCCTGACTAACAGGGCTGAAAGCATGGGCCTGCAGGGATAAGGCCTGCTCAAAGTGGCGGGGGTGCCCACCCTTACCCAGCTCGGCCAGTTGCAGATAATTGATCGAGGAAAAGAACGCGCTTTCCGCCTTTCCTTCCCGGATATGGATAATGCCTTCTTTGCCAAAGAAACGGGTTACCCCTGCCCCCACAATGATGAGGACAAAGGCAATATGGAACAGGCCAACCGGCCAGCGTTTTTTGGTAAAAAGCTTATAGTGTTGAATATGGGCCAGGAAGTTAATGGCCAGCCAGATCATCAGCACTTCAAACCACCAGGCTTCGTATACCATGCTGCGGGCGGCAGCGGTACCATGGTCGTTTTCCAGAAAGGTGGCCCAGGCCATGGTGCCTGCAAAGGCCAGCATCAGCACAAATGAGACCTTGGTCGATAGCAGATATTTCATAGGAATTTCTTTTTATCCTTACCGAAAGCCCGTTCTGCCAGCAGGGAGATGGAATGTTCAGGCTCATTCCAGGGCCGTAAGCAGGGATTTTCAGTACTGCAAAACTAGGCCTCACCCCAGGGAAAAGATATGACAATCATCAGCCAGGGGGCTGACATTGGGAGGGGGTTGCAGGCCGGATAGCAGAAAAATGAAAAAAAGCAGGAGACGTTCATCCCCTGCTTTTGCCTGTTTGTAGGTGGTAAATTGGTAAGATGTTAGAAGAGCAGGCCGATAAATCTGTTCTTCATGGTAGGGCGGTAGATCATCATCACATAGCCCCAGTTCTGTACCCGATCGGGAGTGGCTACCCCCTGCAGCCGCTCAAACGAATCGGAGGCGAAGATTTGGCTGTAGCCCCCCTGTACCGATACAGCATCACTGATGAGGTAGCCCAGTGTGAGGTCAAGCTCGGTGCCCAGGCCTCTGCTTAGCTCCACATTTTCATTATATACCCTGCCCATCGCGCTAAAGGTATGCCCGTTCAGAGAAGTAAACAGTTTGGGGTTCACATCCCAGCGCAGGCGCACAAAGAGGTCCTGCAGGCCCAGCCCGTTCTCATGCCGCCCTCCTACAAAAAACTGGTCCATGTAGCCATTGTGCATGTGGTTGGTGCCGTAGAGGGGCGCAAAGGAGCGGTTTACCGATTGGGGACCGTTGTTGTCAGTACCGCTCAGCCATTCCACACCTGCCGTCAGGCGCAGCTTGCTTCCCTTTTCTTCATCGAGAGTGAAGAGCTGGGAGGCCTGCAGGCTGGCATCATAGGCCCGGATCTCCCGGCCGGCCACATCCTTGCCAAATTGCTGGTAGTAGAAGCCCGAGAGGGTGGTGTTCTTCAGCTGGTACTTTAGCGTGGGTACACCCAGGGTCTGGCGGTAGCGAATGCCCTTGTCGGTGATCTGCCCGGCGGGGTCCGTTACGGTATACTGCCGGCCATCGTTCCAGAACAGGAGTGAGAAAGTAAGCCCCTTTAGGGAATTCTCGTAGCGCATAAACTGGGCCGCCTTGTACTGGTTGGGAATAGTGAAAAGCGTGCCGCTCAGCCGCTCACCGTCCTGGTTGTAGCCGGCCCCCAGGTGCAGCTTCATGCTTTCCTTTTCCCATTTTGCCAGCGCAAAATCATGTGCGCGCCCCTGCAGGGCCCAGTCCAGGTTGCCCAGAAAGCGGGCATTGTCATAGTTGAGCTCCTGGCGGCCCAGCTTTAGCGAAAAGGTCTCGCTCAGCCGGGTTTCAGCCCAGGCCTCGTGCACCGACAGGTAGGGGTCCGTAGCTTTGATCTGAGGGGCGCTGCCCCAGGTGCGCACATCCTGCACGCTTACATAAAAGCTGAACTTATCCATCTTGTAGCTGGCATTGAGCCGGGCTCGCTGCCCGATAAAGAGGGCAGCCTCCTCTCCCTCTCCAATAAGGCGGCCAAAGCCGTGACGGTATTCGCCGCGCTGCACCAGCTGGCCATCTACACTAAACTGGGCCAGCGCGGGCGTAGCTGCCAGGCAGGCAAGGGCCAGAAAGCTGCTATAGAAAATGCGTTTCATAAGGGTATCAGTGGATTAGAACAGATTTTTTGCGATAAGCTGCCAGCAGTGGTTTAGTTACCGCTCAGCTTGGGTTGTTTGGCGCTGGCCTCCCGGGCTTTGCCTTCTTTAAGCCACTGGGGCACTACCTGCTCCAGGTACCTGGCCTTGTTGGCTTTTTCGGCAGGAATGTCCAGGCCAATGTAGGCCTGCAGGGCGGCTTTGCTGGTAAAGTCAGGCATTTCTACCGGCTGGTTGTGTCCCAGCTCGGCCAGCAGGCGGGTGAGTAAAATGCGGGCTTCCTGAATTTTGCCGGTGCCGGAAGAGACCATGCGGCTGGTTTCCAGCGGGGCGTGGAAGGCAGCTCCATGGGAGGCTACGCTAAAGTCCCAGCGCCACTGGGCATGGCGAATGTTCTTGAGGATCTCGGCCATCTGTGCTTCGGTAGCGCCCAGCTCCCAGGCCTTCTTGGCCTCTATATGCGCCTTGGCAATTTGTTTTTGCAGGTAGCTGGTGCCTTCCTTGATCTTTTTCTGGCGCTCGTACACATCGGAGAGCAGGTCTTCTTTTTTCTCCCGGTGGCACACAAAGCAGGAGCTTTCTACATTGGCCAGCGGAGAGCCAATGTGGTGATCGGTAAACTTCTGACCCCCTTCGGTTTTGTAGGGCATATGGCAATCGGCGCAGCTTACGCCCCGCTTGGCATGCACGCCCATTTTAAAGATCTCGTAGTCGGGGTGCTGGGCCTTGATCATTTTGGCTTTGCTGATGGGGTGTACCCAGTCGGCAAACTCAATAGTATCGTAATAGGCCTCCATGGCTTCTACTTCCAGTCCGTCTTTCCAGGGGAACACCACATAGGCAGCACCCTCCTTGCCCGGAATCTTCTTATCAAAGTAGTATTCTACGTGGCACTGGGCACAGACCAGGGAACGCATTTCCTGGTGCGAAGCCTGCTTAATATCTTGTCCCATGGCCTGAAAAGCCTCTACCAGTGCCGGGCGGGTAATGGTCAGGTTCATGGTTTTGGGATCGTGGCAGTCGGCGCAGCCAATGGGGTTGATCACCTCACTGCCCAGGTCAGAGAGCTTTTTGCTATAGTATTCGGTTACACCCATTTCGCTCATCAGGCGGGGCACATCAGTACTCTTGCAGGTCCAGCAGGTGCTGGGCATTACCCCCTCGCCTTTTTCCATGGGGGCGCCTATGCGCAGCGAGTTGTGCACATCCTCAATGGCATGCGAGTGGCCGCGGGGCTGGTTGTAGTCTTTGCTGAAGGCATAGCCGGCCCAAAGCACCACCAGCTCGGGCTGCTCGTCAAGCGCATCGCGGAAGCCGCTGGTATTGAACAGGCTCTTAAAGGTGGTATCCTGTGTTTTCTGATAGGATTGGAATTGGCGGGGGTAATTAAGCCCCCAGATCGAATCCTGGGGCACAATGCCCTCTATGGCTACGGTAGACTGATACGCAAAGCGTGCTTCGGCCTTCCGATCCATGATCGTATAGGCGAGCATGGACAGCAGAAAAACCGCCACCAGCGTTGCCAGGAATAAAATCCAGTTTTTCATATTCGTGTGTGATTAAGGGTCTGCGAGGTATTGTGTGGGCGTAGATTTTTAAGTGAGCTGGCACCGGCCAGCGCTCAGGCATTGGGGTTATTTTGCTGCTGGTGTTTTTTGGTTGGTTTCCATCATTTCTTTAAGCCAGGCCGGTATAATGGCCGCTTTCTCCCTGGCGTGGATCTCGATGCGCTCCGGTTGAAGGCCTACCGACGACAGGCTTTTTACCCGGCCATGGGGCACTTCCCGGTGGCACTCCCAGCAGAGGCGGTCGGTACGGTGCACGGCATGCTGATCAACAGAGGCTTCCAACTTAGGGTCTACCACCCTGTCCTGGTGGCAGCGTACGCAGTTGTTCTGGATCACCTCTATGGAGGGTTCCAGCGCCCGGATCACCTGCGGCTCTGCCCCTATGGTGAAGATGGAGGAGTGGTACAGGCCATCTTTGGCTTTGAAGTAAAACTTGCTGAAGAGATTATCCTGCGGTACATGGCAATCATTGCAATGGGCTACCTCCCGGTGCGAGCTGTGGTTCCAGGTAATGTACTGCGGCGTCATCAGGTGACAGTTTACGCAGGCTTTGGGATCATCAGAGAGGTAGGAAACGGCATTGCTTAGTTTAAGGGTGTAAAAGCCTAGTCCAATGAAGATGGCCACCAGTACAGTGGCCACCGGCCGCCATTTTTTGGGGGGAATAAGGCTGTAGCGAAACAGGAAGCGCTTGGGGGATAAGTTACCTGCCATAAAGCAAGGGTTTTATATTGCTACAAAGCTATGCGCCTTTAAGCAGTCCCCGTATGATATAGATCATTCTCCAACATGACTATAATGCTGCTTTGGGGCCTTCAGGCAGCAGAACTTTGTACTACATACTATAGTCCGGGGCGGAAAGGGGGCCCGGCTGCCCTTTTACCCCTTCGGCCAAAAATCGCTACCTTTACACCCGCTACCCTACCCCAACGAACAGCTATGCACCACTGGAAAAAATTGAGCAAGGAAGCCATCCGGAAACGTGTGTTTGCGGCCCTGGACCGGAATGTTAACTTCTATGAAGAACAAGTACTGGGCGTGCCGGCCTCTCACCTGGACAGCAAAGTGTTTTATCAGGATGCGCCCTTTCTACAGGATGCCCCCTTTCTCTCCACCCTTATTCGCAACCCCAACCATATTGGCTGCCATACCCTGGGCACCTCTGAGCACTTCTTCAGCGGCACGCAGGAAATAGAGCGGGAGCTCATAGCTCTTTGTGCCGAGCAAATTCTGCAGGCCGCCCCCAACGCCTGTGATGGCTACGTAGCCTCCGGGGGTACCGAGGCCAACCTGCAGGCCATCTGGATCTACCGCAACTACTTCAGGACTGAGCTGGGCGCCCGCCTGGAGGATATCTGCATTCTCTGCTCGCAGGATAGCCACTACAGCATGAAAAAAGCGGCCAATGTGCTCTGCCTGGACCTGGCCGCCGTGCCGGTAGCCGAAGACAGCCGCAGCCTGAGCCGCCAGGGAGTGGCTGCCACCCTGCAGCAGCAAAAGGCGCTGGGCAAAAAGTACTTTATTGTGGTGGCCAATATGATGACCACCATGTTTGGCTCCGTAGATGAAGCCGACTGCTATACCGAGGTGCTGGAGCAGGAAGACTGCCCCTACAAGCTGCATGTAGATGGGGCCTACGGGGGTTTCTACTACCCCTTTACCGAGGCGCAGCACCAGCTGCATTTCGGCAACCCCAGGGTAAGCTCTGTTACGCTGGATGCCCATAAGATGGTGCAGGCCCCCTATGGCACCGGTATTTTCCTGATCCGCAAGGGCTATATGCAGTATGCCAACACCAAAGAGGCCAGTTATGTGGAGGGCGAGGATTATACCCTGATCGGCAGCCGCTCCGGGGCCAATGCCGTTGCCATCTGGATGATTCTGATGACGTACGGCTACTGGGGCTGGAAGGAGAAGATTAGGGTACTGCAGGAGCGGGCCGCCTGGTTTTCCCGGGAACTGCAGCAGGAGGGCATTGCCCATTACCGCAACCCCTACGCCAACATCATTACCATCCGCAGCGAGCACCTCACCCGCAGCATAGCCGACCGCTTTGGCCTGGTGCCCGACCGCCATGCCGCCCCCGCCTGGTATAAGGTGGTGCTGATGGAACATGCCACCATCGAACACCTGGAACCCCTGCTGGAAGAGCTGCAGGCGTATAAAGAGGTGCAGGTGGGCTGAGCCGTTGGTGGATCAATAAGTTAAGTAAAGCCCTGACAGGCCTACGCGGTCCGGTTCGAAACCGGGCCGCGTAGGCCTGTCAG